>JBHENM010000318.1:0-4201 GCA_046262035.1 Acidimicrobiales bacterium | reverse complement strand
CATCGTGGAGGTGCTCCAGCACTGGCACGCCGGCCGTCCCAAGTCGGTGGTGGCGACCAGCCTGGGCATCGACCCCAAGACGGTTCGCAAGTACGTGGCACCGGCGGAGGCGGCGGGGCTCGCTCCCGGCGGTCCGGCGCTGTCCCGGGCGGAGTGGGCCGAGCTGGTGCGGGGCTGGTTCCCCGAGCTGGTGGACGCCCGGGCCCGCAGCCGCCTGTTCCCAATCATCGACGCCCACCGGGAGCGCATCGGCGAGATTCTCAAGACCAACACCGTCACCACCGTGCACCAGCGCATGCGGGACGAGCACGGCCTGGGCGTCGGGATCTCGAGCTTCCGTCACTACGTAGGCCGCGTGTTCCCCGACGAGGCCAACCGCGACCGGGTGACGGTGCTGCGCCCCGACGTGGACCCCGGCGAAGAGGCACAGATCGACTACGGGTTCCTGGGCACCTGGGTCGGCCCGGACGGGCGCAACCGGCGGGTGTGGGCGTTCGTGGTGGTGCTGGCGTGCTCCCGGCACATGTTCGTGCGCCCGGTGTTCTCCATGGACGCCCGCTCGTGGGTGGCCGCGCATGTCGCCGCGCTCGCGTTCTTCGGGGGCTGCCCGCGCCGGCTGGTGCCCGACAACCTGGCCACTGGCGTGGCCAAGCCCGACATCTACGACCCCAAGATCAACCGGGCCTATGGCGAGCTGGCCGCCCACTACGGCTGCCTGGTCGACCCGGCGAGGGCGGGGAAGCCGAAGGACAAGGGTTGTGCTTCACACTGCACCTCCTGGGTTGGTTGCGGGAGTCGTTTCGCCGTTCGCCGTGGTCTTGGGCGGTCTGCCGACCTTCTTCCGGGGCGGGACGAGCGGCACCCGGTAGTAGTGCTCGCCCTTGTCGTTGAGCCGTTCGCCTTCGATCCGGCCTTCGTGGTGCCAGTCCTTGACCGTCTTGGTGGCCACGCCCATGGCGGCAGCAGCTGCTTCCAGGTTGACCAACCCTCGGGCGGCCAGGCGCTCTCGGCGACCGGCGAGGCCGTGGGCTCTGCGTACGTGGTTGACCATCCCGGCGTGGAAGGGTTGCGCGGTGCCGGAGAGGATCCCGGCCTCGTTCAGCACCTGGGCGACGCGGCCTTCGGTGTGGTCGTCGAGCAGTCGGTCGATCTCGGCCACGACGGCCGGCGGCGTCCGGCGGGCCTCGGGCGCGGTCAGCCCGACGGCGACCTGCAGCGACTGGGTCTGGCCGCCCCGGAAGCGGACGTGCACGGCGATGTCCTCGGAGCGGACGAGCGTGACGTCCTCGACGAGGAGCCGGACCATCCGCTTGCGCTCCCGTTGCGGGGTGCGCGGGTCGGACCACAGGGCGGGGAAGTCCGACGCCAAGGCGGCGATGCGCACCTTGTCGGCGTCGCCGAGGGGTGCCGTCTTCGCTGTCTGCCGCTCGTAGTCCTCCTGGGCACGTGTCAGCGCTCGCAGCGCCTCGTTCCAGTCGGCTTCCAGGTTGGCGGCGACGAGGCGGTTGTCCGGATCGACGGCCAGATAGCGGCGCCGGGCCTGCTCGGCGGCGTGACGGGCCCGCTCGACGTGCTGTCGGCGCAGGGCGTCGGCCTCCTCGGCGCGTCCTTCGAGCTCGGCCTGCACGGCGAGGGCAACGTCGAGCGCGAGGGGCGTGACGGTGGCCAGCAGCAGCTCGCCGATGGCTTCGTCGACGCCCTCACCGGCTACCGCCGCACAGATCGGGTTGGCGTCTTCGATCCCCGCGCGCTGGCAGCGGTACTCGGGAAGGAGCCTGCCCCGGCGGCTGTGATAGCGCACGGTCATCCGCCCCCCGCACCGGCCGCACACCACCAGGCCTTGCAGCAACGCCGGGCCCTCCCGGGGCGGGCTGGCCCGGCGCTCGGCCCCGTGGGCACGGGCGCACTCGGCCAGGCGACGGAGGTTCTCCTCGAAGGTGTCCCAGCTGATGTAGCCGGCGTGCGCCCCCGGGATGAGCGAGGTCCACGCCTCCCGGGGCTGGACCGAGTTGCGGGTGCGGCCGTCGGCACCACGGCGCTGGCGGCGACGGCCATAGGCAAAGGCGCCCGCGTAGCGGGGGTTGTGCAGCACTTGCAGGACCCGGTGGTGGCGCAGGGGGAACCAGGCGAGGGTGCCCTTGTTCGGCCCGGTCCGCACCCGGGACGGGAAGCGAAGACCCTCGGCGCCGAAGGCCTTGACCGTGGCCCGGGCCGAGCCGGTGCGGGAGAAGGTGGCGAACAGGTGGGCGACGGCGTCGCGCACGCCCTGGTCGGGGTCGAGGACGACACGTCCCGCCGGGTCGTAGACGAGGCCGACGGGCAGCGGCATGACCAGCTCGCCGGTGCGGGCCTTGACCAGCTGGCCGCCGCGTAGGCGGGCGGTGAGGAAGTGCAGCTCGGCTTCCGACAGCGTGCCCTTGAGGCCGAGCAGCATGCGGTCGTTGAACGAGCACGGGTCATAGAGGCCGTCCTCGTCCAAGATGAGCGTCTCGCTCAGGGCGCAGATCTCGAGCAGGCGCTGCCAGTCGGCGTTGTTGCGGGCGAGGCGGGACACCTCCAGGCCGATCACCAGACCGACCTTGCCCATGCCAACGTCGGCCACCAGCCGCTGGAAGCCGCCCCGTCCTTCGGCGCTGGCCCCGGACCGCCCGAGGTCCTCGTCGATCACCACCACCTGCTCGCACGCCCACCCCAGCGCACCGCCCGCTGGCGGAGCGCGTATTGGCGGTCGGTGGAGGTGGTGTTCTCCATGACCTGTCGCAGCGTGGACTGGCGCACGTAGGATAGGCCGCCCGGCGCAGGTGGTCGCCGGTCACCTTGTCTGCCCGGTGGTCGTCCATCACTCATCCCCCGGCGCAGGCGAGCGCCATCGACGCGAGCACGCCGACGACCTCGGGCGGGGGACGGTCGCCCGTCGGTCGAGCAGCCGGACCGGTCGGCACCGGCGGCGAGCAGGCCCGCCAGCCGCGCATCCACGCCGGCACGCCGTGGGCCATGAGCAGCGCGCCCGCCAACCCGCCCCGTCCGCCCAGGGCGTCGGCGCGCACCGCCTCGTAACGCCCTGCCAGGTCGTCGTCGTCCGCCCCTCGGGCTCGCCGTTCATCGACTTTTGGGCCGCTGTGAGCGGGCCAGGGCACGCTCGATCGACCGGGGATGGACCCGCACCCCGAACTCCCGGTCGACCCGGTCAGCGAGCTCCGGCGCCCGCAGAGATGGGTCCTCGTCCCGGGCGGCGCGCAGGACGGCGACGATCTCGTCGGTGAGCTTGTGGGCACGGCGCGGGCCCGGACGCTCGGGGAGCAGTCCGGGCAGGCCGGCCTCGTCCAAGGCGGCGGCCGCCGCATACCAGCTCGGCCGGGAGAAGCCGAACGCCGATGCGGCAGCGGAGACCGTCTCGCCCTCCTCCCGCACCCGGCGCACCATCTCGTAACGCACCTGGACGAGGTCGCGGCCGTCGAGGAACTCCGAGGACGCGAACTGGGCGTCCACCACCGCCTCGGGCCGGGGGTTCAACGCCCGCGCCGCCCGCAGCGCCTCCTCCTTCGGATCTTGCCGCCTCCTCGCCATCGTCCCTCCTGAGACTTACACAGTTGTAAGTCTTATTATGCCGAGAACTAGGAGCCTGTCAACAACCAAGGCAACATTCGTCCAGCTACAGGCCAGCATTAGTAGGGGAACCAGCTTGGCGGGACAGCGCATGGGATGACCACGACGGCGGAATTGCTCTTACACTAAACGGCGAAGTCTGCTTTACACCGCGCGTGTCGGTGCGGCGGGTCAGAGACCGTCGAGCAGGGAGGCCAGAGACAGCAGGTCGTCGACGCGGAAAGGCGACCGGCCGGCGGCAATGACGACGAACGGGTCGGCGGGATCGATATCGGTCCACCCAGCCGGGACGCTGCGAAGCTCCCCAGCAACGAAGATGAACACCCGATCCTCGGCCCAGTTGTGCTTGCGCACCACCAGCTCGAACTGCTGTCCGGCGAGGGGATGGAACGGGTGCGTCACGCGGACCCGTTGGTGTGCAAGCTGCCGATCGGGCGCAATCGACGGGTCGGTCCAAGCCCCGGGTCGAACGGCCGATCCCCTACGTGCGGGACTCGATGTGGCGGGGCCGTCAGTGGCACGACCTCGACGACATGCAGGCAGGTGCGCTGCAGTGGTGCGTCGAGGTGGCCGGTCGTCGATCGCACCGCAGCCT
>JBHENM010000317.1:0-1332 GCA_046262035.1 Acidimicrobiales bacterium | reverse complement strand
CCTCGGGGATCACCAAGGGTGTCGACGGCAACCTCTGGTTCACCGAGGCCTTCGGAAACAAGATCGGCCGGGTGGAGGTGGACCTCAAGCTCGCCCGCTGCATCCGGACCGGAACTCCCGGCGTCATCTGAACCGGGCGGGTTCGGCTAGAGGCGGAGCTGCTGCTGGGCGTAGGGCGGAGGCGGAGGCCCGGCGACCGGCTCCGGCCGCTTCCCGGCGAGGAGCTGGGCCAGCTGCCCGGCGTTGATCACGCCGTGATCTCTGTAGCAGTTGTTCATCAGCACGTGGACCTCGTTCGCAGAGCCGGCGAGCTCATGGATCCGGGGCACCCACTCCTCCAGCTCGTCCACCGCGTAGAGGTAGCGGAACCGCTCGGCGGCGGTGGGGCTCTCCCCCTCCCACGTCTCGCGGTTTCGCCCGTGGAACCGGACGACGGCCAGATCCGAGGTGGCTGCGACAACGGGCGGAAGCGAGGACGCAAAGCCCTGGGGCTCGTCGACGCAGACGTAGGCGACGTCCAGTTCCTCCAACAGCTCGAACGTCGCCTCGCACTCGTCGCCCTCCAGCCACCGTCCGTTCCGGAATTCCACGCATCCCCGGTAGTCCCCCAGGCGAGCGGTGACCCGGCGAAGCTCCTCCCGGTTGGCTTCTTTGGGCCCGAACCACCTGGGGAACTGGACGAGCACCGCCCCCATCTTCCCCGCCTCAGCCAGCGGCCTCAGGGAGTGCAAGAAGCGGTCCCACACCTCGTTCACGACGTCCTCCGGGAGATGCTTGGAGTAGAGCCGGCGCTTGTCCCGGAACTCGGGCAGGACCTCGGCCTGCAGGTCAGGCCACAGTGAGTGCGGGAACGTGGGATGACCGGTGAGCAGGGAGTAGAGCTTCACGTTCATGGTGAAGCCGTCCGGCGTCCGTTCCACCCAGCCCGCGGCCAGCTCGGGGGTAGGGGGGAAGTAGTAGGTGCTGTCCGCCTCCACGATGGGAAAGCGGCTGGAGTAGAACGCCAGCCGTTCGGCGGCGGTCATCGATTTCCGCGGGTACCAGTCGGTCTGGCGCACAAGCGTCGGGTCGGTCCATGAGCACGTACCCACGACGACGCGTGCTCCGCCTATGACCAGCGGTGGAGCCAGCAGCTCCCCGGGCGTGGCTACCCCCACCGGCTCGTCCTTGGCTTCAGGCACGTCAGCCGCCGCCGGCTCCGACGGGCCCTGTCCGCTGGAGGACTTCGGCGAAGGCCGTGGCCACCGCCTGGTGGCCGCCGGAGTTCGGATGGAACCCGTCGTTGCTCACCAGGGCCTGTTCCACCCCCGCCTGGCGGGCGGCCATCCCCAC
>JBHENM010000316.1:0-3047 GCA_046262035.1 Acidimicrobiales bacterium | reverse complement strand
TGGAAGTCGCTGAGCACCTCACCAGAGGCCCGAGAGGGGCCATGGTGATGGGCCCTCTGAAGTCACCAGGCCAGCCGGCGCACTCAGGCCGTCCCGGCGGCCCTCATGGCCTTCTTGGCCGACCATCTGGCCGCCGGGGCGTCACCGGTGCCGACGCCGACGAGCTGGTCTTCACGGTCCCGGAGGGCGGCCGGCTCTCAGTACTCCCACTTCCGCCGGTGTGGGGTCCGGGAGGGCCGCAGCGGGCCTCGCCGGGGCGCCTCGGCCACTCCTCGATCACCGTCAGGATTGACGTTTGCGGACACCTCTTTCCTTCGGTCGATCGTGCGTTAACGGAGCGGCCCGACGAAACGTTCAGGGCCGTGCGGGACGGCAACGCGGTCGCGACATCGAACGTCGCGGCGTCTGCCGGCAGTGGCAGACCCCTTTTGAACGTGCCCTGCGGGCCAATATAAGGCGGCCCGGCCACGGTGTCCCGCAGCCGGCCAGGTTGGTGGTCGATCCCTTCCACGGCGTCGCCCTCGCCAACCGTCGACGACGTGCGCCGTCGTGTCCAGAACGAGACCCTGGGCCAACATTATGCGGGTGATCCTGTCAAGAGGCGGTCTCTTCGAGTCGATCGAGTAGGCCTTCGAAGATCTTCTGCCGGCCGACCTGGCCCTTGCTCGCGGCGTCGTCGCGCTGCCGCTGCAGCGTCGGCTTGAACTCGACCGTGGTGACGAAGGAAGGTGCACGACTCGCAGATCGACGCGAAGTGACAGTCGAGCTCGACGGGACGGGCGTAGTAGGGCTCCTGCTCGGCAGCTCGCCCCGCCTCATGGCGCAGCCGGCGGCGCTCCGAGAAGACAGCGGCGGGATCGTCTGCAGGACTGACCTCGAGCGGACAACCCGCTCAGCGGCGTCCGGAGAAGCCGACCAGGCCGGAGCCGGCGACGAGGACGGCGCCGGCCAGGATCGCCCAGAAGGCGAGGCCGGCCAGGTCGGCGGTGGCGGCGCCGGGGCCGGTGCGGGCCAGGGCGGCCCCCACGGTCGGGACCGGGACGGCGGCGCGTACCAACACGGGCGTCACCACGTCCAACCTGGGCAGGGCGGGGACGGTCACCTCGGGCGGGAGCGGCTTGACCACGCCCGGCCGCAGGACCGGCGGCGTGGGCGTCGGCGGCGCGGGCGGCATCACGGCGTGGTCGTCGCAGCAGTCGGTCCGGGCCGGGTCGATGCCTCGGATGGTCAGGTCGTGGAGGATGGGGGACGCGCCGCCCACGGGGTCGCGGAGGAAGACGACCCGTACCTTCAGGTACCGCCCGGTGGGGACGGCGGGCACGGAGCCCGGGGTGACGCGCACGGGCGTCGAGAAGTTGATCCCGTCGGCGCTGCTGGAGGCGGTGAGAATAAGGTCGGTGCCCGGGGGAATGGTGGAGTTCCCTGTGATCGCCCCCCACTGGGCGCCGGTGACCGGCCCGCAGTCGTACACGACCTCCCAGGAGCCGGTCTTGGGGTGCACTGGCACGGCGCTGCCCGTCATGTCGCTGTAGTTGTAGGGGTTGCCGCGTACGTCGATGGGCGGTGTGGTGACCATCCCACGTGGGGTGATGCCGTCGAGCCCGACGGGCCCGGCGTTGGGGTCGATGCGGACGACGTTACCAGCGCCGTAATTGGTGACCCAGATGTACCCGTCTCGATCGACGGCGGCGCCCGTGGGGCCGAACCCGACCGTCACCTCGCCCAGGAAGAACCCGTCGTTGCGCAGGCGGCCGACGGTGTCGTCGGTGCCGGCAGTCGAATGCGCGACCCAGACGTGGTCGTCGAGGCCCACGACACAGCCCTGGGCGAAGCTGGAACCGCCGTGGGGGAACCGGTCGAGAATCATGCCGTTGGGGGCGAACTTCCTGGTCGTGCCGTCGTAGCGGTCGGTGTTCCAGACGTTGCCGAGGCTGTCGATGCACAGCCCGTAGCTGCCGGCGCCGTAGAGGAGGCCGGCGGGATAGCCCGTCTTCGGCCCGGCCGGCCCCGGCGTAGGCGGCGCCAGGGTGAGGGGCGCCCCGGGCACCGGGTCCCAGCGCAGCAGGCCGAGGGTGTCGAACCGGGTGTCGCGCGCGGGGCCGGCCGACCAGACGACGCCCTGCTTGTCGGTCAGCCCCCCGTAGCCGCCGTAGTGGACCGACGGCTCGGTATGCAGGATCGTGCCGTCGGGACTGATGAGGTTGAAGGTCTCGTCATTCGGAAAGCCGGTCCCGCTCACCCACACGTCCTGGCTAAGGGACACGGAGATGTGCCGGGTGCCGTGTGCCGTCGTCCGGGTGTAGACGATGAGGCACTCGTCCTCGGCCGTCGAGACGCCCCCGTTGGTGTCCTGGTTGCCGGTGTTCAGCCACGGCCTGATGTCGCCCTGGCCCGTCGAGGTCTGGATGCCGGGGATGCCGTTGCGCTCCTGGCACTGGTGGTTCTCGACCATACCGATGCGCACGACGCTGTTCCCGCGCCGGTTGGCGGCCCACACGTTCCCCCACGGGTCGACCGTGGTGCGAGACGGCTCCGCGTCCTCTCCGTCGGGTGAGGTCCAGTACTCCCCCACGATCTGCTGCGTCCGGGTGTCGATCTTGACGATGGTGCCCTTGCGGTTGAACGGGTCGGCGGGGTTGAGGAGGTTGTCCCGGGTCGTGACGGCCACCCAGAGGAACTCGAAGGCGCTGGTCTCCTCGGCCAGTTGCAGCTGGTCGGAGGGGGTGTGGACGACGTTGACGAGCTCACCGCGATCGAAGTCCGCGTCAGTGGTGAAGGTGAACGGGCTGGCGGGACCGCCGGCGGGCAGGCAGTCGCACATCATCTCGGAGCTCGAGGCCGCCGGCGGCTCCCGCAGGGCGATCTCCGCCTGGCGGACGGCATTACGGTCCGTCACCTCGACTTCCCGCTGGGCGACCTCGGCGGCGCGCTCGACCTTCCGCTCGGTGATCTCGGCCTGGCGGGCTACATTGCGCGCCTCGCGCTCAGCTTCCCGTTCGGCCGAGCGGGCATCGCGTTCGCCTTCGCGGGCAACACTCCGCGCATCC
>JBHENM010000315.1:0-13775 GCA_046262035.1 Acidimicrobiales bacterium | reverse complement strand
TGCGCCGACGATCCTAGGCCCGAGAGCGACAGCTTGCCGTCAGGTATCGGACCAGGTGGCCTGTATCGGCCCGGGCCGGGAGCGATCCCGGCAGGCGCGGTCGGCGAGACGAAGCCGTCCACCGTGGCTGTGGGCCTGGCGGGCGGCCTCAACGATCAGAGGCATGGCCGCCCGCTCGAGGGAGCTGACCTCGGAGAGGTCGACCACGACGTCGAGATTTCCCTGGGCGTCGATGATGTCGGCGAGGACCTTGTCGAGCCGCGACCAGTCCCCCAGCTCGACCTCTCCGTGGACGGTGACCACCACGGTCCCGCGAGCGCGCCCGATGGTGAACGAGGAGCGGGGTCCGAGAGGTAGTTGCCGCTCGCTGTCGCCAGCCATAGACCCCCTGAGCCCCGGCGGGGGCACTGTTCTCCGAGGACTCCTTATCGGCGCGCTGGACTGTGAACTTGAGCGGCGTCTGGTGGCCGGTGGACCGGGTGGCTCCAGGACCCGGCGCTAGGCTCCCGGCCATGCCCGGACAACGCCCCTACTACGAGTTCGACCACGAGGGTGAGCGCAAGACGATTGAGGCCGACACTTGGATCCAGGTCGGTGACGAGATCGTCTTCGCCAAGTGGGTGATCGAGACCACCGGCCGGCGGGAGGAGGAGGTCGCCCGGTTCGCGGGGATCGACTACCGCTCCATCAACCGGGTGATCCCTTAGAAGCGACCGTGGGCCGCCTGCGAGTGGGCCGTACCCTGGCCGCCTCCGCCGTCCTCAGCGTCCTCGCCCTGGTCTTGGGCGCGTGCTCGGATGGCCCGGGACCCCTGGCCGAGCGGGAGTCCCGGCTCCGCATCGACCCCAGCTTCGTCGGCCGGCTGGGTGACAGCGATGCCTTCATCGGGGTAGGACTGGCGGCGGGAGGCGCCCAGATCATCGCCTACGTCTCCGACGGCGACCCGGAAGAGGCCGGACGGCGCGGGGCCACATCCGAGTGGTTCGTCGGCGGGGCCCTCGGCGACGACATCGACCTCACCTCTCGCAACGGGGCTCGGCTCCAGGTGCGCATCGAGGGCGATGTGGCTCGGGGCTCGGTCACGTTCCCCGGCCCGGGAAGCGCGGCGGGCGCCGGCGGAATCAGCTTCGAGTTCTCGGCCGAAAGGGCGCGGGGGGAGGAGGGGGGCCTTTATCGGGAGGAGGCCAGCGTCGGCCCGGTCTCCTACCTCGTGGGGTGGGTCGTGCTGAACAACGGTGACGAGCGGGGCAGCAGCTATCCACCCGTCATTCGGTGCAATGGGGTGATCCCGCCCGCTTTCGAGCGCCTGTTCGGCCGCATCTGCCCCTGATCGTCGGCGCTCAAGTTCGGCCGCGTCCCGACCGACACCGCCTCCGAAGCCTCGCGCCGCAGGGGCGCCGACACCGCGAGGTCAGAGTTGAACGTGAGTGCTTGGGCAGAGCAGCGGGCTTGCTACTCGAGGGCCCGCCGGGGCCGTTTCGAGCGGGGTGCCCAGCTGGGCGAGTGTGCCCTGATCGAGGCCATGGCCTTCGCCCTCGGGCGTCGGGAGAACCGGTCGGCCGAGCTCCTGGCCCTGCCGCCAGCCAGGGTCGCCCCCGCCACTGCCGCCTGAGCTCGCTCGCCGCCCGCGGCCCCGGCTCAGGCCGGGCTGCTGCCGGGCGGCTTCGGCCGGAGGTCCACCCGGAGGACGAGGAAGCCGTCCTCGATGCTGCCGGTGGCGTCGCCCACCATGGCGAAGTCCTGGAAGTCGAGCTGCATCTGCTCGAGGATCCGGCGGCGGTCGGCACCCTCCACGGGCGGCATGCCCCGGCTCTTCACCGCCCGGGCCCGGGCGCGGAACCGCTGGGTCAGTGCCTCCACGTCGAAGTCGTCGGCCATGGTCCTGGAGGCTAGCGATCACGAGCTTCGGGGGTAGACTGCTCCCGTCCTCGCAGCCGCTCGAGCCTGGAGCACGGACGTGAAAAAGGGACGTCATCGCCGCTTCGAAGAGGCGCGCGCCCTCAAGCGCAGCAACGAGGGCATAGTCGAGCCGTGCCCGGAGTGTGGCGCCGCTCCCGACGACGACCACGCGGCGTGGTGCCTGTTCGAGGAGGAGGACACCGAGGAGGACGAGGCCGAGGCCGGCCCCTAGGCGCCCGAGCGGCCCTCTGAGCGGGCGACTAGGCGCCCGAGCGGCCCTCTGAGCGGACGAGGCTAGCTCCGTCTCACTGGCCGCCGGCCGTTCCTCACCGTGGGGTGGGGGAGAGGGACGCTGCTCGAGCCACGCTGGTCCAGGTAGGCCGCGAGCTGGCGGTACACCTCGTCGCCGACGAGGCCGGCCAGCTCGTCGGCCATGGACCGGTAGACGGGCTCCGCTCCCCGAAACGCCTCCGGGGCCTCGGTGCACCACCAGTGGAACTCGGCTCCCCCTGCGCCCCAGTGGGCCCGTCCCCACTCGGTGACGGTGGAGACCACCCGCCCGTCCCCCTCCTCGCGGTCGTCCCGCCGGAGCGGGAGCTGCCAGCACACGTCGGGCTTGAGGTCCATGGGCCGCTCACCGCGGGCCAGGGCGCCCTGGTGGAGGGCGCAGCCCGCCCCTCCGGAGAAGCCCGGACGATTCAGGAACACGCACGCCCCCTGCACCATCCGGGTCACCCGCTCGCCCGCCCGGTTGTCCTTGATCACGCCGCGCCGGCGGCCCTCCTGGCGGAACTGCCAGTGATCGGGCCCCAGGGTGGCGGCCGCCGCCTCCACCCGGGCCTCGTCGTCGGGCCCGGTGAAGTGCGCGCCGTAGGAGCAACACCCCTGGACGAGCTGGGGTGCGGGCCCGGTCAGCACCCCCTGGCATCCCTGCCCGAAGATGCACGTCCAGCGGCTGAGCAGGAACGTCACGTCGAACACCCATGTCCGCTGCTCGGTGGGGTCGTCGAACGAGACCCACTCCCGGCTCGGCGGGCTCGGCGGCGCCGGCCGAGCGGGCCGGGCGGGTCGGGCGGGTCGGGCGCTCGGGGTCACGCCCGCACCCCGGCCCTGGCCAGCTGGCCCAGCTCCCGCCACAGCTCGCCCGCGGCCAGCAGGCCCTTCCAGAACTGGTCCATGACCATGCGCTCGTTGGGGGCGTGGAACTGGTCGTCGGGAAGGGCCACGCCCAGGTAGAGCACGGGCGCCTCCAGCACCCGGCCCAGGGCCTCCTCGGGGCCGCTGCCGCCCATGCGTGTGAACAGGGGCGCCTTGCCCCACACCCGCTCGATGGCCCGGCACAGGGCGCCCATGGCCGGGTGGTCGACGGGCGTGAGCGCGGGAGCCACGCCGCCCAGGGGCGTGACCTCCACGTCCACTCCCTCGGGCACCCGGGCTCGAAGCCACGCCTCGAAGGTGGCCGCCACCAGGCCGGGCCGCTGGTCGGGGACCAGCCGGAACGTGACCTTGAAACCCCCCTGAGCAGGGACGATGGTTTTGACCCCGGCGCCCGTGTACCCCACGCCGATCCCCACCACCTCGCACGTGGGCCGGGTCCAGATGCGCTCGAGCAGCGTCCGGCCCGCCTCTCCCTCCAGCCGCCCCACGCCCGCCATGCGCTGCCAGGCGGACTCGTCGACGGGGATGGTGGCCAGCGACTCCTCCTCGGTCGGGGTCAGCGGGCGGACATCGTCGTAGAAGCCGGGAATGGCCACCCGGCCGTCACCGTCGTGCAAGGCGGCCACCAGGCGGGCGATCAGGTGGGCGGGGTTGGGCACGGCTCCGCCGAACAGCCCCGAGTGGAGGTCGGCGGTGGCCGTCCTCACCCGCACGTCGAAGGCCACCAGTCCCCGCATGGCCACGCAGGTGGACGGGACGTCGGCCGACCACATGTCGGTGTCGGAGACGACGACCACGTCGCATGCCAGCCGGTCCCGTTCCCGCACCAGCAAGTCCTCGAAGTGGGGGCTGCCCACTTCCTCCTCCCCCTCGACCAGGAACTTCAGGTTGACGAGGATCCCGCCCTCCGCCCCCAGCAGACCCCGGACGGCTTCCACCTGGTAGAGCACCTGGCCCTTGTCGTCCACCGCCCCGCGGCCGCGGCACTCACCGTCCACCACCACGGGCTCGAATGGGGGAGACGTCCACTCGTCGAGGGGGTCGACGGGCTGTACGTCGTGGTGGCCGTATACGAGCGCTGTGGGCGCGTCGGGGCCGGCGTGGAGGTGGTCGCCGTAGACGGAGGGCGCGCCGCCGCCGGTCTCCACCACCTCGACGTTCTCCAGCCCGGCGGCCCGAAAGAGGTCAGCCGTCCACTCGGCCGAGCGCCGCACGTCCCCAGCGTGGTCTGGGTGAGCCGAGATCGACGGGATCCGCAGCCAATCCAGCAGGGTGGCCACGATCCGCTCCCGCTCCGCCTCCACGTAGCCCGTGAGGGCCAGTTCCGGCGGCTGCGGCATCCTCCCTAGGCTAACGGCGTGAGCGGAGGGGTCGAGGACCTGCGAGCGCGGCTGGAAGGGATGGCCGAGGAGCTGGCCGACCTCTCCCTCGACCGGTTGCGGGAGGCGGCCGGGTCGCCCGACGAACGGGACCGGCTCATGGCCGAGGAGCGCCGCTTCACCCGGGCCCGCAGGGCCGTCGAGAAGGCGGCCATGCTCCTGTCGGACCGCACGAACGACGACGTCTGACGGTACCGTCGAGTCATGACTGACAGCGGCAGGCGTAGCCCCGACTGGTATCCCGACCCCTTCGGCCGCCACGAGCTCCGTTTCCACAGCGGGGCGGAGTGGACCGAGCACGTCTCCTCTCACGGCCGCCAGGGCACCGACCCGCCCGGGGGCGAGTCCAAGGTGCCCGTGGTGAACCGGAGGACGGACAAGGTTCAGCGGGACGTGGCCAAGGCCGGCGTCACCGCCGGCGCCACGACCGGCGGTGGCACCCTCTTCACCGAGCCCGTGCTGGTCGTCAACCAGAAGGCCAAGTTCATCGAGCTCAACAACCAGTTCGCCATCTACGACCAGCACGGCACCCAGATCGGCGCCGTACGCCAGGTGGGCCAGAGCAAAGCCAAGAAGGCTTTGCGCCTGGTCACCAGCGTCGACCAGTTCCTGACCCACAAGCTCCAGATCGTCGACGCCGCCGGCACGCCTGTTCTCGCCCTCACCCGGCCGGCGAAGCTCATCAGGTCCCGCGTGGTCGTCCAGGACGGCAACGGCAAGGACATCGGCACCATCGTCCAGGAGACCATGGTGGGCAAGATCCGCTTCGGCCTTCAGGTGGGCGACAGGCGCATCGGCTCCATCAACGGCGAGAACTGGCGGGCGTGGAACTTCAACGTCCAGGACGAGTCGGGCAACGGGATCGCCCGCATCACCAAGACGTGGGAAGGCCTGGCCAAGACCGCCTTCACCACGGCCGACAACTACGTGGTCCAGATCCACCGGACGCTTGAGGAGCCGCTGCGTAGCCTGGTCGTGGCCGCCGCCCTGGGGGTCGACACCGCCCTCAAGCAGGACTCTCGCGGCGGCCTGGAGCTGTTCCCCTAGCCATCCCTCCGGCGCGCCCCGCGCCCCGGGTAACCTGATCACCCGTGGCCAAGCACATCTTCGTTACGGGAGGCGTGGCCAGCTCCCTCGGCAAGGGTCTCACCGCTTCGTCGCTGGGCCGCCTGCTGAAAAGCCGGGGGTTGCGGGTCACCATGCAGAAGCTGGATCCGTACATCAACGTCGACCCGGGCACCATGAACCCGTCCCAGCACGGCGAGGTGTTCGTGACCGAGGACGGCGGGGAGACCGACCTCGACCTCGGTCACTACGAGCGCTTCATCGACGAGAACCTCAAGCGCGAGTCGAGCGCCACCACGGGGTCCATCTACTCCAGCGTGCTCGCCAAGGAGCGGCGCGGCGACTACCTGGGCGACACCGTGCAGGTGATCCCCCACATCACCAACGAGATCAAGGAGCGGATCCTGCGCCTCGGAGGTGAGGACGTCGACGTGGTGATCACCGAGGTGGGCGGCACCGTGGGCGACATCGAGATCCTGCCCTTCCTGGAGGCCATCCGGCAGTTCCGCAAGGACGTCGGCCGCGACAACGTCTGCTACGTGCACGTGACCCTGGTCCCGTTCCTCGGGCCCTCGGGCGAGCAGAAGACCAAGCCCACCCAGCACTCGGTCACCGAGCTCCGCAGCCGGGGGATCCAGCCCGACGCCATCGTCTGCCGCAGCGACCGCCCCATCTCGCTCTCCCTCAAGCGCAAGATCTCCCTCCTGTGTGACGTGCCCGAGGAGGCGGTGGTCAGCGCCGTGGACGCCAAGCACCTGTACGAGATCCCCCTGGTGCTGCACGACGAGGGCCTCGACGACTACGTGTGCCGGCTGCTGCGCTTCGACGGCCCCGAGCACCAGCCCCACCTGGAGTCGTGGCGGGCGCTGGTGGCCAGGGTCGAGGCCGCCACCACCCCTGTGCGGATCGGGATCATCGGCAAGTACGTGATCCTGCCCGACGCTTACCTGTCGGTGGCCGAGGCCCTCCGCCACGGTGGGTTCGACCAGGGCGCCTGCATCGAGATCGAATGGGTACAGGCCGAGGACGTGGAGGGCCTCCTGGTGGAGGGCACCCTCGGCCACCTCGACGGGATCGTGATCCCGGGTGGGTTCGGGCCCCGGGGCATCGAGGGCAAGATCGCCGCCGCCGGCTACGCCCGGGAGCACAAGGTCCCCTGCCTCGGCCTGTGCCTGGGCCTGCAGACCATGGTCATCGAGTTCGCCCGCAACGTCCTCGGGCTCGCCGGGGCCAACTCGTCGGAGTTCGACCCCGAGACCCCTCATCCGGTGATCGACCTGATGGACGACCAGCGCGAGGTGGTCAACTACGGCGGCACCATGCGCCTCGGCGTCTACGCCGCCCGTCTCCTCCCCGGATCCCAGGTCTCCAAGGCGTACGACAGCGCCCCCGTCGTGTTCGAGCGCCACCGCCACCGCTACGAGTTCAACTCCCGCTACCGGCGCCGCATGGAGGACTCCGGGCTGCATGCCGCGGGAACGTCGTTCGACGACCGGCTGGTCGAGTTCGTCGAGCTCGACGACCACCCCTTCTGGATCGGCACCCAGGCCCACCCCGAGTTCAAGAGCCGGCCCGACCGGCCCCACCCCCTTTTCCGAGCGTTCGTCGGCGCCGCCCTCGCCCGGGCCGAGTCCCGCAACCCGAGGCTGCTCCCTGTCGACGCCGAACCTTCCCCCCTTCCGCAGGGAGCGGGCCAACCGGCCAGGTGAAGTTCCGGAAGCTCGGGGAGCACGTCGTCTTCAAGGGGTCGCTGATCGAGGTGGCCCAGGCCACGTTCGAAGGGCCCGACGGCAAGACCTTCGAGCGTGACGTGGTCCACCACCCGGGCGCCGTCTCCGTAGTGCCCGTCATCGACGGCGGCCGCAGCGTGCTGCTCGTCCGTCAGTACCGGGCCGCCATCGACAGGGAGATCCTGGAGATCCCCGCCGGCAAGCGCGACGTGGACGGGGAGGCGGTGGAGCTCACCGCCCGGCGGGAGCTGGAGGAAGAGGTGGGCATGCGGGCCGGCCGCTTGGAGCTCCTGGCCGAGTTTTACAACACGCCCGGCTTCTGCGACGAGCACGCCTTCGTCTTCATGGCCCGCGACCTCGAGGCCTGCGCCTCCTCGGCCCAGGGAGTGGAGGAGCAGAACATGACCATCGAGGAGGTGGCCCTGGACGATGTCCCCGGGCTCATCTCCTCGGGCCAGCTGGTCGACGCCAAGTCCATCATCGGCCTCTGCCTGGCCCGTGAAGCGTTGCGAGAGGGCCGCTAGAAGGCCCGCTCACACCACCCGCGCCGCTCCCGCGTACACGTTCATGGAGCCGCCCCGCAGGAACCCCACCAGGGTCATGCCCGCCTCCTCGGCCAGCTCGGCGGCCAGGCTGGAAGGCGCCGACACGGCCGCCAGCACGGGGATGCCGGCCATCAGGGCCTTCTGGGTCAGCTCGAAGCTGGCCCTTCCCGACGCCAGGATGACGCAGCCCCGCAGCGGCAGGCGTCCGGCCAGGGCGGCCCAGCCGATCACCTTGTCGAAGGCGTTGTGGCGGCCGACGTCCTCCCGCAGGCAGACGAGGCCGCCGGCGGCGTCGAATAGCCCGGCGGCGTGGAGCCCACCCGTGCGCTCGAAGAGCCGCTGGGCCGGGCGGAGGCGAGCCGGCAGCGCGGCCAGCACAGCGGCGGGAACGGTCACGGGGTCGGACGCGACCTCGTAGGACGACCGGGTCCGCACGGTGTCGATGGACGCCTTGCCACACAGGCCGCAGGCCGAGGTGGTGACGAAGGCGCGGGCGGCCTCGGGCGGCGGTAGGGGAGCGCCGCCGGCCAGGACCACGTCCAGCACGTTGAACTCCTGGCGACCCTCGCCCGGGCAGTAGCTGATGCGGCGGATGGAATCGGCGTTGGCGACCAGGCCCTCGCTGACCAGAAAACCGGCGGCCAGCTCGTAGTCGTTGCCGGGCGTGCGCATGGTGACGGCCAGGGCCCGGCCTCCGACGCGGATCTCCAGCGGCTCCTCGGTGGCGAGCAAATCGAACTGCACCCGGCGGCTACCGTCGGTGATCTTGGTGACCTGACGCCGGGCGGTGAGGGACATGAGGGCAACCTACCCATGACGGCCCGCAGGCGTGTCGGCTCGTGGCCGGTCATCCGCCAGCTGGGCGGTTCCGACCCTCTGGCTCTGGGCGAGGCGGCCCAGTCCGCCCGGTCGGCGAGCCTGGTCGCCCGCACCGAGACCGCCGACCGGGTCGTCGCCTCGGTGTGCCCGTACTGCGCCGTGGGCTGCGGCCAGCGGATCTACGTCAAGGACGAGAAGGTGATCCAGGTCGAGGGCGACCCCGACAGTCCCGTGTCCCGAGGCCGCCTCTGCCCCAAGGGCGCGGCCACCCGGCAGCTGGTGACGGGACCCGGCCGGGAGTACCGGGTGAAGTACCGGCCACCCCACGGTCGCGTCTGGGAGGACCTTCCCCTCGACCGGGCCATGGACATGATCGCCGACCGCGTCATCGCCACCCGGGCGGCCACGTGGCACGGGCCCAGCCGCCACACCTTGGGCATCGCCAGCCTCGGAGGAGCGACCCTCGACAACGAGGAGAACTACCTCATGAAGAAGCTGTACACGGCCCTGGGCGCCGTCCAGGTCGAGAACCAGGCCCGCATATGACACTCGTCCACCGTCCCCGGTCTGGGGACATCCTTCGGTAGGGGCGGGGCCACCACCTTCCAGCAGGATCTGGCCAACTCGGACTGCATCCTGATCATGGGTTCGAACATGGCCGAGTGCCATCCCGTGGGCTTCCAGTGGGTCATGGAGGCCAAGGCCCGCGGAGCGAGAGTCATCCACGTCGACCCCCGTTTCACCCGCACGAGCGCCATGGCCGACCTGTACGTGGCCATCCGGGCCGGGAGCGACATCGCCTTCCTGGGCGGAATCGTCAACCACATCCTCACCCACGGCCGGGACTTCCGGGAGTACGTCGTGGCCTACACCAACGCCTCCACCGTCATCGACGAGCGCTTCCGCGACACGGAGGATCTCGACGGGCTCTTCTCGGGATGGGATGCCGAGAAGCGGTCCTACGACCCGCAGACTTGGCAGTACGCGGGCGACCCGCCGGAGACCGACCCCACCCTGGAGCACCCTCGGTGCGTGTTCCAGATCCTAAAGCGCCACTTCGCCCGCTACACCCCCGAGGTAGTCGAGGACGTGTGCGGCGTGCCCCGCGACCGGTTCCTGGCCGTGGCCGAGGCCGTGTGCGACAACTCCGGACGGGAGCGGACGTCGTCGATCTGCTACTCGGTGGGCTGGACCCAGCACACCGTCGGTGTCCAGTACATCCGCACGGCCGCCATCATCCAGTTGCTCCTCGGCAACATGGGCCGGCCCGGCGGGGGGATCCTGGCTCTGCGGGGGCACGCCAGCATTCAGGGGTCGACCGACATCCCCACCCTCTACAACCTCCTTCCCGGCTACCTGCCGATGGCCCACGCCGGCCGCCACCGGAACCTGCAGGAGTACATTGACGACAACCGGGCTCCGGCGGGGGTCTGGGGCCACGCCGACGCCTACATGGTCAGCCTGCTCAAGGCGTGGTGGGGCGACGCGGCCCAGCCCGAGAACGACTTCTGCTTCGACTACCTCCCGTACGTCACCGGCGACCACTCGACCTACCGGACCACGCTCGACATGGCCGACGGAAAGGTCAGGGGCTTCTTCGTCATCGGCGAGAACCCGGCCGTGGGGTCGGCCAACGGCAAGCTTCACCGCCTGGCCATGGCCCGGCTCGACTGGCTCGTCGTACGCGACCTCGTCGAGATCGAGACGGCCTCGTTCTGGAAGGACGGGCCCGAGATCGACAGCGGGGAGCTGAGCACCGCCGACATCGCCACCGAGGTGTTCTTCCTCCCGGCTGCGGCCCACACCGAGAAGGACGGCACGTTCACCCAGACTCAGCGCATGTTGCAGTGGCACCACAAGGCGGTCGAGCCGCGAGGGGACTGCCGATCCGAGCTGTGGTTCTACTGGCACCTCGGCCGGATCATCCGGGAGAAGCTGGCCGCCTCCACCGAGCCCCGGGACCGCCCCATCCTCGACCTCACGTGGGACTACCCGCTGGTTGGGCCTCACCAGGAGCCGGAAGCCGAGACCGTGCTCCGGGAGATCAACGGAGTGGGGCCCGACGGCCGAGCCTTGTCGGGCTACGCCGAGCTGGCGGCCGACGGGTCCACCGCCTGCGGGTGCTGGATTTACAGCGGCTGCTACGCCGGCGAGACCAACCAGACGGCTCGTCGCAAGCCAGGCTCGGAGCAAACCTGGGTGGCGCCCGAATGGGGCTGGGCGTGGCCGGCCAACCGGCGCATCCTCTACAACCGCGCTTCGGCCGATCCCGAGGGGAGACCGTGGTCGGAGCGAAAGCGTTACGTCTGGTGGGACGAGGGCGAGGGTCGCTGGACGGGCCACGACGTCCCCGACTTCGTGGTGGACATGCCGCCCGACTACGTCCCACCGCAAGGCGCCACGGCCGAGCGGGCCCTCGGGGGCAGCGATCCCTTCATCCTCCAGAGCGACGGGCGGGGCAGGCTGTTCGTGCCCGAGGGCCTCCTGGACGGGCCCCTGCCGGCCCACTACGAGCCCCACGAGTCGCCCTTCGCCAACCCCCTCTACGGCCAGCAGGCGAACCCCGTCCGCCTCACCTACCGCCGCAAGCGGAACCGCTACAACGACGAGGACGCGTGCTCCTATCCCTTCGTCATGACCACCTACCGGCTCACCGAGCACCACACGGCGGGCGGCATGTCGCGGTTCCTGCCCCACCTGGCCGAGCTGCAGCCGGAGATGTTCTGCGAGGTGAGCCCGGCTCTGGCCGCCGATCGGGGGCTGGTCAACGGGGGCTGGGCGACCATCACGTCGGCCCGGACGACGATCGAGGCCAAGGTGCTGGTCACCGACCGGATCAAACCCCTCCAGGTTCAAGGACGGGTGCTGCACCAGGTGGGTCTGCCCTACCACTGGGGGTGGAAGGGTCTCTCCACGGGGGACGCGGCCAACGACCTGTTCCCGCTGGCCCTGGACCCCAACGTCCACATCCAGGAGGTGAAAGCGGCCACGTGCGATATAGCTCCTGGGCGGCGGGCGAGATGAGCGGTCCGGCCGAAGGCCACCACTCCGATCGCGGCCAGCTCGGCGGGGCTGGGGGTCCCCGCCGGGAGCGGCGGGCGTGGTCCGAAGGACCCGGGTGCCCGCCGCAGAGATACGGGTTCTTTACGGATACGACCCTTTGCATCGGGTGCAAGGCGTGCGAGGTGGCGTGCAAGGAGTGGAACGACGTCCCCGACGACGGCCTGGAGTTCCTCGGTACGTCCTACGACAACACCGGCGGGTTGAGCGCCGACACGTGGCGCCACGTCGCCTTCATCGAGCAGAACCTCCCAGCCGGTGGCGGTGTCCGCTGGCTCATGTCGTCCGATGTCTGCAAGCACTGCACCCATGCCGCCTGCCTCGACGTCTGCCCCACGGGCGCCCTCTTCCGTACCGAGTTCGACACCGTGGTGGTCCAGGACGACGTTTGCAACGGCTGCGGCTACTGCGTCCCGGCCTGCCCGTTCGGGGTCATCGATCAGCGGAAGGGCGACGGCCGGGTGTGGAAGTGCACCCTCTGCTACGACCGCCTCCGCTCCGGCCAAGACCCGGCGTGCGCCAAGGCCTGCCCCACCGAGTCCATCCAGTTCGGCCCCCTCGACGAGCTGCGGGAGCGGGCCGCCCGCCGGCTGAACGTGCTCGAGGAGGCAGGCGTGTCGGACGCTCGCCTGTACGGGGCGGGCGACGACGACAGCGTGGGCGGCCTGGGAGCGTTCTTCCTCCTGCTCGACGATCCCGAGGTGTACGGCCTGCCCCCGGACCCGGTGGTGACCACCCGCGATCTCCGCACCATGTGGCGCTCGGCCGGAGCCGCAGCCCTCACCCTCGTCGGCGCCGTGGCGGCGGCGTGCGTCGCCGGACGGGGACGCCGCCCATGACCGGCGGCGCCGAAGTCGGCACTCGCAGCTACTACGGCCGGCCCGTCTTGAAGGCGCCCGTCTGGAAGCCCCTCATTCCGTTGTACTTCTTCACCGGCGGGCTGGCGGGAGCGTCCTCCACCCTCGCCCTGGCGGCCCGTCTGGCCGGGAACCCCCTGCTGGCTCGCTCCGCGCTGGTCGCGTCCCTGGCGGCCACGGCCGCCAGCCCGCCCCTGCTGGTGGCCGACCTGGGCCGCCCGGAGCGGTTCGCCAACATGCTCCGAGTGGCCAAGCCCACGTCCCCAATGAGCGTAGGCACGTGGGTCCTGTCCGCCTTCGCTCCAGCGGCCAGTGCCGCCGCCATCTGCGAGCTCACGGACCGCATGCCCCGCCTGGGCCGGACGTGCGCCGGGGTGGCCGGCGCTCTCGGTCCGGTCATGGCCACCTATACCGCGGTGCTGGTGGCCGACACCGCCATCCCCGCCTGGCACGACGCTCGCCGGGAGCTTCCGTTTGTCTTCGCCGGCAGTGCCGCGGCCAGCGCGGGAGCGATGGCCCTGGTGCTCACGCCTTCCGCTCACGCCGGACCGGCCCGGAGGCTGGCGGCAGCCGGCGCCCTGATCGAGCTGGGGGCGACGCAGGCCATGGAGGTCCGCTTGGGTGAGCTGGCCGAGCCCTACCGCAACGGCGAGGCGGCCAAACTGGCCAAGGCGGCCAAGGGCCTGACTGCCGCCGGCGCCGTACTGGCTCTGGCCGGGCGCCGCCGTTCGGTGGCGGTTGCAGCAGGCCTGATGCTGGTCACCGGGGGGCTCCTCACTCGCTTCGCCGTGTTCCGGGCCGGCTTCGGTTCGGCACAGAGCCCGGAGGCGACGGTCGGGCCGCAGCGGCGGCGCCTCGAGCAACGCGCTGCGGCGGGGGCCTGATGCGCGCCATCGCCATCCACGAGTACGGCGGTCCCGAGGTGCTCGAGCTCATGGACCTGCCCGACCCGACGGCGGGCCCCGACGTGGTCGTGGTCCGGGCCAAGGCTGCGGGCGTGAACCCCGCCGACTTCAAGATCCGCAAAGGTCGGATGGACACGCGTTACCCCTGCCACTTCCCGCTCGTACCAGGCTGGGACTTGGCCGGGGTGGTGGAAGCGGTCGGCCCGGCCGTCCCCGAGTTCTCGCCCGGCGACGAGGTCTTGGGCTACGTCCGCCGAGACCACATCCAGTGGGGGACATACGCCGAGCTCGTCCCCGCCCCGGTCCGCACCCTCGCCCGCAAGCCTCCCGGGCTGTCCTGGGCTCAGGCGGCGGCGCT
>JBHENM010000314.1:0-1914 GCA_046262035.1 Acidimicrobiales bacterium | reverse complement strand
GAAGTAGCGGTACTCCTCGAAGAGCACGTTGTCGCCCCGCTCCACCGAGATGTTCTTGCGCAGGGCCACCACCCGGTAGTCCTTCTTGCACTTGCCGGGCCGGTAGTCGAACTCGACGACGTCCTCGGCGGTGGTGCGCAGCACCTTGTAGGCGCGCTGGCGGACCACGCCGTCTTTGACGTTCGTCGGCCTGGTGCGGGGCTTGGTGGCGACCGCCCGCTCGGCCCGGGCCGCCAGCTCGTGGTAGAGGTCGTCGGGGGTGCCGGCGGCGCAGGCCACGAGGTTCGCCTTGGCGTCGTAGCCGAAGACGAAGCGCACGCCGTCGGCGTCCCAGCGGTCGAGCTCGGCGGTGAGGGAGAAGTCGGTGTCGCCCCGCAGCACGACGTCGGCGAAGCCGGCTTCCCGGCACAGGGCGATGGCCTTGTCATAGAGGGGGACGACGCCCTCGTGCGAGGGCCGGTTGGCGCCGTGAAGGTCCAGGTAGAGCGGTTCGGCGGTGTTGGCGAGGGACACCACCAGCGCCGAGTAGCCCCAGGTGCCGTTGTAGGCGATGTCCATGCCGGCCTTGCACTCGCCGTCGGTGCCCACGATGGTGGCATCCGCGTCGATGCGGGCCGTGGCCGCGGTGAAGGAGGTTCCCTGGCGGGCCCACACCCCGAGCCGGCAGCGGTTGACCGCCTCGGCCAGTTCCATGACGGCGTCGGCGTCGAAGCGCCGGCAGAAGTCCCCGGCGGTGGTGGGGTCGGGCAGGGCGGCCGCCCCCAGGCCGTCGAGGAACACCGCGTCGTTGCGGCGGGCCTCGATGTCCTCCAGGCGGCGGCCTCCGCACAGGGCGTTGTATGCGATGTTGAGCACGTGGTCGGACTCGTGGTAGGGCCGGTGCTGGGCCAGCACGTGCACCGAGGCGTCGATCTCGGCGGCCAGGCCGACCTCAGCGACCAGGCGGGCGACCATGCCCATGCCGCCGTGGGCCGTCCCCTTGGTGCGCCCCGAGAGCTCGTAGGCGATGTTCGCCCGCCCCAGCACCGGGCCCGAGGCGTTGGGCGCCACCGCCGCCTCCTGGCGCCGCTCGATGAGGCGCTGCTCGCGTGCCAGCTTGCGGCGCAGTTCCCGCTTGGCCTTGCTCATTCCAAGAGTATTGCTACTCTTGGGGGGCAGAGGTGGGATGCTCCGGTCCGACCAGCGAGGAGGGATGGTGGGCAAGGCCGCCACGGCGAAGCTGGCTTCTCTTGAGCGGGAGTACCGGGACCTGGCTGGCCAGCTGGCCGGCCTCGGGTTCATCGCGTCAGGCAGCCTCGCCCAGCGCCACGCCCGCTGCGGCAAGCCGACGTGCGGGTGCCGCGCCGACCCGCCCCGCCTCCACGGCCCCTACTGGCACTGGACCGCGAAGGTCGACGGCCGCACGGTCAACAAGCGTCTCACCGAGCGGGAGGCGCGCCTGTACCTGGAGTGGATCGCCAACGACCGCAAGGCCCGCACGCTGCTCGCCCAAATGCGGGCGGTCGCCGCCGAGGCGGCGGCCGTGATCATCGCCGAGGGCGCTGAGCAGCCGGATGGTCAAGCCGATGCTTCTTCATCCCAAACCGACCGCGGCACCAAGCCGGTCCGTCGAGATCGTGCCTGAACCGTAAGGACTTCCTACAGCGAGGGCCACCTCAACAGCGGCTCTGCGCTTGGTTCAGGACTAGGACCAGGGGGCACCTCGCGCCGGCGGACCCCGCCGCGCGAATACCGATTGGGTCCCAAGCCATCTCCTGCTGGCGCGGCGCACGGGAAGGATCTACACATCTTCATCAGCCTTCAACGGAGCGGCTGCCTAAAATGGCTTCGCCTTCCGGGGCAAGCCCGCCACGTGACTGGCTGGTCCCTAGCCGGGAAGTCGCGGCTCATGGCGTCGGGCATCGGCGCCCAGGG
>JBHENM010000313.1:0-1593 GCA_046262035.1 Acidimicrobiales bacterium | reverse complement strand
CTCCTCCGTCGTCCCCGAGCGCCAGCGCACGCCGATGCGCAGCTTGGCCGGATCGCCGTCGGCGAGCAGGGTGACGTCGGCGACGAGGGTGCGCAAGAGCCGCTTGCGGTCCCGGTCGGTGGTGGTCGGCGCGGCCCAGAGCGCCTCGATGTCGGCCACCGCCGCCTCCAGCTCGGCCCGGGGCGGGAGCGGCGCCTTGGCCGAAGCGGCGGCGGCCAGTGCCGCCTCGGCCTCGACCAACTCGCTGAGCCGGGCCTCCAGGCGGCCCTCGAAGGTGCGGGCGACGAGGCGGTTCTCGGGCTCGCAGGCGACCAGGGCCCGCTCTGCCCGCTCGGCCTGGTAGCGGGCCCGTTCGACGGCGAGCTCGGCGGCCCGGGTGCTGCGGGCCCGGCGGTCGGCCACCTCGTCGGCGGCGGCGAGGGCGAGCACCACCTCCTCACCGCAGAGGGCGGCGAGCAGGCAGCGGGTGACCGGCTCGTCGACGGTGACCGCCATGACGGAGCGACATCCCGGGGTCTTGACGGCATCGGCGCGCGAGGTGCAGTCGTAGGAGGGCCGGCCCCGCACGTAATGGACGCTCATGGGCCGACCGCAGCCGCCGCAGGCGATGATGCCCTGGCACAGTGCCGAGCCTTCCCGGGCGGGGCGTGCGCCGCTGTTGGTGTTGTTGGCGGCCAGGCGCGCCTCGTTCCCGCAGAACTGCGCCCAGGTGATATAGCCGGGGTGGTGGTCGAGGATGAGCGTCTCCCACTCGGCGCGGGGCACGGCCGCGGTGCGGGTCGAGAGGCTTCCGTCGGGGGCGACCACCCGTCGGGAGCGGTGGCGCCCGAAGGCGTAGGCACCGGCGTAGGTGGGGTTGGCCAGCACCTTGAGCACCCGGTCGTAGGTGAGCGGTGCCCAACTCAGCTCGGCCGAGCTGCCGTGGGGCCGTCGTGGGAACCGGCGGCCGAGGAAGGCCCGGACCACGCCGTAGGCGGAGCCGGTGGCCACGAAGGCGGCGAACAGGTCGGCCACCGCGGCCTGGACCTCGCAGTCGGGGTCGATCACGATGGCGCCTTCGTCGTCGTGCACGAAACCGGCCGGCAGGGCCAGGCGCAGGTCGCCCCGGGCCGCGGCCGCCCGCTTGGCCTGGTCCATCCGCCCGGCCAGGATGTGCAGCTCGGCCTCTGACATCGTGTTCTTCAGGCCGAGCAGGAGACGGTCGTTGAAGTCGGACAGGTCATAGATGCCATCGGCATCGACCACCAGGGTGTCGGTCAGGCGGGCCAGCTCCAGCAGCTTGGACAGGTCGGCGGAGGAACGGGCCAGGCGGGACACCTCCAGGCCGAAGATGGCGCCCACCTCGCCGAGACAGACCCGACCGACCACCTCCTTGAACCCGGTCCGGCCCTCCGTCGAGCGGCCCGACAACCCGAGGTCGGCGTCGATGACCTCGATGGCCGACGTCGCCCAGCCAAGGCGTGCGGCCTCCGCCGCCAGCCCGTACTGGCGGGCGGTGGACTCGGTGTTGTTGCGCACCTGGGCGATGGTCGACTGGCGTACGTAGACGAGCGCGACGCGCCTCAGGTGCGACGCGGTGATCTTCACATGCCC
>JBHENM010000312.1:0-1787 GCA_046262035.1 Acidimicrobiales bacterium | reverse complement strand
CGGGTAGCCGGTCGGAGAGAGCCGTTACGCGCACCAGCGGCAGCCCACAGGGGGGCTGCCGCTGGTAGTCGTTCTTGCCGAGGGGTGGTTACCCGAAGTTGCGAACGAAGCCGCTGAGGGGACCGCAGGCGACGGGCAGTTCCGCCTCGAGGGGGACGGGGGCTCCGACCACGGCGCTCAGTGAGGACAACGCGCCGTCGTAGGTGCCGTTGCCGTTCAGGTCGTGGCCGTGGATCACGATGTGCTTGTCCGCGAGACGCTCGGCGACGTCGTTCGGGATGGGGAAGGTGCGCTGGTAGTTCACGAACCCGAACCGGTCGGCCACCGGGGCGCGGGCCAGGTCGAGGCCGTCGGGCAGCAGGTTGCCCCCGGTGGCGCCCCGCGTGGTGAAGGAGACCTGGATGCCGCCGTAGTCGGGCAGGCCCTCGAGTGTGTCGATCAGGCCGTCCTCGCCGGCACGGGCCAGCGACGGGCACTCGGCGACGGCCTCTTCGTGGCCGTGAATGTGCATGGCGTGGGGCAGGTTGGGGCTCAGCCCCCGGGCGAACACGAACGCGGTCAGGTGGTCGTTGAACAGGACCAGAGACGCCCGCCCGGAGGCGTTGGAGCCGTTGTCGGCCGCTGGGTCGTGGGGGACGGGGGCCAGCGAGGCTTGGAACGACCCGACTCTCCGGGGCCCGTCAGCGCCGCTCGGGGAGGCCCCCGTGGCCAGGCCGAGGGCAGAAAGGGCGACCGCCGATATGAGTAGCTTGCGCAAAGAGAACTCCTCCGTTGATTCCACCGTTCGCGACGTACGTCGCCACGTCACTAGGTCTCCGGGGCCGGCGGGCAGTCTGGATGACGTGGGCGCGACGGATCCGGCTGCTCCAGGCGGGTTGTCGTTTCGCCACCAGCTGGCAGATCGGCGCGACAGCGCGGCGTTGACATTTGCCAGCGTTGCGTCACATTCACGCCGTACGAGGTCATCCCGGTCGGGCGGTGGGCAGATACATCCACATAGTTGCCAACAACACGGCGGCGCCGTGACGGGCGAAGACCGTCTCCAGCGCGGTGAGGTCTCCGGCGGCCATCTCCGCCAGGAGTCGCTCGTCGGTCGATGTGTCGCAGCCGAGCGACCGCCCGTTGCGACACGCGAGACCAGCGCTCGCCTTCATCATCGCCGACGCGGTCGCTCGGTCGCCCCGCCAGCCCCACAACACCCGCCGCCTCCCCTGGGGTAGGACCAGTCGCAGAGCGGCCGGCGCGAACAGGGACCCCGGTACCGAAACTTCCAAGTCAGCGAAACGCCTGTCGGCTCGTGAAATCTTCGTCCGGATTGCATGCGCGCGATGTAGGCGGGGAACGGAAGGGGCGATGCTTCTGGCCGGGCGCCCGACTGTCCGACACCACGATCCCCGAGGAGCAGCCATCTACCGACGGGCCCTCTCCGTCGTCGCCGTGTCCCATCGGACAGAACGTCGGCGGGCCAAAGGCTGCCGCCGTTGTGTGCGGGCACGTAAAAACGGTCGACACCGAAGGAGGTTCTAGGGTCCTCATCTGTGCCGAGACCGGGAAGGGACCCCGGGAACGGCCAGACTGCGAGGATGACCAGCTTCTCGGCATGGCGCTGGCGGTGATAGGCCCTGTCCCATGAATCCGCGGCGGGTGCTGGCCTGGGGTGGTGTTGTCGGGCCGACGGGATTCGTTGCCGCCTGGGCGACGGCGGGCGCGTTGGCGAAGGGGTACTCTCCCGTCCAAGAGTCGATCAGCCGCCTTGCCGCTGTGCGTGCGCCGAAGCGACGGCTCAT
>JBHENM010000311.1:0-11578 GCA_046262035.1 Acidimicrobiales bacterium | reverse complement strand
TATTTCAGGTTTGGCTGAACCTCCGGACCTCCGCATCCACATTCATCCCATATCTTTCGGCGCTCGGCCGGGCTCGGCGGTACGTCCACGCCGGAGGATCGTTCCCAGCGGTGGGCGAGGGGTCGGTGGGAAGCCGCCCGGCCGCATGGCGCCACGATTCGTGTCTTCCCCCTAGCCAACCGCGCTCTACCCGATTACGATAGTCGATATCGATATCCGATAATCGTACGAGGTGATGGTCATGGTGAACGTGCGCTACATGGTGGACGACGTCAATGCCGCGGTTCGCTTCTACACCGCGCACTTCGGATTCGCGCCGCTGTCGCAGGCCGGTGGTGCCTTCGCCGATGTTCAGCGGGGTGACCTGCGCTTGTTGCTGAGTGGGCCGGAGAGCTCAGCCGGCCGGCCCATGACGGACGGCACCAAGCCTGGTCCCGGCGGCTGGAACCGTATTCATTTCGTGGTCGATGACCTGGACTCGGAGATAGCACGCCTTCGGGCAGCCGGGCTCCAGCCTCATAACGACGTCGTGCGCGGCCCGGGCGGCGCCCAGGTGCTCTTCGCTGACCCCTCGGGCAATCTGATCGAGCTATTCCAGCCCGCGGCTTGAGGGTGGCGCTCGACGTCGTACGCCGCTTCCGGCAGGGCGCGGTGGCCGTGCATATTCTCCATCACGCCGCCGAGGGCGACGTGCACGGCGCCTGGCTGACGGACGAGCTGGCACGTCACGGCCACCGCTTGTCGCCAGGGACGTTGTACCCGCTGCTGCACCGGCTGGAAGACGAGGGCCTGCTCGCCGGGCGCGACGAGGTCGTCGACGGGCGGGTCTTGCGTCGGTACAGGGCGACAGCGGAGGGCGACAAAGCACTTGCGGAGCTCCGCCACGTGGTGGCAGAGCTGGCGGGCGAGGTCGCGGCATTCCACCGGCGAGCATGATGCCCGCGCTGGCAGCCGCCGGCGTGCGCGTGATTGCCCGGTCGCGCGCGCCGAGCCAGCGGATCGGACGCTCCGAGTAACGGGAGTTGCGACGCCGCGGTCAGGGCGCCTCATCGATGTCCGAAGGCCTTCCTGGGCGAGTGTAGGGAAGCCCAAGGAGCCAGATGGAGACAACGCCCCAAGCGGCGATGAGTAACACCCAGACGAGCGCTGAGCCGAAGGACCACGGCGTGGCGAAGGGAGGCACCTCGGACAGCGGGACGTAGTTGAACCACCCTCCCTCCGCCGCGTTACGGGTGACGATGTAACTTCCGACGACTCGGAGGATGCCCGCCAGCGAGATCATCACCACGACTCTCTGAGCGAGGTTGAGGTCCCGAGGGCGCATGGCCTGAACGATAAGTCGCACTTCGCGGCGGTGCCGCAAGCCCTGCGCGATATTGGCCGGTACGCTCGCCACGCGGCAGGGATTCCGTGTCCCAGAATGACGCCCGAAAGCGCGTGAGCGCCACTGATGACGCGGACAGTCAGAAGCGATATCGGGTTTGCGCGAATACACCCTTGGCGAAGGCGAGCACCTTCTCCGGAACGACCCCGAAGACGACAGCGGAACCGCCATCCTCGTGGTGGAACAGCCCATCCTCAACCTTGAAGTCCCAGTCGCCGTGGTACTTGCTGCGCCACAGGTCGGCGAGAGCCCGGAGCTTGGGCTCCTCGCTGATGCGTACGGCCCCGCCCTCGACCACGACGTCGAGCCCCTCCTTCCAGAGGTTGCTCCCTGTCGTCAGCGCGACACGGGGGTTGCGAGCGATATTCACCGCCTTCTGCTCCGCTGGGCCGGTGCAGAAGTGGAGCCGGTTGTCCCACCAGACCGCCGGCAGCGGGGTGACGTGCGGCCGGCCATCACCACGAACTGTCGAGATCCAGAAGAGCTCGGCGGTCTCGAGCACGCGGACGGCGTCCGCCCATGGCGTTGCCGCCGCAGCTCGGTCTCCGAAGCGCATGTCCTGTTCAGGTACGGGGTCCATGTCATCTACGACGTTCATCATTGCCCGGACTCATCGCCAGGTGGCCTGCTGGCGCGACACCGATGTGGTCGCGGACGGCGGCCCAGGACGGGACCGACTGTTCGGCGATGAGGGTGAGGACCAACTCATCGGTGGGGACGGCAACGACGAGCTCCAGGGCGGCGCCAACGGTGACCGGCTGGACGGCGCCGAGGTGACGACGAGCTGCGGGGCGACGCGGGGTCGATTATCTCGACGGCGGGGATGGCGGGGACAGCTGTACGCAGGACGGCACCGACTTCCTCGGCAACTGCGGCACCCCGGGTTACCGGGCTGAGGCCCAGCACCCGCCGGCTGCGCCAGCGCTGTGTCCAGAGTGCCGGTCAGGCCTTCCCGCGGTTGAGCGCCTCCAGGTAGTCGAAGATCGTCAACCCGTAGTCGGGCCAGTCCTTGGGCTTCAGCGACGGGTCGGTGTTGGCGCGGAACTCCATGACGAAGCCGGTTTCCTCGCCCGCCTGCTCGCCCTCGAGCGCGTCCATCTTGGAGCCCAGGCCGCCCATGCTTTCCAGCTGGGTCTTGTACAGCGCCGACGTCGCCAGCGCGGGTTGGTCCGTCGACGTCGCCAGCACCTGCTTGTGGTACGAGGAGCTCAGGAGGTCGACGCCGTGCTCGGCGATCGCGTTCACCCACTCGCCCAGCTTCAGTTTGAGCTCGACGGGGTTGTCCTCATCCTGGGGGTTCTGGATCCCGCTCACAAAAATGCGGCGGCTCGCATCCCATTTGTCGGCGAGGGCGGTGGCGACGAGCTTCTCGAATGCCGCGCCGTCGCCTTCGTACAGGTCGAGCTCGTCGTCCGGAAGCTTCCGGAAGAGAGCGCCGAGGTCGGTCTTGGCCAGGAAGATCGTGTTCGCCTTGGCGTACAGCATCGGGGTGGGCGTGTCGCCCATGACCGCGTACCGGGCGATGTACGAGATCAGGCCTTTCAGTCTGTCGGAGCCCTCGATCCGGTTGGCCGCGTCGACCATCGCCATCGGGGTGCTCGTGCTCCCGTAGCCCATCAGATACTGCGGTGCGGTCTTCCCAGCTTTGCCCTGCTGGACCCGCTTCGCCTTCTTGCCCGTCTGTCTCTTCTGGGCGACCTGGCCCTTGTTCGCCAGGTCGCCGAACAGGCGGTGGAGGTAGTCGATGCTGACGCCGCCCGTCGCCTGCGGTGCGGCCTCCATGTCGATCTTGCCCTTCACCGACGGCTGAAGCTCGATCGTGCTGTCGGCCTTCGACTTCGTCGCCTCGCTGAGGAGGAACGACTCCCGGCTCTTGAACTTCAGGAGCTGCTCAGCGTGCTTCTTCAGGTCGTTCAGGACCTTACCCAACTTCTTACGGTCGCTGAGCGGCGGGTCGACCACCCACTCCAGCTCCGCACCCAGCGGCGTGTCGGCGTCGTCGACCGACATGAAGTGGCCCGGCCACGCCTTCACGTTCTGGCCCTTGAACAGCTTGTAGTGGTGCCGCCCCTGGGTGGGCCACGCGATCTTTGCCCCGACGCCGACGGGGGAGGGCCATTCCTTCCCCAGCATGTACATCCCCGACGAAACCTCCTGGTGTTCGTCGTCGATCCAGGGGATGTTCGTCGAGACCTTCGGAAGGTTCTTCTTCTTGGTCTTCTTCCCCGCAGTGGGCGAGGGCGCGCCGGTTTGGTCCATGGCGTGGGTGACCGGCATGTCGGGCCAGTCGGATTGAACGTTGGGGTCGGGCCGCTGGGCACCTTGGGTCTGCGGGACCGCGGCCGGAAGGCTGCGGACGATGCCCCACCCGGTTTGGAACTCCAGCCCGAGCGCCCGTTGCACGGTGGTGCACCGCTGGGGCTCCGAGGACGCGCCCTGCTGGAGCGTGTGAGTCAGCTCGTGGGCGAGGAGCTTGCGACCGGAGCCCGTATCCGGCGAGTACTGGCCCTTGGCGAAGAAAATGTCCCGCCCGACGGTGAACGCCCGCGCCTGCATCGACCGGCTGAGGGAGTCGGCGGCCGGGCTGGCGTGCACCCGCACATTGTCGAAGCTCGTCCCGAAGGCGCCCTCCATCGACTGGCGGACGTCGGGCGTGAGCCGCCTGCCCGAGCGCTGGGCCTGGTGGATGGCCCGTTCGCTGTCGGTCCCGAGGTCGCCGCCCTCCAGCCCGACAGGCTCCGCACCTGGTTCGACCGAGCGCCGCACTCGGTGCACGTCGTCGGAGGCAGGGACCGCGGGCGTCGCCTGAGTTGCCCCCCGCATCACGGCGTCGGCGATCCGGTCCGCTTCGCGCTCGTAGGCGTCACCTGCGGGCCCGACCCTCAGCTTGGACTGGACGACGAATCCGTCCGTCATGAGCCGGGTTACCACCCGGTTGCCGGCGGTGCCCTGGAGGCGGCGGATGTCGGCGATCGTGCGCACAGCCGGCGGACGGTTCGGGACGGATAGCGACTCTCGCCCCTGCTCAGCCTTTGCTCGGCGCCGGCGGTTCTCGTTGTGCACACGGACACTCCCGGCCACGCCTGGGAGCCTACGAAGGCGCCCGAACGTGCGTCAACGGGCGGCTGCAGACTGCCAGAGGCCTCGGGCGGCTTCGAGGCATCGGCGCATTCGACGAGTAAGGGGCGGGATTCACGTGTCTTGTCATGGTCTCGTCGCGGTCGTAGCGTCGCGGCCGTGAGCGCGCATCGACAGGAGCAGACGGAGACTGGCCCTGAGCACCGGGTGGCTCCGGCACGTCAGCGGGGCGTTCCCGCAGTCACCAGACCGTCGTTCGACAGCGTCTCGGGCGTGCTCGGACTGCAGCGGTTGATCGGCAACAAGGCCGTCTGCCGTCTGTTTGCCGGCGGCGTGCTGCAGCCCAAGTTGCAGGTGGGCCCGGCAGGTGACCGCTACGAGCGGGAAGCGGACCGAGTCGCCGACGAGGTCATGCGCAACCTTGGGCCGTCGCTGACGCCGGAGGAGGAGGACCCACGCGTCCGCAGGTCGACCGTGGATGGGGTCGTGGGCCTCGAAGGGGGTGACCCCGGCCCGGACACCGAGGCCCGAATTCAGCGGGCCCGCGGGAGCGGTTCCCCGCTACCTGGCGCTTTGCGGCGGTCAATGGAGAACTCGTTCGGAGCCCAGTTCAGCGGCGTGCGCGTGCACACGGGCTCGTCGGCCGATGACCTCAACCGTTCTCTCCAGTCCCGCGCCTTCACCGTCGGCGGGGACATCTTCTTCGCCCGCAACCAGTATCAGCCTCATGCCAAGTCAGGCCAAGCGCTGCTGGCACACGAGCTCACCCACACCATCCAGCAGGGAGTGGGCCACCCGGCCGCGACGCCGGTGCCAGGATTTCAGCGGGCGAGCCGGGTCACGAGGATGGTGCTCCAGCGCAGGACGGAGCCGGACGTGTGGACGAATCAGATCGAACCCCGACTCCTGACGAAGACGGTGGCCGATTTCGAGCGAGACGCCGATCAGGTCGACGTGAAGGTTGCCAAGCGGGGCCCCAACGACTATCTCTCGAAGGTTGGGGCCGGAAACCCGGCCAGGATCCCTGTCGTCAACACGTTCCTCGCCGCCCACACGTGGATGGAAACCCTGTCGACGGGCAAGGACCTGGTGAACTTCTCCGCCAACCAGACGCTGCGTTCGAACGCCGACCTGACCCAGCCCACCGTCCCCCTCGACGTCCAGGATGTCGAAGGCGACAAGCACAACCTGTTGCACTACACGACGACGCCGTACAAGACCGCCGAGAAGAGGAACGAACCCTCGCAAGCCCGGGAGCAGGGTCACCACCTCACCGTGGAAAACGCCCACCTGCTGTTCCTGCTGACGCTGCAACAAGACAAGACGCTGGAGTATCTGGACAAGACCACGCTCGACAAGCCCGCGGTCAACATGTACATCAACGCCCAAGGGGCGGCCGGCATCGACAACCTGAACTTCTTCCCCGAGGACCAGGAATCCCGGCCATTGACCAGCGCGATCCCGATGGGGAAGCTGCAGACGATGGCGGATCTGGGGACTGAGAATGTGGACAAGCTCCTGTCCCTCGACGTCTACATGCGCTTCGTGGCCAAGGTGGCCCGAGAGCTCCCCAACGTTTCGGCTGTCTATGCAACCAAGATGCTTCATTCGCTGCAGGTCATGCAGCAGTTGACGCGCTTCAACCCGGCCCAGATGTTTCTCAAAGTCGGCAAGGGCGACCAGCGGCAGGTGTTGCGGACCCTCGTCACGATCGCTCTCAAGGGCATGGCGCCCAACCTGGCGCTGCCGGCAGAGACGCTGGCCACGTTCAGGAGATACATCGAGCCCAAGCTGTACCTGCCCGCATCGGAACCCGTCAACGACCAGACCGAGTGGATCGTCGAGGCCGGGCTGGGCAAGCAGGGTGTGCGCTATAACGACCTGGAGCCGGTCTACGTGCGAGACCACTACCCGGGTGTGATCGATGCGTTGAAGACTTACCTCGGCTGAGGTCGGGCGCTGGTCACCGCTGCGCGACGTTCGGCTCCTTGACGTCTACCAGGTTGGCACCCTGCGCCCGAAGCTCCTCCTGTACGTGGGTGGAATCGACTTGCCTGGGTGTGGTTCCCGACCGCACGGCGAGGGCGGCGCACACTCCGGCCGCGTGACCGGTGGCCATGGCGATGGGCGTCACTCGGTAGGACGAGTGGGCTTCGTGGGTGCCGGAGATGCATCGGCCCGCCACCAGCATGCGCTCGACCTCCTGGGGCAGAAGGCACCGAAGCGGGATGTCGTAGGCCTCATTGAGCGGGAGGTTGCGCAGGACCGTGCCCGTCCCCTTGGGGTTGTGGATGTCGATGGGGTAGGAGCCCCGGGCAACGGCGTCGGTGAACTTGCGGGCGGTCAACACGTCGTCGGCTGTCAACTGGTATTCGCCCCTGATGCGCCTGGTCTCACGCACCCCGATATTCACCCCGCTCTGGGCGACGTAGGCCCTCTCGAAGCCGGGCACGTACTCCCGCAGGAAGTTGGCGATCTGGCGCATCTGGCGACGGGCCTGGTACTCAGCCGAGGTGAGGTCCCAAACGTCGACGCCCAGGACGCCTCCGACCCTGGTGCTGTTGACGCTCAACTCTCGGTCGTGAGGGGTGGCGAAGAACAGCAGGTCCTCGCGGGGCAGCTCGAGCCGACCGTCGGCGGTCGCCTTGGCGATCAGGTCCCATAGCCCGTGCACGCCGCGCCACTGGCCCGGGTTGTGGCGGACGTACGCAGCAAACTCGGGCCGCTCGAACTCGACCATGCGGAACATGAGGGTCATCGGCTGCACGAGGCCGTCCTCCTCGCGGCCGACGTCGAAGGGGGCGCCGGCGGCGGCGGCGACGTCACCGTCACCCGTGCAGTCCACGACAACCTTCGCCCGCACGACCACCGGTCCCGACTTGGTCTCGAACACCACACCCTCGACCTCGCCGTCACCGACGACCCCCGACGCGAAGGCGTGGAACAGGAACCTGACCCCGGCCTCGTCCAGCAGGTCGAGCATGGTCAGCTTGTAGTCCTCGGGATCACAGGGCACCGTGTAGCCAGTCCTGGGCGACGGCTCGACGGCGCCACCGGTGGCTACCAGACGCTCGAGGAGCCGACGGAGCACGCCGGCCACCACCGGGTCGCCCGGCCCGTGGTCGGTGGGCATGAGCGACAACTCGGCGTCGGCGTCCGGCTTGGGCGCCTCCCGCTGGGTGTGGAAGGACATGAGCGGCAGGACGAGGGACACCGTGGCATTTCCGCCGAGGAAGCCGTAACGCTCGACCAGCACGACCTTGGCCCCTGCCTCGGCAGCTCCTATGGCTGCGCCCAGACCGGCCGGCCCGCCGCCCACCACCAGCACGTCGGCCTCTCCCGCCACCACGGCGTGACGGGGTGGGAGCGTTACCGAGTTGAGCCGGGAAGGTCGGGGCAGCGGCGGCATCAGGAGGTCGAGGTTTCCGCCTCGGCCGACGCCTTGTCGAGCAGGGCCAGGGCCGATGCTGACGTCTGCCGGGCCCGCTCCTGAAGAGACGGCACCCTCTCCCGGAGGACCTCCCGCAGGTCGTCCTGCGAGTCCCACAGCCGATCGAGCGCGGCCAGCAGGGGACCGGAATGTCGCTGGAGCGTCGATGGCGCCGGGAGGTCCAGAGCCTCGAACAGGCCGACGACCTTGGAGGCGTACGGCAGACCCAACACGGGGACGGCGGCGAGGGCCGCGAAGATCAGGAAGTGCAGCCTCATCCCCACGGCGAGCTCGAAGTGTTCCATCAGGCCCAGTAGCTGGCGCGGTCCATAGCGGCCCTGGAGAACGGTGGCTCGGGCGGGCTCGGCCATCTCCGCCATCACCCGGTGAGCATGGGCGACGTCGGCTCGCTCCATGGGCACGAACACGACATTGACGTCGAAGCGGTCGACCATGAAGTCGGCGGCATTGGCCAGCGTCTGGTGGTAGGGCGACTGCTCGAGACCGGGCGCCGCCCCACCCGGCTCCCGGACCGACATGCCGACCAGCCGCCGCTCCTTCGTCAGCCCCTCCCGTTCGAGCATCTCCTCGGTGAACGGCACCGGGGTCAGCAACAGGGCCGGGTCGGCGGTGACCTCGATCGTCCCTCGCACGCCGACCTCCTCGAGGAGCCTCTTGGTCTCCGCGTCACGGACGGTGACCGCTTCCATATGATCCAGCACTTCACGTACGACTAGTCGGTCCTCGCGTCCCCTCAGAGGGCCGGCCCCGATGGCGTAGGCCATCGTCGGGATGCCGCGCTCCTGCGCCAGCCGCACCTCTCGCACGTAGTTGTGCGCCTCGCCGTCGTACAGGATGCCCCCGCCGCCCAGAAGGAGGAGGTCGAGGCGCTCCACCTCGGGAACCACCTCGTCGCGCGTGGCATCCCGGACGGCGATTCCCTTTTCGACGTCGTGGTGCCGCTCGGTGTGCTGGGCGTTCCGGGAAAAGACGACGACGTCGACGTCGGGCACCAACCGGCCGAGCTCGTTGACGATGCTCGTGAGGATGGCCTCGTCGCCGACGTTCAGCCCCCCGTAGGACCCGGAGACCCCGATGGTCGTCACGGCTGCATCACGGCTGCATGCAGTCCCTGCGGGCCTCGGCCTCGGCCACTCGTGCCTTCACCCGGAGCAGGCGGTCGGGGCTCACCGAGATGGAGTCGATGCCCGCCTCGACCAGCATCTCCGCGAACTCGGGATGGTTGCTCGGCGCCTCGCCGCAGATCCCCACCTTCACGCCCGACCGGTGGGCCCGCTCGATGAGGTCACGGATGGATCGGGTGACGGCCTCGTTGGTCTCGTCGAAGAGGTGGGCCAGCGCAGACGAGTCTCGGTCGACCCCTAGGACCAGCTGGGTCAGGTCATTGCTGCCGATCGAGAACCCGTCGAAGCGGGCGGCGAACTCCTCGGCCAGGATCACGTTCGAGGGGATCTCACACATGACGAAGACCTCGAGGCCACCTGCGCCCCGGATGAGGCCCTCCTCGGCCAGGGTCTGCAGCACCCGGTCGGCTTCTTCGGGCGTCCGGCAGAAGGGGATCATCACCATGACGTTGTTAAGCCCGATCGCTTCGCGGACCCGCCGGATGGCCTGGCACTCGAGGGCGAAGCCGTCCCGGTAGTCGTCGCTGTAGTAGCGCGAGGCGCCCCGCCACCCGAGCATGGGGTTGGCCTCCTGCGGCTCGAACTGGCGGCCTCCGATGAGGTCGGCGTACTCGTTGGTCTTGAAGTCGCTCATGCGGACTATGACGGGGTCCGGGTAGTAAGCGGCCGCGATCCGGGCGATGCCCTCGGTCAGCCGGTCGACGAAGTACTCCTCGCGGCTCGCCGCCCCCTGGACCAGTTCCTCGATCTGGCGCCGGGCGGACTCGTCCTCCAGCTGTTCGAAGCGGGTGAGGGCCAACGGGTGCACCTTTATGGCGTTGCTGATCACGAATTCCATCCGCGCCAGCCCCACGCCGTCCGCCGGCAGGCGCCACCAGCGGAAAGCCGCAGCCGGCTCGGCCATGTTCACCATCAGCCTGGTGGTCGTTTCGGGGATGTCGTCGAGCGTCGTCTCCTCCACGTCGAACTCGAGCTTCCCCTCGTAGACAAAGCCGTCGTTGCCTTCGGCGCAGGAAACGGTGACCTCTTGTCCCTCACTCAGGACCTTGGTGCCGTCGCCGGTGCCGACGATGGCCGGGAGTCCGAGCTCGCGGCTGACGATGGCCGCGTGCGCCGTCCTCCCGCCATGGTCGGTAACGACCGCGGCGGCCCGCCGCATGACCGGCACCCAATCCGGGTCGGTCATTTCCGTGACGATGACCCCGCGGTCCTCGAAGCGGTCGAAGTCTTCGGGCCCCTTGAGCACGAAGACCGCGCCAGCGCCGATCCGGTCGCCGACCGCGAGGCCGCTGACGAGCCGGTTGCCCTCCTCGATCAGGCGATAGGTGGTGACGCTGGCCCCTTGACGGCGCGACTGCACCGTCTCAGGACGGGCCTGCACCACGAACAGCTCGTCGCTGTCGCCGTCCTTGGCCCACTCGACGTCCATGGGCCGCCCGTAGTGGTCCTCGATCAGGCAGCCCCACCTCGCCAGCTGCAGGACTTCTTCGTCGCTTAGGACCGGGGCCAGCCGCTCGCTCTCCGGCACGTCCACTTCGACGGTGGGCGAGTCTCCGTCTTCGGCATAGACGAGCTTCGCCCGCTTGTCACCGGGCGTCCGGCTCACGATGGGGACAAGCCCTTCACGATCCAGCAGCGGCTTGAACACGACGTACTCGTCCGGATCGACCTTGCCCTGGACTACGGTCTCGCCGAGACCCCAGGCCGCGCTGATCCCGACGACGCCCGGGAAGCCGCTCTCCGTGTCGATCGTGAAGAGGACCCCGGCGCCCGCTCGGTCGCTGCGGACCATCTTCTGCACGCCCACCGAAAGGGCCACGCCCAGTTGGTCGAAGCCTTTCTCCTGCCGGTAGGCGATGGCCCGGTCGGTGAAAAGGGAGGCGTAGCAGCGCTTGACCGATTCCAGCAGCCGTTCCTCGCCGACGACATTGAGGAAGCTCTCCTGCTGGCCGGCGAAGCTGGCGTCGGGGAGGTCCTCAGCGGTGGCACTGCTGCGGACGGCAACGTCAACCGCCTCGGAGCCGTACTTCTGGGAAAGGTCGCGGTAGGCCGCCCGGACCTCCTCCGCCATCTCGGGAGACAGCTCCCCCTCGAGCAACATGCGGCGCACGTCGTCGCCGACTTCGGCCGCCGAAGTGTCGTCGAGCTGGGCCAACCGCTCGCTCAGCCGCTCCTGGAGCTGATTGTGGGTCAGGAAGGCCCGGTAGGCATCGGCCGTGATGGCGAAGCCCTCGGGCACCCGCACCGACCGGTTCTTGAGGCCCCGGATCATCTCGCCCAGGGACGCGTTCTTCCCGCCCACTCTGTCGCTATCGCTCGAGCCGAGGTCCTCGAGCCAAACGACGTGCGCCGACCGTCCGTTCATGGGTTGGCTCATGCTAGGTCCTGAGGGGCGAGTAGCTCGCGCTCGTCGACGTAGGTTGGAACGGGCTGCTGAGTGGAGGTGGTCGTGGCAAGCCCACTGCTGGAGACCAAGTTTCACGTTCCCAAGCGACGACGCCGTCTGGTGCCGCGTTCGAGATTGAGCGAACGCCTGAGCAA
>JBHENM010000310.1:0-1613 GCA_046262035.1 Acidimicrobiales bacterium | reverse complement strand
TGATGTGCTCGTCCATGAGCTTGACGTGCCCGCGCCGGCGGCGGCGCTCGATGGCGGCGAGGACCTCCTCCTCGGTCCGCGCGCCGGCCATCAGGCGGGCGCCGGCTCGCGCCCGCGCCGGCGTGTGAGACGGCCGAAGTTGTAGTAGGCCGCGCACGCGCCCTCGCTGGAGACCATGCACGTCCCGATCGGGCGGTCCGGCGTGCACGCCGTGCCGAACACCTTGCACTCCCAGGGCTTGATGACGCCCTTGAGGACCTCACCGCACTGGCAGGCCTTAGGGTCGGCGACACGCACGCCGGGGATGGAGAACTTCAGCTCCGCGTCCCAGGCGGCGAAGCTTTCCTTCAGCTTCAGGGCGGACTGGGAGATGAAGCCCAGGCCCCGCCACTCGAAGTGGGGGCGCAGCTCGAACACCTCGCCCAGGATGGCCAAGGCCTTGGGGTTGCCCTGCTCGGGCACCGCTCGGGTGTACTGGTTCTCCACCTCGCAGCGGCCGTCACGCAGCTGGCGGCCGAGCATGACGATGGCCTGGAGGATGTCGAGGGGCTCGAACCCGGCCGTCACCAGCGGCTTGCCGTAGTCGCGGGGAACGAAGCGGTAGGGACGGTTGCCGATGACGGTGGACACGTGGCCTGGGCCGAGGAAGCCGTCGAGGCGCAGGTCGGGAGACTCGAGGATGGCCCGCAGCGGCGGGACGATGGTGACGTGGTTGCAGAACAGGGAGAAGTTCCGAATCCCCTTCTGGCGGGCCTTGAGCACGGTGACGGCGGTGGAGGGGGCCGTCGTCTCGAACCCGACGGCGAAGAACACCACTTCCTTGTCCGGGTTCTGGGCGGCGATGCGCAGGGCGTCGAGGGGCGAGTACACCATCCGGACGTCCGCGCCCCGGGCTTTGGCCTCGAGGAGGTTGGAGTGGCTACCCGGCACCCGCATCATGTCACCGAAGGAGGTGAAGATGACGCCCGGCGTCTCGGCCACGGCGATGGCGTCGTCGACCCGGCCCATGGGGATCACGCACACCGGACACCCGGGACCGTGCACCAGTTCGACCGTCGGCGGGAGAACGTTCTCGATCCCGTGCTTGTAAATGGTGTGGGTATGCCCCCCGCACACCTCCATGAACTTCAGGTGAGCCCCGCGCACCTCAGCCAGATCCCCAGCCAAATGGGTGATCTCCGAAACACAAGCCCGAGCCGCCGCCGGATCCCGATACTCATCAACGAATTTCATCTATCTTCCTTCCTTTCCAATTCCGCACGCTGGCGTTCCTGGCAGGAGAGCCCGACAGTCGGACGGGTGACCCGTAGGGAGGGCCCCAAGGGAAGGGCCCCAGCTGGTTGAGGCGCAGCGAAGGCCCCCCGTGGGAGGGACCCTGAGGGGCAGGACCCGTCCGGCGGACCGCCGCATTAGATCTCAAGCGGCTGAGTCTCCGAGAACTGGGCGATCTCGTCGTCGTACACGCTGCCCAACTCCTTGATGAACGCCAGCGTGCGGTTGGCCTCTTCTTCGTCGATCTTGCTCATGGCGAAGCCGACGTGGATCAGGACCCAGTCGCCGACCTTGATACCGCCCGCCTCGCCCGACACGAGGTGGATGTTGACCTCGCGGCG
>JBHENM010000309.1:0-2182 GCA_046262035.1 Acidimicrobiales bacterium | reverse complement strand
GGACATGCCCGGCCTGGGAGTCCGGGCGCGATCTCGGCTCCCGATTTCCATGCCGGTCGTCATGAGCACCGACCCGCCCGTGGGGGGGTGGCCCCAGTCGATGCACCGCCCAGAAGCCGACTACGTCAGCGGCCTCCTAGGCCCCGTCACCGGGACGATCACCGGACCACCCTTACGGGACGATCGTGTTGCTGTGCTTAAACGTCGCGGAGTTGTTCCGGCCAGCGTTCCCCCTGCGTCGACTTCGGCGGCCACCTCGCGAAACCGCAGGCGAGAAGGGGCGCGGCGAGTAGGTGTTTCCACTACGCGGTGGCCTTTTGGGGGCGTCAGCTGACTCGAGCGCGGTCCCAGGCGGCGGTGTCGACACCCAGGGCGGCGAGAACGCTGGCCTGCAGCGGGCTGCGCCGGGTGACGACGTCGATGGTGCGCTCCCCGGCGACGATGGTTGCCGCTCGGATCCGGCCGAGCTCTCGTAGAGCCCGGCGGGGAGACAGCACCTGGTCGGGGAGATCCGGATCACGCACGTCAGCACGGCGCAGGTCGGTCTCGATGAGAGCTTCGATCACCGCTCCCAGTACGCACACCGCTACGTGGGCCCGCACCCGCGTCTCGGTCCAGTGATAGACGGGGCGCAGGGCGATGAAGTTCTTCAGCACCCGGAACGTCGACTCCACCTCGAGTAGTCGCCGGTAGGCCTGCAGCACCTCGGGGGCCGACGCCTGGGTGGGGCTGAGCGAGGTGGCCAGCACGTAGCGGCCGGCCAGCAGCTGCTCCTCGTAGTCGAGGGCGGCCTCGTCGTAGTGGTAGAGGAACCGACCCTCGTCGATGTCGACGTCGAAGAGCCGGGACACGCCCGAGCGGGCCAGGATGCGCCCGGCGGCCTGGCCGATCTTGGCCTTGTCCCGTAGCCGCCCCTCGCGCACCCGGGCCTCCAGCGCCGCCAGCTCGCCCGAGGTGCGCGCCACCAGCTCGGCGGTGCGGACCGTGTCGCGGTGGTGGCGGGTGGTCGAGGCCACCACCACCCAGCGCCGCCCGTCGTGGCTGATGTCACAGGTCGCCGAGTTGGCCTCCGGGCACGGCAACCACACGGCCCCTGGTCGCGTCGAGGCCTCCAGCACAGCGGCGACGTCGTGGTCACGGTGCAGGCGGGTGGCCAGGATGTGGCCGAAGCCCTTGTCCCCCAACGTCTTCACGTTGTCCTCGGAGATGAGGCCCCGGTCGGCGACCATGGTGATGGCGCCGACGCCGAAGCGCCTCTGGAGGTCGTCGAGCACCGCTGGAAGGGTGGACACATCGGCGGTGTTGCCGGCGAAGACGTGGTGGGCGATGGGGATGCCGTCGGTGGTGACGAGCAGGCCGATCACGATCTGGGGACGGTCGCCGCGGTGGTCACGGCTGTAGCCAAAGGCCTTCGAGGCGAAGCGCGCTGAGGGCCGGCGGTCGCCTTCGAAGTACGTCGAGGTCAGGTCGTAGCAGACCAGGCGCAGGTCCAGGTTGGTGAGATCGGTCAGCCGGCCGTAGAGGTGGGCCTCGGTCGCCTCTTTGGCCTCGGCCACCGCGTCGAGGGCCCGGTAGCACTGGTCCACCGATGGGACGACCACGGCAGCGGGGACTACGACGTCGGTCCCGAGCCACTCGGGCAGCGCCCGCTTGGAGCACGGGGCCAGGAGGCGGTTGGCCACCATGGCGAAGATGGTGTCGTCGAGATGCTCCGCGCCCCGGGCCTCACCCCGGGCGGCGAAGTGGGCTTCCAGGCCGAGACGACGCCAGTAGGCGTGCACCGCGGCCATGGCTCCCAACGCCGGGGCGTCGGTGGCCTCCAGCTCATCGGCGGCCAACCACGTCCCCTCGGCGTGCGCCCGCAGGGCGGCGATGATGCGGTCGAGTTGGCCCGACGCCGCCAGCTCGCTTACCTCACCCAGGCGCAACAGGGTGCGGTGGGTGTTCTTGCCGCCTTCCCGCACCGCCTCCACCAACGACAGGTAGCGGTCAGAGGTCTGGACATCGAGCCCTATGCGGCGCGCTCGGAGTGGTGCATTCTGACCTTGTAGGTGACGGCGACGTCCGTGCCGGGAAATGTAACCCCGGCGGCGTTGAGGTCGCTCACCAGCGCACGTAGGGCTCGGCGGTGCGACGGGGTGTCGGGCGGGTCGAGCCTCACGGTGACACCCTCAGGGCGGGT
>JBHENM010000308.1:0-37283 GCA_046262035.1 Acidimicrobiales bacterium | reverse complement strand
AGTCGAGGTCGACGAGCGAACCGTCAAACTGGTCGAGCCGGTCAACGGTGACCCGGGCCTGACCGTCCTTCGGGTGCTGGGACTCGGGCAGGCCGGGTCCCCGTTCGGCGTCGCCGCCCACGGGCCCAACGGCGTGGCTGCCGGGCTCTGGCGGAACCCGGAGCTGTACGTGGTCCGGTGGATCAAGGGCAAGCGCTGGGTCGTCGGGTACCGGCTGGCGGGGGCCTCCCGGTTGAGCGATTACGTGGCTTCGGAAGGCCGGGTGCCGACCCGCATGGAGACGGGCAACTGGTACGGCTCGGTTCCCGACACGGTCAGCGAGGCGTTCTTCGAGGCCGGCATCATCCTCGACGACCCGCCCTTTCCCGTTCCGGCGGCACCCCCCGAGCGGAGAACGGTGGTCGCTTCCCGAGGGACGGCCAAGCCCGTGACCCGTCAGCCTCGCTCAACTGGCACAACGGCGAACCGCAAGGCGGCTGCCTCCAAACCACCGGCCGCTCCCTCCACCCGCCTGTGCCCCGGGTGCCGGATGCACAAGCGGTTGAGCCAGTTCGTCGCCGGGTCCGACAGCTGTGTGGACTGCCGGTAGGGGAGACAGTCCAGATCAGATCAGCCCGAGGTCCCGCACCAGGTGCACGCACCAGTCCCACAGGCCGGCGATGGGTGAGACGCCTCCTGTCGGAGAGATCCGGGCCGGGCAACCCTGGGTGGCGTAGGTGGTCGGGACGTCGAGCAGCTTTCCCCCCCGGGGCCGGCCGCCGAGGGTCTCCTCGTTGCTGAAGTCGATGCGCCAGGGCTGGCCTTCGACGTCCTCGACCGCGAACTTGTCCGGGCTGAACCACCGCATGGCCTGGGGCCCGAGCGGCCCTCTGAGCGGGGTAGCGGGCGCGCTGAGCGACGAGGGGATGGGGGCGGGCCCCAGCAGGTCCTGGTAGGCGATGACCACGTGGTCGACGTTGAAGGCAGCCAGCCGGTTGGCCGGTCGCGCGCTCCGCAGCAGCACTTCGACCCGCTCGTCCGCCGTCAGGTCCGGATAGGCCCCGAGCATCCGCACCATGACCTCGGCCAGCTGGACGCACACGCCCGTACCGAAGTGAAGTCCGCCGTAGATGAAGGAGAAGCGGTCGCGCAGCCGGGGCCGGGTCATGGGCCCCGCACCGACGCGGAACAGCTCCACGAGGCGGTCGAGCCGGTCGAGCTTCCAGCCCTCACCGGACGCGATCCAGTCCTTCATCTGCCCGTCGAGGTGCAGCACCATGGTGTCGACGTACGCCTTGCCCAGCGCGTAGAAGCCGCCGATCGTCCCCTCGGTCACCGTCTCGGGCGAGTCCATCAGCATCCGGTAGTCGGTGTGCCCCGAGCGCACCAGCCCGAACGGAGGATGGTCGGCCCGGCGCTGGCGGGCGCGCTCCACCGTCGCCTCCGCCACCAGTGAGGAGATGGCGTACAGCTCGACCCGGAGCCCCTCCCGCACCCGCCGTCTGTCGTCCTCCGGGAGAGCGGTCAGCTCCTCGACGCTCGGAAGGTCGCCGAGGGCGGCTCGGCCGCTGGTCCGCAGCTCGCGGGCCTTGAGCACGACCCGGCTGCCCACGCTCTCGGCCACGCCCAGAAACTAGGCCCGCACGCCGCCTCCCGGGTCAAGGCCGCGCCTTGCTACGTTGACCACCCATGCCCGACCCGAAGCGAGACCGTCAGAAGGCCAGGCGTGACGCCCAGCGGGCCGCGGTGGCTAAAGCCCGACGCCGCGCTCAACGCCGTCGCCAGGCCCTCATCGTCGGGTTCAGCGCCCTGGTCGTCATCGCCCTGGTCGCCCTCGTGTCCTCCCTCACGGGCGACGACGGCGACGACCAGGAGGTGGTCAGCGGTTCGAGCACCACGACCGCCGTCCCCGCCACGGGATCAGCCTCGGGCAAGCCCTGTGTCCCCGTCGCCGACACCCCGCCGCCGGGCGCTCCCGCCGTCCCGGTGAAGACCGGACCTCCTCCTACCGCGTTGGTGAAAGAGGACCTCAAGGTCGGTGACGGCGCCGAGGTGTCACCCGGCGCCACCATCACCGTCCAGTACATCGGGGTGGCCTGCTCGACGGGGAAGATCTTCGACTCCTCCTACTCCCGCAACCAACCGGCGACGTTTCCCCTGAGCAACGTGATCAAGGGCTGGCAGGACGGCATCCCGGGCATGAAGGTGGGGGGGCAGCGCCTACTCGGCATCCCGGGGGCGCAGGCCTACGGCCCACAGGGGCGTCCGCCGTCCATCGCCCCTGACGAAGCCCTGTGGTTCGTCGTGGAGGTCACCGAGGTCAAGTCCGCCTAGACGGCTCGCGGGCGGCCGGCCTCAGTCGCCAGGCGAGGGTGGCTCCGGGCGGAGAGTCGGGAACAGGACGACGTCCCGGATGTTGGCCGCGTCGGCCAGGAGCATCACCAGGCGGTCCATGCCGATCCCCAGCCCGCCCGTCGGGGGCAGGCCGTAGTCCATGGCCCGCAGGTAGTCCTCGTCGAGGACCATGGCCTCCTCGTCGCCCGCCTCCTTCTGGCGGGCCTGCTCCTCGAACCGAGCGCGTTGCTCGTGCGGGTCGACCAGCTCGCTGAAGGCGTTGGCCAGCTCACGGCCGGCCACGATGGCCTCGAAGCGCTCGACCACACCCGGCTTCGTCCGGTGCTGGCGCGTCAGGGGCGACACCTCGGTCGGGTAGTCGCACACGAAGACCGGTTCCCACAGCTCGGCCTCGGTGGTCTTCTCGTAGATCTCCAGGACCAGCTTTCCCGGCCCCCACCCGTCCTTGACGTTCACACCCAGCTTGCGGGCGCACGCCCGCAGCTCGTCCGCCGGCATCTCCACGTCGACCTGGACACCGGCGTGCTCCTCGATCAGCTCGACCATCGTCGCCCGCCGCCACGGAGGCGCCACGTCCAGCGGGCGCCCGCCATAGGTCAGGGCGGTGCCACCGCAAAGGGTCGTCGCCAGGTCGGAGACCAGGTCCTCGGTGAGGGCCATCATGTCGGTGTAGTCGGCGTAGGCCTGGTACAGCTCGAGCATTGTGAACTCGGGGTTGTGGCGGGGCGAGATGCCCTCGTTCCGGAACACCCGTCCCAGCTCGAAGACCCGCTCGAACCCTCCCGCAACCAGCCTCTTGAGATACAGCTCGGGGGCGATGCGCAGGTAGAGGTCAAGGCTCAGCGTGATGTGGTGGGTGACAAAGGGCCTGGCCAGGGCCCCTCCGGGGATGGGTTGGAGGATCGGAGTCTCCACCTCCACGAAGCCGCGCTCCTCCAGCCACCGGCGGACCAGCGCCATCAGCCGGCTCCGCAGGAGGAACGTGCGTCTCGCCTCTTCCGTCACCCACAGGTCGACGTAGCGCTGGCGGTACCGGACGTCGGGGTCGGCCAGGCCGTGCCACCGGTCGGGGAAGGAGCGGCGAGCGTGGGCCAGCCGGACCCACTCGCTGACGGCCACCGAGAGCTCTCCCCTGCGGGTGGTGACCACCTCGCCCGTGACCCCCAGCCAGTCCCCCACGGCCAGGTGGCAGAACTCTTCGAACCGGGGGGTGCCCTCGGCGGTGGCGAACAGCTGGACGCGTCCCGAGGAGTCGGCCAGGGTGCCGAAGGCGAGGGCGCCGTGCACCCGCCGGAGCATCAGCCGGCCCGCCACCGCCACGGTGGTCGACGTGTTCGTCTCCGGGGGCAGGCCCGCGTAGCGCTCGTGGAGGGCACCGGCCTCGGCCGTCCGGTCGAACCGGTAGGGCGGCTCCTGGTCGCTCATTGGTAGTCGGCTCGATTCCGGTCGTAGATGATGCGGAGGCCGTGGAGGGTCAGCCATGGCAGGTAGTGCTCGATGCACTCGGAGTAGGGCAGCATGGACTCTCCGAGGCCTCCGGTGGAGACGATGGTGCAGGGGCCCAGCTCGGCCTGGAACCGGCGGCACAGCCCGTCGACGGCGGCGCCGAAACCGTAGAACGTGCCCGACTGGATCGACTCGGCCGTGCTCTTGCCGATGGCCCTCTTGGGCTCGGCCAGCCTGACCCGGGACAGGGCCGCGGCCCGGGCGAACAGCGCGTCAAGGCTGATCTCGATCCCGGGAAGGATGGCCCCGCCCAGGTACTCCCCGCGGCTCGAGGTGGCGTCGACCGTGGTGGCCGTCCCGAAATCCACCACGATGATGGGCCCCGGGTAGAGGTCGAGGGCGCCCACGGCGTTGGCGATCCGGTCGGGACCGACCTCCTTGGGGTTCTCGTAGAGGATGGGCACACCCGTGCGTGTGCCCGGCTCCAGCACGATCGGAGGGACCGACAGGTACCGATCGGTCATCTCGCGGAGGGCAGCCGTCAGCCGGGGCACGGTCGAGGACACCACCACGCCGGTCACGTCGTCGAACGAGGCGCCCTGGAAGTCGAGGAGCTGGCTGACGATCAGCGCGTGCTCGTCGGACGTGCGCTCGGCACTGGTGGCGAGGCGCCAGGGCTCGAGGAGCTCGTCGCCCCTGTACAGGCCCACCACGGTCTGGGTGTTGCCCGCGTCGATGGCCAGCAGCATGGTCAGGAGGTTGGGCCCGTCATTCCGCTCGAAGGGCCGCTCGGGCCCAGGCCCCGGTCAAGGTCGAGGCCGATGTCCAGGGAGGGGGCGGAATGGGTGAGGGCGCCGACCGAGATCAGGTCGGGGCCGGCCTGGGCGAAGGCGATTACCGTCTCCAGCGTGATCCCCCCGGAGACCTCCACCAAGGCCCGGGACGCCACTTCCTCGACCGCGGCGGCGACCTCCGCGGGAGTCATGTTGTCGAGCAGAACCAGGTCCGCTCCCGCCACCACGGCCTCCTTCACCTGGCCGAGGGTGTCGCACTCCACCTGCACGGAGCGGCCGGGCCACAACCGGCGGGCGGCGGCCACGGCGCCGTCTATCGAAAGCCCGGCCAGGTGGTTGTCCTTGACGAGGATCCCGTCCGACAGCGAGGCCCGGTGATTGACTCCTCCCCCGGCCCGGACGGCGGCCTTCTCCAGGGCCCGGAGGCCGGGCAGGGTCTTGCGGGTGTCGCGGATCCGCACGTGTCCCACTCCGGCCACCGCCTCCACGTAGCGGCGGGTCAGGGTGGCCACCCCGGACAGGTGGCACAGGAAGTTGAGGGCCGTCCGTTCGGCGGTGAGGACCGACGGCAAGGGGCCCCGGACGTGAGCCAGCGGGCGGCCGGGGTGCAGCACGTCGCCGTCGTCGGCCAGCCATTCGACGGCGATTGACGGGTCGACCTGGGCGAACGTCTCCTGAGCCGCCAGACGTCCGGCCAGGACCCCCTCGACCCGGGGAACCAGGCTGGCTTCGCTGAGCACGCCGGCGGGAAGGAGGGCGGCGGTGAGGTCGCCGAGGGGCCCGACGTCCTCGGCCAGGGCCCGGGCCACGGCCTCCCGCACGAGGGCGAGGGGGGCCTGGGCCCGAGCGGCCCCCTGAGCGGGGACCTGGGCCCGAGCGGCCCCCTGAGAGGGGAACTCAGTGGTCACGTGATCACGAGCCGCAGCCGGAAATCGGGTGACGTGGCCGGGAAGTCGGTGCGGGTGTGCGCCCCCCGGCTCTCCTCTCGCACCGTCGCCGCAGCCACCAGCCCCCCGGCGACCGCGGCCAGGTTCCGCAGCTCGCACCCGGCGGGCGTGTCGGACACGATGGGCGGCAGCCGGTGCAGCTCGGCGCCGGCCGTCGCCAGCGACTGGCCGTCGCGGAGCACGCCGGCCAGCTCCGTCATCATGCGCTGCTGGGCTTCGCGGACCTTGGGAAGCGCGTCCAGCGGCGGCGGCTCCCCTTTCGAGGTCGGTCCGCCGGCCCCTGCCGGTAACACCACGGGCTCGCCCCTGAGGACACTGCCCAGAACGCCGGTTGCCTCGCCCGCCGACTTCCCCCGACCGATGGCCTCCACCGTCCGGGCCGCGAACACCATCCCCTCCAGGAGCGAGTTTGAGCCCAGGCGGTTCGCCCCGTGGACGCCGGCGCATGCCGCCTCTCCCGCCGCCCACAACCCGGGCAGAGCCGTGCCTCCGTCCAGGTCGGTGACGATCCCGCCGATGAAGTAGTGGGCCGCGGGCGCCACTGGCAGCCACTCACGCGCCGGGTCGAGGGCCGCCCTCTGCATGGCCGCGGCGATGGTCGGAAACCGGCGCCCGAAGTCCTCCAGCACCGTCGCATCGAGCCACAGGTGGTCGACGCCCCGCTCCAGCATGCGGGCGGTCATGGCCCGAGCCACCACGTCCCGGGGCGCAAGCTCGTCGACGAACCGCTCACCGTCGCTGTCCCGCAGCAGGGCACCGTGACCTCGCAAGGCCTCGGACAGCAGGGGCCGGGGCATGGCCGGGTGGTGCAGGGCGGTCGGATGGAACTGCACGAACTCGAGGTCGGCCACGGCCACGCCCGCCCGGAGGGCCATGGCCACGCCGTCGCCGGTGGCCTCGGCCGGGTTGGTCGTCACCGCGTACACCTGGCCCGCCCCTCCGGTGGCGACGAGGGTGTGGGTGGCCCGCACCTCCTGGCGCACGCCCGACGGGTCCAGGGCGGAAACCCCCCGGCACCGGCCGTCCGTCACCAACAGGTCGACGGCGAACCACCCCTCCATCACCGAGGCGGCGGTGTCCTTCACCGCGTCGACGAGGGCCCGCTCGATCTCCACCCCCGTGGCCGCACCGCCGGCGTGGACGACTCGGGCCACCGAGTGCCCTCCCTCGCGCGCCAGAGCCAACCGCCCGCTGGCGTCGCGGTCGAAGATGGCGCCCATGGCGATGAGCTCGTGCACCCGGGCCGGCCCTTCGTCCACTAGGACTCGGACGGCGTCGGCGTCGCACAGCCCCGCCCCGGCGGCCAGGGTGTCGGCCAGATGGAGGTCGGTGGAGTCGGGATCGCCGCCCAGGACGGCGGCCACGCCGCCTTGGGCCCAGCGGGTGGTGGCCTGGGACAGGCGCCCCTTGGTCAGCACCCCGACTCGCAGGCCGGGCTCGGCTGCTGCCGCCCGCACCGCGGCCGAGAGCCCGGCGACACCGCTTCCCAGGACGAGGAGGTCGAGCTCGCCCGTCACCACCCGACCGTCCCTCCCGCCCGCTCCCGGAGCCGATTGGACGCGTCCACCAGCACGATCCGGGGCGAGAAACCCTCCAGTTCGGCGTCGTCGTAGTCGGCGTAGGTCAGGACGATCACCCGGTCGCCGGGATGGATCAGGCGCGCGGCGGCGCCGTTGAGCCGGACCTCCCCCGCCTCACCGGCGATGGCGTAGGTCTCGAGTCGCGCCCCGTTGTCCACGTCGAGGACCGCCACCTGCTCCCACTCGACGATGTCGGCCCGCCACATCAGCTCGGGATCGAGCGAGATGGACCCTTCGTAGTCCACGTCGGCGCCGGTGACGGTCGCCCGGTGGATCTTGGACTTCAGCATCCGCCGCCTCAAACCCGGACCCCCCGGTTGTCGATCAGGCGAGTCGTCCCGACGGTCGCGGCCACGAGCAGCCGCGCCTGCCCTTCGACCCGGGCCAGAGGCTCCAGGGTGAGGGGGTCGGCGACTTCGGCGTAGTCGGGCCTGATCAGGGGCGACGCCGCCAGGATGTCCCCCATGGCCGCCCGGAGCCGGTCGGCCGACCGCTCGCCGGCGGACACCTCCCCGGCTGCCGTTTCCAAAGCCTGGTAAAGCGCCGTGGCCGCGCCCCGCTCGGCGGGCGAGAGGTAGGCGTTGCGGCTGGAGCGGGCCAGGCCGTCGGGCTCCCGCACGGTCGGGCATCCGACGATGTCTACCGGAAGCGAGAGATCGGCGGCCAAGCGCCGCACGACGAGGAGCTGCTGGTAGTCCTTCTCGCCGAAGTAGGCGCGGCACGTCCCGGCGATGGCGAACAGCTTGGCCACCACGGTGGCGACGCCCCGGAAGTGGCCCGGGCGGGAGGCCGCCTCCAGCCCCTCGCCCACGCCGGCCACGTGCACTGCCGTCGCCATGGGGGCGGGGTACATCTCCTCCACGGGAGGAGCGAACACCAGGTCGGCACCGGCGGCGGTGGCCACGTCGAGGTCGGCGTCCAGGTCGCGGGGGTAGAGGGCGAAGTCCTCGGCGGGGCCGAACTGGAGCGGGTTGACGAAGATGCTGACTATCGTGCGCTCGCACTCCGCCGCTGAGCGGCGGATCAGCGAGGCGTGGCCCTCGTGAAGGGCGCCCATGGTGGGGACGAACCCGATTGACCGTCCGTCGGCACGGGCGGTGTCCAACTCCTTGCGCACCTCGGCGATGCGGTCGAGGACCCGCACGGTGCTCCCTTCGACGTTCCGGCCCCGGCTGGGTGCCGTTCGTGACTACAGAGTACCGAGGCGGCGCACTTGACCCTCCGCCGATTCCTTCCACCCGGGCGGGACCAGCTCCGGGGCCAGGTCGGCCAGGGGCGCGAGCACGAACCGTCGCTCGTGCATTCGGGGATGAGGCAGGGTCAGGTCGGGCTCGTCCACCGTCACCCCCTCGACCCACAGCAGATCGACGTCGAGGGTCCGGGGGCCATGGTGCTCGTCCCGCACCCGGCCAGCGTGGGTTTCGAGCCGCTGGGCGACGGCCAGCAGCTGGCGGGGGGACTGGTCGGTGGCCAGCTCGACGACCAGGTTCAGGTAGGGCGGCTGCCCCGGAGGCCCGCCCACGGGCTCGGTCTCGTAGACAGGGGACACGGCCACCACGTCGGGGAGGGCGGCCACAGCCTGGCGGAGGGTATCCTCGCGATCGCCCAGGTTGGCGCCCAGGCCGACGAAGGCCCGCTTGAGCCCTCGCTGCCGCCGGGTGATGCGGACGGCGGCGCTGCCCAGGCCCGAGACCGGCGGCCGCAGCTTGCGGACCGTCACCGAGACCCCCCGGATGCGCCCGTCGGTCCCCAGCACCGCCTCCGCCACGCGCTCGGCCATGCGCTCCAGGAGCTGCCAGCGCTCCTCGGTCACGATCCGGACCGCGTTCTCGGCCACCGCCCCGTAGTCGATGGTGTCGCTCAGGTCGTCGCTGCTCCCCGCGGGGTGCAGGTCGGCCTCGACGTCCAGCTCGATCTCGAAGGGCTGGGCTCCGTCCTGCTCCCCCGGGAGGGCACCGTGGTATCCGAGGGCCCGCAGCCCCCGCAGCTCTATGCGGTCGCTCAACCGGTCGCGGGGCCGGCGGCGAGCTCCCGGGCCAGAGCCACCAGCTCCCGTCCGCCGGGGCCCATCTGCCGCTGGTTGATGCGCTCGATGACGGAAATGGCCTGGGCCGGCGACTTCACCATCCCCGACCACACCAGATAACCGGCCACGACCCCCTGGAGCCGGTCGCTCAGCTCCTCCTGGTGGATCAGGACCTTCTCCCCCGCGGCCAGCCACCCGCGGAGGCGGACGAAGAGGTCGTCGACGATGGGGCGGGCCTCGTCGTGGGGGCCGAAGGGCACGTGCTCCCACTTCACGCCCAGCTCGTCGTAGGCGTGGAGGTTGTGGGGGGACGGGAGGAGCGACACCACCCGGCTGAAACCCTGCTCGCGGAGCCAGATGATCTCCTCCTGGCGGCGCACCCGGCGGTGGGTGCGGGCGTACCCGCCGGGCCGTTCGCTGACCGCCAGCCGGTCCTTGATGATCCAGGCGAAGTTGCGGGGGACGATGCCCTGGGCCCACTTGCTCTTCATGCCGGGACCTCTACGAGCAGGCAGGCGGCCTGGACCGTAGGCCGCACGTCATGCACCCGGACCATGGCTGCGCCCTGGGCCATGGACCACACCGCGGTGGCCAGCGAGCCCTCCAGCCGGTCGTCGACCTCCGCCCGTTCCGCTGGCGACCGACCGGCGAGCGCCCCCAAAAAGCTCTTGCGGCTGGTGCCGACCATCACCGGAAAACCGGTCTTGACCAGGGACGGCAGGTGCCTGAGCAGCGTCAGGTTGTGTGCCGCGGTCTTGCCGAACCCGATCCCGGGATCGATCCAGACCTCGGACACGCCCCCCTCCCGGGCGATTCCCGCCCGCGCCACCAGGAAGTCGCGCACCTCCTGGACCACGTCTCCGTAGACGGGCGCCGCTTGCATGGTGCCGGGCTCGCCTTGCATGTGCATGGCCACCCATCCCGCTCCGGTGTCGGCTGCGACCTCCCAGAGGGAGGCGGATACGTCGTTGACCAGGGTGGCCCCGGCGGCCACGGCCTCCCGGGCGACTCCCGCCTTGCGGGTGTCGATCGAAACCCGCACGTGAGGGGCCAGCGCGGCCACGACCTCCAGCACCCGCCCCTTCTCCTCGGCCTCCCCGACGGGTTCGGCGCCGGGCCGGGTGCTCTCCCCTCCGACGTCCACCACATCGGCCCCCTCGGCCACCATTTCCAAGCCATGGGCGACGGCTGCTCGGGCGTCGAACCAGGAGCCACCGTCGGAAAAGGAGTCAGGCGTGACGTTCAACACACCCATCACCAACGGCCGCACGCCGCCCATCCTACCGGTGGGAAGGCGTCCCCGACCCTCTCAGCGACGGTCGTGGCGAATGAAGTCCATGGCCTCGCTCCGAGTGGCGGCGTTGTCACGGAACAAACCCCGAACCGCAGACGTAATGGTGGTCGTCCCGGGCTTTTGCACCCCTCTCATGGACATACACAGGTGTTCAGCCTCGATGACGACCAAAGCTCCCCTCGGCTCGAGCGTCCTCTCGATCTCGTCGGCGATCTGGGTCGTGAGCCGCTCCTGCACCTGGGGTCGCCGGGCGTAGAACTCGACCAGGCGGGCCAGCTTCGACAGCCCTGTGATCCGACCCTCCAGGTTGGGGATGTAGGCCACGTGGGCCCGGCCCAGGAACGGGACCAGATGGTGCTCGCACATCGAGTACAGCGGGATGTCCTTGACCATCACCATCTCGTCGTGTTCGGCGGCGAAGGTGACGGAGAGTTGCTGCGCGGTGGGAGCGGAGAGGCCGGCGAACACCTCCTCGTACATGGCCGCCACCCGCTCGGGCGTCCCCTGTAGCCCGTCCCGTTCCGGGTCCTCCCCGATGGCCTCGAGGATCTCCCGCACGGCCTTCTCGATTCGAGCCCGATCGACGCCCGGCGATAGCGCAGGCTCGTCGGGAAGGCTCGTCACTTGGTCAGGGGCCGGACATCGGCCCGGCGGGGCTCGGCCGCCACGCGGGACGGGCGCTTGCCCACGTCGCCGAGGACCTCCATGACCTCGGGGGTGTCGAGCGTCTCCTTCTCGATCAGGGCCTGGGCCAGCCGGTCGAGCGTCTTGCGGTGGGTGCGCAGGATGTCCCGGGCTTCGTCGTGGGCCTCGTCGATGAGCTGGCGGACCTCGGCGTCGATCTTGGCCGCCACCTGGTCGGAGTAGTTGGCCTGGTGCCCGAGATCACGGCCCAGGAACACCTCCCCGTTCTTCTGGCCCAGCTGCTGGGGGCCGATCTCGTCGCTCATGCCGTACTCGGTGACCATGGCCCGAGCGATCTGGGTCGCCTTCTCGATGTCGTTCTGGGCGCCGGTCGTGGGGTCCTGGAAGATCAGCTCCTCCGCCGTCCGGCCCCCGAGCAACATGGCCAGCTGGTCCCGCAGGGCGGAGCGGGTGACCAGGTACTTGTCCTCGGTGGGCAGGGAGAGGGTCCAGCCCAGGGCCCGGCCGCGGGCGATGATCGACACCTTGTGGATTGGGTCGGCGTGGGGCAGGGCGTGGCCGACCAGGGCGTGACCCCCCTCGTGGTAGGCGATCACCCGCTTCTCGTCCTCGGACATGATCCGCGACTTCCGCTCGGGCCCGGCGATGACCCGGTCGATCGCCTCCTCGAGCTGCGGCATCCCGATCTCCTTGAACCCCCGGCGGGCGGTCAGGAGGGCGGCCTCGTTCATCAGGTTGGCCAGGTCGGCGCCCGTGAATCCGGGTGTGCGGCGGGCCAGGATGTCGATGTCGACCCCCTTGGCGAGGGGCTTGTCCTTGCCGTGGACGTTAAGGATGGCCTTGCGGCCCTCCAGGTCGGGTCGGTCCACGACGATCTGGCGGTCGAACCGGCCGGGCCGGAGCAGAGCCGGGTCGAGGATGTCCGGACGGTTGGTGGCGGCGATGAGGATGACGCCGGCCTTGGTGTCGAACCCGTCCATCTCCACCAGGAGCTGGTTGAGGGTCTGCTCCCGCTCGTCGTGGCCGCCGCCAAGTCCCGCGCCCCGGTGGCGCCCGACGGCGTCGATCTCGTCCACGAAGACGATGGCCGGAGCCGACGCCTTGGCCTGCTCGAACAGGTCGCGCACCCGGCTGGCCCCCACTCCCACGAACATCTCCACGAAGTCGGAGCCGGAGATGGAGAAGAAGGGCACGCCCGCCTCGCCGGCCACGGCCCGGGCCAGCAGGGTCTTGCCCGTCCCCGGAGGGCCGAACAGGAGGACGCCCTTGGGGATCTTGGCTCCCATGGACTGGAACTTGGCCGGTGATTCGAGGAACTCCTTGATCTCCTGAAGCTCCTCCACCGCCTCGTCGGCGCCGGCGACATCGGCGAAGGTGACCTTGGGCTGATCCTTCGACACCTGCTTGGCCTTGGCCTTGCCGAACTGCATCACCCGGTTCCCGCCGCCCTGCATGGTGTTCATCACGAACAGGAAGGCGCCGATGAGCAGGAGGAAGGGAAGGAAGGTCTGCAGGAGGGTCCACCACAGGGGGTCATTCTGGTGGTCGACCTTGACCCGCACGTCGGACGACTTGCGCAGCTGGTCGAGGACGGCCGGAGCATCCTCCTTGACGTAGGTCGTGCGGTACTTGGTGCCGTCCTTCAGCTCGCCCTCGATGGAACCGTCCCGGTCGGCGATGGTGGCCGTGCGGACGAGGCCTTCGGCCACCCGCCGTTCGAACTGGTCGAGGCGGATCGTCTTCCGGCCTCCGTCGCCCCGGAACATGCCACTGACGACGAGGAGGGCGACGACGGCCAGGATGACCCAGAAGGGCGCGCTACGGACCAGCTTCTTCACTCGGATGTTCGCTCCAAGATCGACGGGGCGGGGTGGTACCCAGGGTACCGATGCAACTGCGCCTCCGTCAGGCGGACCTCGGAGGCGACGCCGTCACAGGCGAGGGGGGTTCTCGTCCACTTCGCCCGAGTACACGCAGACGTAAGGGAGGTTGCGGTACCGCTCGGCCACATCCAGGCCGTACCCGATGACGAAGTCGGGCGGGATCCGGAAGCCCACGTAGCGGAGGCCGGGGTCACGCTGCTGAAGGCCCTCTCGGACCAGGAGGGCGCACACTTCCAGAGTCGCCGGGCTTCGTGCCTTCAGGTTCCTGCGCAGATACGACAGGGTGAGCCCGCTATCGACGATGTCCTCCACGAGGATGACGTCACGTCCGGTGAGGTCGAGGTCGAGGTCCTTGACGATCCGGACCACTCCGCTGGTCTTGGTGGCGCTGCCGTAGGAGGACACGGCCATGAAGTCGAACTCCACGGGTAGGTCGATGGCCCGGGCCAGGTCGCTCATGAACATGAAGGCGCCCTTGAGCACGCCGACCAGGAGCGGGGCCCGGCCGGCATAGTCGGCCGTGATCTCCTTGCCCAGCTCGGTGACCCGCGACCGGAGCTGATCCTCGGTCACCACCACCGGCCCGACCTCCGGAAGCCCCGGGTGCCCATCCCCCATCGGCGCCACCGTAGACGCGCCGGGCTCTAGCGATAGCCGGCCGGCGCTGCGGGTGACCCGCCGCCCTCCGCCCACGTCCGCCGCCCGAGCCTGGAGGCGGGCTACGGCGAGAACCCGGTCGACGGTGGCCAGGTCGGGCGGATGGGTCTGTTCGGCGCTCAGCCAGCGGCGGACCGCCCTGCGGGCCAGCGCCACCGGCGCGGCGGTGAGAGCGTTCGGATCGGTGGCGTCCAGCTCGGCGGCCAGGGCGTCGAGCAGGGCCGCCTCCGAGCGCAGGACCTCGGCCTGGCGGCTCAGCAGCGGGACGACGTCCCGGTCGGCGATGACATCCACTAGTGGCAGAAGCTCGGCTCGGATGCGGTTCCGCCGGTGCACGGGGTCCGTGTTGGACGGGTCTTCCACCCACGTCAGGCCCGTGTCCTGGCACAGGGCCCGTGTCTCCCAGCGTCGCAGCCCCAGCAGGGGGTGGCCCTCGGGCGCCATTCCCCCGAGCCCGTCCAGCCCGGCGCCCCGCAGCAGGTTGAGCAGGATGGTTTCGGCCTGGTCGTCGGCCGTGTGACCGGTGAGCACGCCGGCCGGCAGCACCCCGTATCGAGCCTCCCGCGCCCTGGCCTCCAGGTTCGGGCCCGGCGCGACCACCGCCCGCTCGGCCCGGAAGCCGGCGCCGAGACGCTCGGCCGCGGCCCGCACCACGTCCGCCTCCTTCTCCGACCCCGGGCGCAGACCATGGTCCACATGGACCGCCACCGCCCGGCAACCGGCGCTGACGGCCAGGATGAGGAGAGCCAGCGAGTCGGCGCCCCCCGAGACGGCGACGGTGACGTCCGTCCCCGCCGGAGGAAAGGTGCACCGAGGGAGGAGCCCCGCCGGTGAGACCCCGTCCGAGCTCGACGCACGGGTCAGCGGGCGGCGGCCTCCAGCTCGGCCGGGGGCAGCTGCACCCGGTCCAGCCAGCTCTGCGGCTGGCGGATCTCCTCGATCGACGGCAGCCACTCGGGCCCCTGCCAGAGCAGGGCCACGTAGGCCGGATCGGCCCGCTCGATGGCCTCGAGGAAGCGCTCCCCGTCGTGGTACTGGCGGAGCTTGGCCTCCAGGCCGATGAGCTTCTGCAGCAGCTTCGTCGGGCCCGTCGCCTGGCGGCGTTGGTGGAGGACCTGCTTGAAGCGCCCGGCGCTCGGGATCCGATCGGCTCCCGCCCGGTCCATCACCAGGTCGCCGTGCCCCTCGAGCAGGCTCATCAGGCCCTGGATCTGCCGGAAGATGGCGGACTGCTCGGCGGTGGCGAACAGCGACACCAGGCCGCCCTCGTCCAGCGGGTTCTGACCGGCCCGGATCTGGTCGAGGGCCCGGCGCAGGGCGTCCACGAACCTCTTGGGATCGGGATCGAATGCCCCGAGGCTCTGCTCCACCAGGGAAAGGAAGTGCTGGCGCATCCAGGGGACGCCCGTGAACTGGGCCCGGTGGGTGACCTCGTGCAGCGCCAGCCACAGCCTGAACTCCCGGGGAGGAAAGCCGTACCGCTTCTCCAGGGCCAGGATGTTCGGGCCCACGTAGTAGACGATGTCCTGCTTCTCCGGCTCCTCGTTCTCGATGACCAGCAGGTCGTACTGCCCGAGCACCCGGGTCGACATCCAGCCCAGCAGGGCACCCACCTCGGCGCCGGCCACGGACCGGCCCACGCCCGCCACCGGCCCACCACCGAGCTTCTGGCCCAGCCGCTCCGTCAGCGGACGAAGCAGGCGCCGGAAGGACGCCACATTGGCCCTCACCCATCCCGCCCGATCGGTGACACAGGGCCGAGCCGGACCGGCGAGGGAGCGCAGCCCCGTCTCCTGCGCCACCAGCTCCTCAGCCTCGGCCGTAAACTCCCGGAAGTCGGGCTCCAGGGAGGCGTACAGATAGGAGTCCTCCAGAGGATCGCGACGGGCGACCCGGATGGCGACCCGTTCGGCGACATCCCATGCGACCGGATCCCGCGAGGCCTGCCCGTTGCCGGGGCCGGCCGAGCCGTTCTGTAGGGGATCGGTGACGGTCGAAGTCAATGTCAGCTCACTGTCTCGGATACTTGGCCGCTACCGCCTTGAGCAGGTAGCTGACGATGACGCCCAGCACGCCGAGGACGGCCATGAGGGCGAGGGGCAGCGCCATCCAGTAGGTCCACGGCCGAGCCGCGGCGATGAGTTCCACGGACGGACTGTAAACCCCCGGGACGGCCCTTCACCCCTCGGGGCCCGAGCTTGGTGCCGCCGGCGGACGGCTCTGGTCCTGCGTGCGTCAGGCCTAGCCCCTTCGGGCTCGGCGACCCGGCGATCAGGCGATCTTCTTGCCCCGCATGCGGGGCACGCTCATGGGCTCGTGCTGGTAGCAGAACTTGCCGTCGTTGTAGATCGAGAGCACCGTTCCGCAGCCGAGGTACCGGCAGGTCCGTCCCGCCTTGAACGCCCTGGAGGGGCGGTGGTTCCCGCTGAGGGGTTGGGCCCCCACAGATTGCTCTGACATATCCACGGCAACCGAGACGCCTCCGCCACTATTCCGCTCTTGGACAGTCTTTTCCGGCGCCGCGGGAGCGGCGTCTCAGAACAGGCCGGGCGGGCCTTCGAGCGGATCGCGGACCGCCCGAATGGCCTCTGCCACCCGCAGGCGCAGCTGCTCGGGAACGCGGTCCCGGCACTTGTGGGCGACCACCATCCGGAGCTCGGCCTCGAAGTCGAAGGCGTCCAGGCACGGCGGACAATCATCGAGGTGGCGCTGGATCAGAGTCCTGCGCTCCTGGTTCAGCTGGCCGTCGATGTAGTGGTACAGCATCTCGACAGCTTCGCTGCACTCTTGCTTTTCATGCATACGTGGAGCCCTCACGCACGTGGAACCAGCCCTCGTTGGCGGCCAAACTCATACAACCGCTTCTGGAGCGCCCTTCTTCCGCGATGGAGGCGACTCATCACTGTTCCGATGGGAATATCCAAGATTTCCGCGATCTCCTTGTAGGAAAAGCCCTCGACGTCGCCCAGGAGCACGGCCATCCGGAACTGCTCGGGAAGGGCCTCGATGGCTTCCTTCACCTCGGTCTCCGTGAACTTGTCCAGCACCTCTTCCTCGGCACTGCGCCCGGCGGCGGCGCCTTCGAGCCCACCGAGGCGCCGGTAGAGGTAGAGGTTCTCGAGGTCGTCGATGCTGTTCTCTTCTGGACGGCGCTTCTTGGCCCGGTAGGAGTTGATGTAGGTGTTGGTGAGGATCCGGTACAGCCAGGCCTTCAGGTTCGTGCCTTCCTGGAACGTGTGGAAGCCCCGGTAGGCCTTCAGGTACGTCTCCTGCACCAGGTCCTCGGCGTCGCTGGGGTTGCGCGTCATCCGGAGGGCGGCCGTGTAGAGCGAAGGCATGTGCTCCATGGCCAGCTCCTCGAACTGCTCCCGCTCCGCCACACCGTCAAGCTAGCCGCAGAACGGCGCCGGCTTCGGTTGGCCACGCACGCCCAACGGGCGGGGCACGGTTCGGGTTCGAGTCCGACGGGGTAGGAGCTTTCCGACGGAAAGGGAGGAGACAGAATGAGCGATACGAACCGCGAGACTTCGGACACCACGGACCGCGTGGCCTCAACGCCTCAGAACCGCTCCGCCGACAACGAGGGTTTCGACGCTCCGCGAGCCAAGGAGACGGGCGTGGCTCAGCACTCCGTGTTCGACGGCGCCGGCAACGAGTCGGTGGTTGTCACAACCGATAACGCCGAGACCGGCCGCCGCAAGCAGGGCACCGGAGCCAACGCGGAGGAGGCCATGGCCGACAGCCAGGACCCCGACGGCCTCATCGGCGAAGGCTTCGGGCCCCCGAGCGGTCACGCATGAGCACCACCAGCGGAGCCCCCATTGCCGCGTCGACGTGTGCCAAGTGCGGCATGGGAGTCCACGAGGACGAAGAGGGTCGGATCGCGTGCGACGGCTGCGGGGAAACCACGGAGGCCTGCAAGTGCCAGCCGGCATCCGAGGCCGACCCCGGCACCTGAACCGACAAGCCAAGACCGAAGGCCCGCCGGCCTGCAACCGGCGGGCCTGACCGCGTGTGGGAGGTCACATGCCCGATACCAGTGCGGATCTCGCCGCCGCTGTCGCCGACCTCGACGACGGCTACCTGAAGGTCATGCTGCTCTTGGCCGTCCGTCGCGCCCGAAGCGAGGAGCCGCGGCGTTCCGGCTTCTGGCATGCGCTGGCGGTGACGCTGGCCGAGGAGCAGGAGACGCGCCGCAGCGCAGCCGAGCTGCGTCCCGATGGAGAGGCCCCCGACCCGGAAGAAGCCGAGGAGGTCGAGCGGGTTCTGGACGAGCTCGTCCACGACCTGACCACGCTCAAGGCCGAGATGCGGGAGGTCACGGGCGACATCTCGGGAGCCGCCTCGGACGCCTAACGGGGCGGACAGGGTCCCGTGGACACCGCACCGCTGCGGGGTCGAGCCAGCGCCCCGGCCACTTCCTCCCCAGGGACGGCGAACGCGATGGCGTCCTGCACCGTCGAGACGCCGAAGGCCACGCCTACGACCTTGCCCGAGTTGTTGACAACAGGAGCGCCCGAGTCCCCGGGCTCCAGGTCCGAAGCCAGGACCAGAACTTGGCGCTGGATCGCACCCTCGTCGTAGATGTTGGTCATGGTGACGTCGATGCGGCGCAGAACCTGGGCGGGGGAGACCTCGACGGGAATCTGCCCTTGGGGGTGCCCGTAGACGCCCCCGCTCTCGCCCACCGTGGCCGACCCGATGGCCAGCGGCTGCTGACCCAAGCCGGGGACAGCCAGGACGGCCACATCTCGGTCCGGATCGAACACCTGGACCTGGGCCGTCAGGCGCCGGCCGTCGGGTCCGAGCACCTGGGGAGCCCGGACGCCGGCGACGACGTGAGCGTTGGTGACGATGGTGTCAGCGGCGGCCGAGAAGCCGCTACCCGCCACCTGGGCTCCGCACGCCACCCCGCTGACCTTCACGGTGGAGGCGCTGACTCTGCTCACCATGTCGGCCGAGGGCGCCCGCGTCGAAGACCCTGGCAGCGGCACGGACGGAGGGTCGTACCCGAGGCCCAGCTGGCGGAGCAGCTGCCCGACCCCGGACAGGACGCCCGAGGCGGGCGGCCGGTTCTGCTCGGTGCGGTGGTTGACGAGCGACGCCCCTCCCGCCGGCTCGACGTGCCGCTCCGGCCCCGTCGCGGGCAGAACGAGCAGCACCGCCAGGAAGGGCATCGCTGCGGCTCGCCGCAGCCGCATGCTCCGAAGTCGTGGTGAACTGGTCCCGTCCGTCCTAAGCAGCATCTTGCGACCTCCCCCGATGCTCCTTCCCACATCGACGGGCGCCCATGCCAGGGCGGCAGATCGAGGGGCCGAACAGGCCCTTCAGGTTCGTCTTCCGGCGGCCGAGGATGTGCCCGGAGGTGCCGATGCCCCAAAAAGACGGTTCCGACCTGTTCCTCGCCTTCCTTGTACTTCTAGGTGTGTTCGTGATTCTGGCGGCTGTGGTCCTGAATCTGGGGGCCGACGTGCCCCTGCCCTTCTTCGAGAGCTAGTTCCAGGCGGCGACGCGCCGCTACGGGTGGACCCGGATGGTTCCCTGTCCTCTGGTCACCGAGCCGATGACAGCCGCGGCATGGCCGGACGCCCGCAGGGTGGCGGCTGCGTCCTCGGCCCGAGACGGTTCCGCTCCGAATAGGAGGCCACCCGACGTCTGAGCGTCCGCCAGCACCAGCAGCACCGCTTGGTCGACGCCCGGCGCCTCGACGCGCTCGCTCGCCCACGCCCAGTTGCGGCGCGTCCCCCCGGGGACGAATCCGGCGGAAACCAGCTCAGCCACCCCGGCCATCACGGGGATGGCCGGCGCGTTCAGGTCGGCGTCGACGCCCGAGGCCTCAGCCATGGAGCGGAGGTGGCCCAGCAGGCCGAAGCCGGTGATGTCGGTCGCTCCGTTGGCGCCCGCGACCCGGGCCTGAGCCAGAGCGTCCCGGTTCAGCCTGGTCATCGAGGCTACGGCCGTGTCCACCACCGACTCGGGCGCTTCCCCCGCCTTGAGGGCGGTCGCCACCACACCCACGCCCAGAGCCTTGGTCAGCACCAGATCGTCACCCGGACGGAGGCCGGCGTTGGTCAGGATCTGGTCGGGGTGGACCTCCCCGACGACAGCCATGCCGAACTTGGGCTCGGGGTCCTCGACGGTATGGCCCCCCACCGTGACCCATCCCCCCTCGGCCGCCGTTTCCCCCGCTCCTTCGAGCACGGCGACCAGAAGGTCGGTCCCGAGCTCCTCGGTGTTCCAGCCGACCAGGTTGAGAGCGAACAACGGCCTGCCGCCCATGGCGTACACGTCGCTGGCGGCGTTGGCGGCGGCGATGCGCCCCCACGCCCGGGGATCGTCGACGATGGGCGTGATGAAGTCGGCGGTGACCACCAGCGCCCGCTCCGCGTCCAGCCGCCAAACCGCGCCGTCGTCCCTCGTGGCTGTGCCCACGAGGAGGTCAGGATGGCTCGGGAGGTTCAGTCGGCGCACGACCTGCGCCAGCTCGCCGGGGGCGAGCTTGCAGGCTCAGCCTGCGCCGTGACTGAACTGGGTGAGGCGACGGGAGGGGGTCACTGACGTCGGAATCTACCGGCGGGCCCATCCCTACCGATGAGCGCTGGGCTCTACCTGAGCGATCGCCGTACTGCGGCACCCACCAGGTCGCCCAGGAACGTCAGGACGACCAGGGCCAGCAGAGTGGAAACCACGCCCCGGTAGTCGAAGGCGGTCAGCTGGGAGCTGAGCAGACGGCCCAGGCCGCCGGCACCCACCAGGCCCACCACCACCGTCTCCCGGACCGTCACTTCCCAGCGGTAGAGGCTGTAGGCGACGAACCGCGGTCCGGCCGCGGGTAGGACGCCGTACAGCAGGGCCTGGCCGGCGGAAGCCCCCTGCCCCCGCAGGGCACGGGCCGGCCGCTCGTCTTGGTTCTCGACCACCTCGGCCATGAGCCGGCCGAGAATTCCGAAGTTGTAGACGCCGAGGGCCAGCGCCCCGGGGAGAGGGCCGGGGAACAGGACGAACAGGAACAGGAGCGCTCCCACCGGCGGCGGGATGGCCCGGCACAGGAGCAGCACGGCCCGGCTGACGGTCGACGCCACGCGGGCCCACAACCGCCGGGACCCGGTCGCAGCCAGAAAGGCGACCGCCATCCCCAAGAAGGCAGCGATGGCGCTGGCGACGAGCGCCATCTCCAGAGACTCGAGCGACAGGCGGGCGAGGCGGCTGAGGTCGGCCAGGCCCAGGTCGGGCGGCCAGGAAGAGGCGGCGATGTCGGAGAGCAGCCCGAGGGTCCGGGCCGACCACAGGGTCGTGAGGTCGACCCGTAGGTGCCACAGGGCGGCGGCGACGAGGACCACGCCGCCCACGAGGGAACCGGGAAGGAACGGGTCCGGGTGCCTCCCCCCGGCGGCCGACCGGGTTCGCCGGCGGAGGGCGCTGCCCCAGACGTCGGTCAGGCCGCAGAGGACCACCAGGGCGTAGATGAGCGTCCACATCTCCTGGTACCGCAAGGACTGGAAGCTGAGGGCGAGCTGGAAGCCGAGCCCCCCGGCGCCGATGATGCCGAGGATGGCGGCGGCCCGGATTGAGCACTCGAACCGGTAGAAGGCGTAGGACACCATGTCCGGCGCCGCCTGGGGGATCGTGGCGTAGAGCAGGCTCTTGATGCGCCCGACGCCCGCCCCCCGAATGGTGTCGAACGCCTGCCTAGGCGTGTCGTCGAGAAGCTCCGAGTACACCTTGGCCGTGATCACGCCGTAGGGAATGCCGATGGCCAGGACACCGACCAGCGGGTTCAGGCCGAGGATCGTCACCAGGAACAGCCCCCACACCACCTCGTGCACTCCCCGCGGCAGGCTCAGCAGGGCCCGGCCCGCCAGCCAGCCCCCCGCCCGGCGGTCCGAGCCCCTCCGCCACCACGTCTCCGAGGTCAGGACTCCGAAGACCAGGCCGAGGACGACGCTGAGCACGGTTCCCAGCACGGCGTAGGACAGGGTCGTGAGGGCTGCATCCCAGGTGACGCGCAGGAACGCAGGGCCGAACTCGGGGTGCAGGGCGGCCGACAGGAAACGACGGACGAGGGTCCAGCCTCCTTCGTTGACCAGGTCCGTACGACCGACCCCGGCCCTCACCAGGGACCAGATCAGGGCGGCACCCAGCAGGACGGCCCACCGCCGGCGAGCCGACCGCCGCCCGGTCGCCAGCGCGTGGCTGCGCGGCGCAGTCCCCAGTCCCCCGTGCTCGAGCAGCTCGGGCTCGGCTGTCCTGAGCTCGCCGGTCACGGCTCCACGGGTAGCGGGTCGATCCTGTAGAGCTCCTCGGCCATGGCCGCATCGACCTCGGCGGCAGGCGCATCGAACAGCACCCGGCCGGAGCGCAGCCCCACCACCCGGTCGAAGTGGCTCAGGGCGTACTCGAAGGCGTGCACGCTCACGACGAGGGTCCGGCCCAGCTCCACGGCCAGGTCGCGCAGGAGGTTCATGACCTCCCGTCCCCGGGCCGGGTCGAGGCTGGAGATGGGCTCGTCGGCGAGGATGGCCACCGGGTCCTGCACCAGCACGCGGGCCAGGGCGACGCGCTGCTGTTGCCCGCCCGACAGCCGGTTGGTGCGCTCGTACAGCTTCTCGGAGATGCCCACCCGGGCGAGGGCAGCCTCGACCCGGTCGACCTCCCGAGGGGAGAGGAGCGACCAGGCGGCGCGGGCGAGCGACCATTCCCCCAGCCGGCCGGCGTTGACGTTGTGGACGACCCGCAGCGAGTCCACCAGGTCGAACTGCTGGTGGATGGCGCCGATCCGGCGCTGGACGGACCGGAGCTGGCGGGGACGCAGACCGCTCAGCTCCTGCCCCAGCGCCTCGACGCGACCCTCCGAGGGTTGGACGGTTCCGTTGAGGACTCCCAGGAGGGTGCTCTTGCCCGCCCCGCTGGGGCCGACCACGGCCACCCGCTCGCCGGCGCGGATGTCGAGGTCGACCCCCTCCAGGGCGACCAGCGCGCCGAAGCGGACGGCTACGCCCCTGAGGGCGAAGACCGTCCCATCGCCGTTCACGAGATCAACCCCGCCTTGCGGCCGACCTCCTCGATCTGTCGGTAGTTGCCGTTGTCGGTCTTGATGAACCGCTTGGCGCCGAAGAGGTCCAGGATCTCCTTGTCGGCGGGATCGGCGCCATCGAGATCGAGGAAGGCCTGGGACACCTTGTCGACGAAGCCGGGGCCATACCGGCTGGCGGCCGAGGACCCGAGGACCCAGTGGTAGTCGTGGTAGGTCGGCGTCCGGAAGATCAGGCTGACCTTGGACTGGTCGACCTGCCCCGCTTCGGTGCGGGACTTCCATACCTGCTCGTTTAGGGCCCCGACCTCGAACGTGCCCGATTCGACCAGGGCGATGGTCTTGTCGTGGGAGCCGGAGAACCCGGGCGGGCCCGAGAAGTCTCCCGACCGGACGCCGGCCTGGTCGAGGAAGTACTCGGGCATCAGCCGGCCCGACGTGGAGGACTCGCTCCCATACGTGAACCGCTTGCCCTTGAGCTGGGCCAGCCCGCCCACGGCATCCACGGGCCTGATCCCGCTGGCCGTGTTGGCGATGAAGACGCTGTGGAAAGCCTCGTCGATGTCGCGCTGGACGATGGCCTGAGCACCTTCGACCTGGAGTCGGGCCTGCACCCCGGTCAGGCCCCCGAACCACACCAGGTCGAGGTCGCCCGACCGGAACAGGTTGATGGAAGCGGGGTAGTCGGTCACCGGCTTGTACTCGACCTTCACCCCCAGCTGCCCGGACAGGTAGGTGGCGACGGTGCCGTAGAGCCGCTGCAGCTTCTCGGGGTCCTGATCGGGAATGGCCCCGATGGTGAAGGTCTCTTGGCTGACGGACGATCGGCCGCCCGGTTCGGGTCCGGCGGCGTCGTCGTCGGACGCGCAGGCCGCGGCAACCATGGCGGTGACACCGATCACCGCCAGGAGTGACCGGCGCGCGGTGGCGCGATACAGCAATGACATCTCATGTCCCTTTCTCGGTGACAGGTGCGGCGGATGACGCCGTCCGAGGAGGAACCGCAAGCTCGTGAGCGCCGGCGCAGCCAGCGGCAAACAGGGGCTGCTCGGAGAGGGCTCTAGCTCAGTAGCCCGCGCGTGAAGCAGCCGATCGAGGACGCTCGCCCGACCGGACGAGAGCGGTGCCAGCTCAGCGACGTTTCATGCTGACACCCTCCTCTCGGTCACGCGGATCGACTTGCGCGCGACAGCATCGCATATACCCCGCGACCATCAAGCCGTCGAACCGTTGGACGGTTGAAGTCGCCCAGGAACGGTTGTAACCTCGGCGAAGCTCGGACGGCACAAGCTGTCACGGCACCGAGTCTGGGAAACGCATGGCGGCTCTGCGAGTGGTGCAGAAGGGCGTTGCTGAGGCGCCCGTTCCCGTGGGGCAACGCGGGCCGGCATCCGCCGGGGTCGATCCCGCTCGTCACGAGCTCCCTGTCCCCGCCCTCCTGCTGATCGCCGGACTGACCGCCGCCATCGGCGTCCAAGGAGCGTTCTACCGACCCGGGCAGGTCGTCCTTGGCGTCTTCCTGGTCGTCGCCGTGGGCACGTCACTGGCCACCGCAAGCGGCCACCGGTCGGGGCTCGGCCACCTCGCTCCCGTGCTCGCCGCGGCTGGCGCCCTCGCGACGTGGGGGCTGCTCCGTGCGGCGTCGGCGGGAAACGTCGCTGACGGCATGCCCGTCGCTCTGCTGCTGACCGGCCTCGCACTCGCGGCCGGCGTTGCTGCTCGGTGCCGGCCCGAGGAACGGGAGGTGATGTCGGCCGCCATGGCGGTCGTGGGCGGTCTCGCCGCGCTGTCGGGGTGGGCGGGGGTCGCGTGGCACATCTCGCCCTTGGCCATCGTCGACCAAGGCCTCTGGCGAGCAGCCACCACGCTGACCTACGCCAACGCTGCCGCTGGCCTTCTCGCCGCCGCCACCCTCCTGGCGATCGGCCTCTTGGTGAAGCGACCAACGGCGCCGATGAGTGTCGTCGTCTGCGCCTTGCTGACAGGTCTGGCTGCAACTCTCAGTCGGGGCGGGGTCCTGGCCCTCTTAGCCGGGGGAATGGTCCTAGTCGTTGGACTCGGCCCGCGCCGTGTCGCCCGGGCGATCGCAGCCCCGGGAGCGGGCGCGCTCCTGGCCCTGGCCGGCCTGCTCCCGTCGATCCCCGCGTCGTCGCCAGCGCCGCCGAGGCTCATCGCGTCCGCAGCCCTCGCGCTGGGCCTGGCGACGGCCGCCTTGGGGGGTCGCCGGCACCAGGCTCGCCGCGTGGTCATGCCCTTGGCGCTCCTCCTGTCGGTGGGCGCCATCCCTGCGGTCATGGTTGGCGACCTCGGCCCGGCGGCGCGCTCCGTCGCCCAGCCGCGGTTGAGCGTGGCGTCGCCCGACCGGATCGACGAGAGCCGCGCCGCGCTCCGCCTTCTTTCCGAAGCGCCGATAGCCGGCGTGGGCCCGGGCCGGGCGGAGCTGCGTTGGGTGGACGGTAGCGGTCGCTCCTTGACCGCGCGGTACACGCACAACGAGTACCTCCAGGTCCTCGTCGAGCTCGGCCTCGTCGGGCTGCTACTCCTGCTATTCCTCCTGGCCACCGTGGGCCGCGCCGTCTGGTACGGCCGGCATTCGGACGGCTCGGCCGAGCTGTGGGCCGGTGGCGCCGCCGCTCTGACCGCCCTCGCCGTGCACGGCCTTCTGGACTTCGGCTGGCACGTCCCTGCGATCCCGCTGACCGGCGCGCTCCTGGTCGGCGTCCTGATCCCCACACGAGCAAAGGAGAAAGCATGAGCAGACGTACCGTGGTCCGATTGGTGGCGGCCCTGTCCTTGGGGGCAGCCGCCACCCTGGCAGTCCCTGCCCTTCCGGCGGTGGGGTCGCATTCCCCTCCGACTTTCGCCCATGACGTCGAGATCCTCGGCCCAGGGACGCTGGTGTCAAGGGGTGCAGGGGTCAGTGTCCCCGTCGAAGTCACATGTGGTGAAGGCGGCGAGGTCGCCTTCGTAGACGTCCGTCTGACGCAGCGCCGGGGAAACCGGGTCTCGACGGGCTTTGGCAGCACCCAGGTGACCTGCACGGGCAGCCCTCAGACCGTGGATGTGCTGGTGACAGCCCAGAACGGCTCCTTCAAGAAGGGGCCGGCACTAGCCGAAGCCCACCTCGTGGCCTGTAACCCGACGACGTGCCAGTCGGACACCGACATCGAGGAGATCGCAGTCAAATAGGAGAAACAGCACGACCCGCGAGCGGGGCAGCCTGCCGGCGGCGGGCTGCCCCTCCGGGACAAGGCCGGGCTGCCCCTCCGGACACGGCGACGTCAGGGCGTGTACTGGAAGATGTAGAGGCCGAAGTCGCGGTCACTGGCGAGGACGTACTTCACCCCGTTCTCGTCGTGCCACACCTCGACGCCCCAGAAGTTGTTGCCGCCCTCGTCGATGAAGGCGCCGACCTCCTCGATCCCCTTCTTGCCGTAGCTGACGACCCGGAACCCGCCCGAGTAGTACGAGAAGTAGGCGATGGACTCATCCGGGTCGATCGCCACCTCGTGCACCGAGAGGTCGCCGAACCCGACGGCGTAGGCCGGATCCTGGGCCTCCGGGATGGTGTAGGTGTCGATCTGGCGGATGGAGCCCTTGGCCCCCACCTTGTGGGGGACATCGGTCTCGAACAGGCGGACGTAGCCCCAGCCGTCGAACACGGCCTCGATGGTGACGTCCGCGCTCGGGGAACCGGCAGCGGGGCTGGCCGTCGTGCAGGCGTTGTCCTCGTCGACGCCGGCCACCCCCAGCATCTGGAGGCCGGTGAGGCGCTGGACGAAGATGAACGGGATGTCACCCGCCGCGGCCATGAACACCAGCGCTTGGCATTCGGGGCGGACGCTGTTGAACACGATGCCGGCCGAGTAACCGGCGGCCTCAATGTTGTCCAGCTTGACCTGGAAGTTGCACACTCCCCGCTCGATGACGGCGGTTTCCGTGCCCGGAGCCACGGGGTCGCAGGCCAGCCCCACGAACGTGGTGGGCCCGGCGATGCTGGTGTCCTCGTCGATCGGCGGTGTCGCGTTGGACGTCACGCCCGAGAACTCGGTGCCCGCGTACGGGCCCGTGTCGATGGTCGGGGTGACCCGGTAGGGGTTGAAGTCCTCGTCGGTGCCGATCAGGAACTTGCGATTGGGCGAGAGCTCCGACTGATGGGCATTGCCTTCCGGTGAGATCTGGTGACCCCGGGCGAGGCGCTCCTCGTCCAGCTGGGCGTAGTCGCTCTCGGCGATGAGGGTGACCTTGCCCGGCCTCGGATCTGTCACGTCGAGCAGGACGTATCCGCCGTCCCAGTAGTTCATGTTCATGACGTACCGCTGCCCGACCTTCTGCACCATCATGTCGTGGGAGAACACCGACGTCAGGTTGCTCGGCGAGTCCTGGTCCACCCCGAACAGGGCGGCGAGGTCGAGCGTGTCGTTGACCATCACCGGCGCGAATGGATTGGTGATGTCGAGGATGTCCACGTCGGTCAGCTCCTCGTCGTCGACGAGCACGACGTAGGTGCGGTGGTCTTGTGGTTGGTCCACGCGTACATGCTGTGGGTCTGGTTGGGCCACGGATCCAGGCCGCCGGCGGGATTGGTGAAGTCTCCCGTGTGCAGCTTCACCGGCTGCGAGTTGGTCGGATCGGTGACATTCCACAGCGAGATGCCGCCCTGGGCAGCGCTGGGGGGCGGCGGATTCGCGGGGCACGTCTCGTTCTGGTGGATGAGCAGGTCGCCGGTGAAGAACTGGTTGGCCATCGGGATGACCTGGATGCCCTCGCCTGCGTACGAGCCAGGGCTGGTGGGGATGAAGGCGTCGGGGACCTCGAACGGCGCCGCCGGGTTGGAGATGTCGACCACGTGGACTCCGGCCAGTTCGCACGTGGGATCACGGAACGCATTGAGGTAGGCGTAGTCCCCGTACCCGAACACGTCAGCTACGCGGCCGTCGTTGCCACTGCCGGCGGGGTTGGTGACCTCGGCCTTGCCCACCACGGTCACGTTGTTCTGCACGGGCGGCAGGTGACCACCGACCCCCGTGTGCTGCTTCTTCTTCCCGAGGACGCCCTCCCCGGGGAACTCTTCTCCCCCGGAACCGGTCTGGCCGTGGTCGGGATGGGCGAAGGCTCAGGTCGGCGACACCAGAGCGACAGCCAGAAGTACCGCCGGCAGGAGCCGGAAGGACCTCGACCGCCGGTGCCCCTTGATCGTCGGCCCGAAGGAAGAGCGGCTGCGTGGATACCTCAATGTGGGACCCCCCCGTTTGGCCACGCTCGCTCGCGATCCGTGGCGCCGCCGGATACCAGAAATCGTAGGAACCATGCAAGGTTTGGTCAAGGGTTCCCTCTCAGCCGAGGGTGATGGTCCGGTCGATGCGGACGGTCTCCAGAAGGCGCCGGTCGTGGGTGACCAGAACCAGGGTGCCGTCGTAGCTCTCGAGCGCGCCCTCCAGCTGCTCGATGGCAGGAAGGTCCAGGTGGTTGGTGGGCTCGTCCAGCACCAGGCAGTTGACGCCTCTCGCCATCAGCACGGCCAGGGTGGCCTGGGTGCGCTCGCCGGGCGTCAGCGAGTCCGCGGGCCGGTTGACGTGATCGGCGCCCAAGCCGAACTTGGCCAGCAGCGATCGGGCCTCGGACTGCACCACGATCCCGCTCTCGGCCGAGAAGGCGGCCAGCAGGGTTTCGTGGCCCGCTAGGCGGCCGCGAGCCTGATCGACCTCTCCGACGATCACACTCGGACCGAGCCACCGTTCTCCCGAGGCGAGAGGAACCCGACCGAGGAGGGCCGCCAGCAGCGTCGACTTGCCGCTGCCGTTCGGTCCCAGGATGGCCACGCGATCGCCCCAGTTGATCTCAACATCGAGGGGGCCGAGGCGGAACGTCCCCCGTGCGACGACGGCGCCCGTCAGACGGGCCACCACGTCGCCGCTCCGAGGCGCGGAGGCCACCGCGAACCGAAGGTCCCATGACTCCCAGGGCTTGTCGACCTCGGTCAGGCGGTCGAGCGCCTTCTCGGTGATGCGGACCTTCGCCGCCTGCTTCTCGGTCCGGTTGGTGAAGAAGCCCTGCTGGGCCTTGTCATGGTCACGGGGTCGCTTCTTGGCCGTCCGCGCTCCCTGAACAGCCCACTGGCGCTGCGTCCGGGCCCGATCCTCGAGCTCCCGGCGTCGGGAGCGGTACTCGTCGAAGGTCTCTTCTGCGTGGCGGCGCGCCGTCGCCCGTTCGTCGAGGTACGGCTGCCACCCGCCGTCGAACAGGGACGCGGCGTGGTCGTGCTCGTCGATCTCGAGAACGGACGTGATCGTGCGCTCGAGAAAGGCCCGGTCGTGGGAAACGATCGCCACCCCGACGGCCGGCGTGTCGAGGAAGCCTTCCAGCCTGTCCAGCCCGTCGAAGTCCAGGTCGTTGGTGGGCTCGTCGAGGAGGAACACGTCGAACTGGGAGAGGAGGACGCCCGCCATCGACGCCCGTGCCGCCTGGCCTCCCGACAGCGTCGTCATGTCCTGGTCGAGCAGTCCGGCGGCGAGGCCGAGGTCGGCCCACAGGGGGCCGATGCGGCTGTCGAGGTCGGCGCCGCCGAGCGCCATCCAGCGCTCGAGGGCCCCGGCGTACGCCAGATCGCTCCCCGCATCCCCCTCGGTCAGGGAGGCGGTGGCAACGTCCAGTTCCGCGCTCGCCGCCTGAACCCCCGTACGACGGGCCAGGAAGGCCCTCAGCGTCTCGCCCCCCCGTCGCTCGGGCTCCTGGGGCAGGTAGCCGACGGTCGCCGTCGGAGGCGCCAGGGCCACCGACCCCCGGTCGAGGGTTTGAAGGCCGGCCAGGGCTCGCAGCAACGTGGACTTGCCCGTGCCGTTGGGGGCGACGACTCCGAGGCGGACGCCGGGCGAGATGGTCAGGCTCACGCCGTCGAGGATGACGCGCTCGCCGAAGGCGACGGTGACATCGCGGGCGACGAGCGTGGCCGGCATCCGCCCATACTGACGCCCCCTGACGCGACTGAGATCCCGCGGATTTTTCCCGAGGGTCCGGTGTACGCTGCGGTATCGCCGGCGAGGGAGAGGGCGAGCACGTGGGACCGGGCGTGGCGCGATAAATGAATGGCTGATACCACCCCCGTCGCCCGGGAAGCGGATGTCATTTTCGAGCCCCTCCGATTCCGCAATCTCGTCGTCAAGAACCGGATCTTTCGCTCCAACATCTCCGGGCGCTTCGACAATTACGACGGCTCGGGCAGTCCCGTCCGGATCAATTGGGAGCTCAAGTTCGCCGAGGGTGGCGTCGGGGCGATCATCTCGTCCTTCGTCCCGGTGACGATCCAGGGCCGGATCGTTCCCAACTACGCCACCATCGACCGTGACGAGCGGATTCCGTTCTGGCGTGAGCTGGGTCGCCGCGTCCACGAGCACGACTGCCGGTTCATCCTGCAACTGAGCCACGCCGGGCGCCAGCGCGACATCGTCGGTGTCGACAACCCCCGGGGGATCGCCCCGACGGGCCACGCCGAGAGCGTGCACGGCCTCCGGGCGGAGGCCATGACCCGGGCCGAGGTCCACGAGACCGTCCAGGCGTTCGCGGCCGGCGCTCGTCGGGCGCGCGAGGCGGGACTCGACGGCGTCGAGCTGCACTCGGCCAACGGCTACCTGTTCACTCAGTTCCTCAGCTCGGCCATCAATGACCGGAAGGACGAATACGGCGGCTCGCTGGAAAACCGGGCGCGGTTCATCCTCGACGTGGTGCGTGCCATCCGTCGCGAGGTCGGGGACGACTTCCACCTTCAGGCCAAGATCAGCGTCCAGGAGTACAACAACGCCCTGTTCCCGTGGGAGAAGTCCGGGAACACCCTGGAGGAGAGCGTCCAGGTCTGCCGCTGGCTCGAGGAAGCAGGCGTCGATGCGATTCACGTGTCCAGCGGGAGCAGCTTCCCCCATCCGCGCAATCCCGCGGGTGACTTCCCCTTGGGCGTCACGAGCAAGGTTTACGGGGTCATGCTCGGCAGCGGGGCCTACACTCTGCGGAATTTCCTCATCTTCCGGACGTGGCCTCTGAGCAAGCTCTGGCGGAAACTCTGGGTCCACGCCCGCGGCCCGGTGATCGAAGGCATCAACCTCCCGCTGGCTCGGGCCGTCAAGCCAGCAGTGAGCGTGCCCGTGATCTGCACCGGCGGCTTCCAGACGGCGTCGGTGATCAGGAAGGCCATCGAGGACAGCGACTGCGACGCCGTTTCCATCGCCCGACCGCTGGTGGCCAACAACGACCTGGTCAAGCTGTTCGCCGCCGGCCACGACCGGGCGCCCAAGCCGTGCACGTACTGCAACAAGTGCCTGGTCAACGTGCTCATGAACCCGCTCGGGTGCTACGAGGAGAGCCGGTTCGCCTCGCGCCCGGAGATGATCGAAAAGGTGATGTCGGTCTACCAGCCTGCTTATGAAGCGGAGAGTTCCCCGTGAAGCGGAGGCTGGCCATCGGCTTCGGCGGCGTCCTGGTGCTACTGCTCCTTGCTGCCGGCGTTCTCGCCCTTGTCGTCATCCGCCACAACGAACCGGAGCTCCACGCCGGCATCGAGGACCACTTCAAGTACGGCTCCATCGGAGCCGAGGCCCGCTCCGGGATCCCGGAACGGATCTGGTACGTGCTGCCCAAGGTGTTCCCCGAGCACCTGCCCCAGGGCGAGGGCGACGGCTACGCCCGGCTCGGCTTCATCTACGAGCCCGGACAGAAGCGTCCCATCGGCACGAGCCGGCGGGAGAACCCCGTCGCCAGCGTGGGCGTGAACTGCGCCGTCTGCCACACCGGCACCGTCCGGGACTCGGCGGAGGCCGCTCCCCGCATCGTCCTCGGCATGCCCGCCAACACGTTCGACCTCCGCGGCTACATCGACTTCCTGCGGGCCGCCGGACGTGATCCGCGCTTCAACGCCGACACCCTCCTCAAGGCCATGCGCGACGACGGGCAGAAGCTGTCATGGTGGGAGTCACGCCTGTACCGCCACTTCGTGATCCCCCGCACGGAGAAGGCGCTGAAGGACCTCGACCGGGACTTCAGCTGGGTCGACAAGCGGCCGCCCTGGGGTCCGGGCCGAGTCGACACCTTCAACCCCTACAAGGATCTCCTCGGCCTCGACCTGAGCATCGACGACACGATAGGTACGAGCGACCTGCCCACGATCTGGAACCAGCGCAGACGCGACGGCATGTACCTGCACTGGGACGGCAACAACAGCTCGCTGAGCGAGCGGAACAAGAGTGCGGCCATCGGGGCGGGGGCCACTCCGGCCTCTCTCGACCTCAAGGCCATGAAGCGTATCGAGGACTGGATCCTGGACTTTCCGCCCCCCGCCTTCCCCGGCGATCGCATCGATGCCCGAAAAGCGGAAGCGGGCGCACGGTTGTACGCGCAGCAGTGCGCGTCCTGCCATGACTTCGACGGAGCCCAGGTCGGTCAAGTCTCGCCCCTCGCCGACATCGGGACCGACGGGGAACGCCTCCGATCGTTCGACGAGGAAACGGCAAGGAGGATGAACACCATCGGGGAGGGCCGTCCCTGGGCTTTCTCCCATTTCCGCAAGACGGACGGCTACGTCAACATGCCGTTGGATGGGGTTTGGCTCCGCGCTCCCTACCTCCACAACGGAAGCGTCCCGACGATGCGCGCCCTGCTGTTCCCGGAAGAGCGGCCCGACGTCTTCTACCGAAGGTACGACGTCTACGACTACGCAGACTTGGGATTCGTGTCGTCCGGAGCGGCGGCCGAGCGGGTGGGATTCCGGTTCGACACCACCCTGCCCGGCAACGGCAACGAGGGGCACCTCTACGGCACGCAGCTTCCGCCCGCGGACAGGGAAGCCATCCTCGAGTACCTCAAGACCCGGTAAATGACCCAGAACGGCTCGTCCCCCACCGTCACCGTCCTCCGCCCGAGGGAGAGCGACAAGGAGCACGTCTCCCTGCAGGCCCTCCAAGAGCGCTGGCCCAAGGTCATGAAGCCCATGGAGCTCGTCGACGCCATGCTCAGCCCGAGCCGGTGGCGATGCTCCCTCACGCCGGACTCGGGGAAGAAGCACGCCCTCGCCGTGGACAGCACTCGCCTGACCACAATCCTGTCGAAGTGCTTTGGTCTGCTCTCGCCGCTGCGCTCGATCCTTGTCAGTCGCAGCCCTCGACTGGCCGAGGCCGACTGGCAGGTACGCAAGCACGTCTGGTCAGTGCTCTGGGGAGCGGCCGTTCTCTACCGCCTGCGGCCGAAGACGCCTCCGGTGCCGAAGGACGAGAAGAAGATCAGCTTGATCCCGGCCCCCGCCACTTACTCCGACTTCCGTTCGGAACTGCTGGTCGTCCCCGACGACGTGTCCTGCGCCGAAGCGTCGGTGTCGGGCGATCTCTCCGTCCAGCTCTTCCACTTGCTGCAGGACGTCTTTCCCATCATCACCGCGCACCAGCCGGTCGCATCCTTCGACCCCGAACAGCGACTGCGGGACGCCTACACCTCCTTCTACCGGCTCATCCGCACGCCGCCCCACTGGCATCCCGAGCTGAAGCAGGCCGCCCGGGAGAAGAACCTGCTCGGCGCTCTGGCGACCGGGGGACCCTTCGCCAAGCTCCTCGAACGGGCCGAGCCGGGCTCACTTCACCCCTACAAGATCGACCTGACCCACATGACCGCCTACCCCGTCCGCCCCGGGCTCGCGGTGCTGGGCTGCCGGATCAACTTCGATGCCCCGGGCGGCAAGCTCTCGGTGGCCAACGTGGAGTATGCAGGCACGGCGGTCGCGCCGGGTGAAGCGAGGTGGGACTTCATCGAGCGCATCGCCCTTTGTTCGCTGGTCACTCATCTGACCGTCTGGCGCCATGGCATGCAGTACCACGTAGCGGGCTTGGCCCCGGTCGCGGTGGTCACCCACAACATGCCCGCCAACCATCCCATTCGCCGCCTTCTGGCCGCTCACGTCTGGGAGACGATCTCTACCAACTTCTACACCCACCTCACGCTCCGCCGCAGCGGGTTCGACGTGACGGGGTTCAGCTTCCCGAGGGACGTCATCTTCCGCTACTACGACGACGGTGCCCGCGCCTTCGACCTGCGCTGGCTCGACCTGGAGACCGACGCCGAACGGCGCGGCATCGACGGCGACCTCGACTACCCCTACCTGCCCCTCGCCCAGCGGTACCGCGACCTGATTCGTTCTTATGTGTCGGCCTACGTGGACCTCTACTACGAGGACGATGCCGCCCTCGACGGTGACCACGACGCCCAGGCCTGGTTCGACGCTCTCGACGCCAACTTCCTCAACGGCATCCGCTACTACGTCCCGGAGCTAACCAAGGAGAACTTGGTGAAGTTCTGCACCCTGTTCATCTACGCCGTCACCGTCGAGCACGAGCAGAACACGTTGTGGGACTACTCCGTGTTCCTGCCCACCACTGTCCGGGAGGACGGCGTGGGCCAGTCCATGGGCGAGGTCCAGTCGGTCCTCAACTTCCAGTTGGTCATCGCCTCGGCCACCAACCGCCTGCTGAACGACGTCTCCCATCTCGCCCTCGACGACCGCGCCGCCCAGGTGATGCGCGACTTCCAGTCCGCGCTTCGGGCCCTGCAGTCGGAGATGGAGCAGGGGCCGGACCACTACTGGCTCGTCTATCCCAAAGACCTCGAAGCCAGCGTCTCGGCCTGACCGGCAACCGCCCGGTTCAGATGCCAGAGGCGGAGAGCGTGTCCACCGCCGAGCGCAGGAGGCCAGCCAGGGTGGAATGACGGTCCTCGAACCGGACGGCCGTGGACTCGAGACGGTCGACCACACCCTCGTGCTCGCCCCCCGGATCCCCGAGGGCCTTCTCGACCCGTCGCACCAGCGAGCGGAGTTCAGCCCTCTCCTCGTCGTCGATGCGGTCGTCAGCTTGGGAACGCTCGATCGCCTCATCGAGATCGGTGAGCAGCCGGCGGATGTCGTCGTCCATCACCGAGACGTTAGTGAGCGAGCTTCGGACCGGCGCCACCGAGATCCGACCGGCGACTGGGTTTGTGTCACAAACTAGTTGACACGAGTCCGGCCCGGGGCGTAGGTTTGTGATGCAAACGAGTTTGGGAGGGCGACACGATGGACCGGAAGCAGTTGGAGTTGGCAGCGGCGAGCAACCACTATCTGCGAGGCCTGCTGGCCGTCCCCTTCGGGATGGTCCTGATCTTCTCGGGCCTGGGCAACATGGGATGGGGCCCGTTCCGTCCCCTCTGGGTCGTTCCGCTCTCCGTGCTCTTGGCCGGCGCCGTCTATCTGCTCCTGGTGCGCTACTACAACGACAGCTACGGACGGGTGACTCTCAGGCCAGGGCAGAGGCGAACTGTCGTCGGCATGTTCGTCAGCGCGACGGTGATGATCGGCGGGCCGATCCTGGTCCAGGTGCTCGATCTCCCGGTGAACGGTTTCGGAGTCGCCTGGGCGTCCGTAGCCCTGGGCTACTACGCGGTCACCGTGGGCCTGAGGCCGCACCACGTCGTCACATATGGAGCTCGGTCCTGATAGCGAGCCTCGTCCCCTTGTGGGGTGACGCGAGGACCACAGACACGCCGAACATCGGCCTTCTCATCGTCGGGGTGGCCCTCATGGCGACCGGGATCTTCGACCATCGCCTCCTCGTGCGGACGTTCGGTCCTTCCAGGGACCTCGACCTCGAGAGCAGCAATGTCGGAACCTAGGGACGAGCTGATCCTTGATCGGCTGATCCACGAGCCCGGCCGCTTGGCCATCATGACGGTGCTGTCTTCCTTCAAAGCCGCCGACTTCGTCTTTCTGCAGCGCACGACGGGACTGACGAAGGGGAACCTTTCCAGCCACCTGACAAAGCTGGAGGAGGCGGGCCTGGTGAGGATCGAAAAGCGATTCGTCCTCAAGAAGCCCAACACCAACGTCGAGCTGACACCGGAAGGCAAGAAACGAGTCACAGATCACTGGCACCAGTTGGAGCGCCTGAAGTCGCTCTCCGAAACGCCCGCCGAGGGTTAGCGGCGGCGGCTAGCTCTTGTCGGGGAACGAATGATGCTCGTGGGCCACCACCCAGCGGCCATCCTGCCTGCGTGACCCGACAGTCAGTCGCAGCCGGTTATCGGGGTCCTGGCGAAGCTCCTCCTCGGTTCCGCAGCGGAGCAGGGCGTGGGCGTAAGCGACCTCCTCGCCGGCGGTGACGTCCAGGTCCACGATCTCGAACGACGACCCCGCCGCCTGCCACTCGAAGAACGGCGGCCAGGTTTCTCGGTAGGCGGCGATTCCTCTCACGCCGTCCGCCGGTGGCGGAACGTCGAACATGATGATGTCGTCGGCGTGGTCGGCCAGTACGTCGTCCATGTCGCCGTTGTGCACGGCCCTGGCCCACTCCTCGATCAGGGTACGGACCTGCATCTCGTTGTCAGTCAACTGCGTCCTCCTCATGGGCCGGGTCATGGCTGGCACGCCGGACGAGCTCCTCGATCGAACAGCTCGGTAGGTGAATCCACCCCTCAGCCTCAGCGACCTCACGAAGGTCGTCGGGTGGGATCTCAGTGCGTCCGAGAGCGGCGGCGCGCACTCTGGATCAGGTGGCGATCGACCTTTCGCGCCGACTTGTCGCCTTGTTTCTTCGGAAGGACGGCCGCCGGCCGGTTCACGGTGACCGCGCCATGCTCCAGGACGACCCCGCGTGGCGCGACCGGCTGACGTTCTACGAGTATTTCCACGGAGACACGGGAGCGGGGCTCGGCGCGGCACATCAAACCGGCTGGACCGGATTGGTCGCGGACCTGATCAACACCCGAGGCAGAGGCGGTCCCTCCCTGCGCTCCCCTCCGCCGGTTCGGTAGAGTTTGGACGCAACCAGTTCCTAGTCACGGGCCGAGGGGCTCGTGAAGGGCGTGTCCGAAAATGCGGCGGAGGCGGGCGTTTCTCGCGGTGGCAATGCTGTTCGCGGCCGGAATGGCGGGCGCCGGGCCAGCGCAGGCCGGCCAGGGGTGCCACAGGATCAACACCCGTGTTGTAGGAACCGCTGCTTCGTGACCAACACCGTCGAGGGACGGATCGTCGGTGGCGGGATCATCAACGGAACCGCCGAGGGGTCATTCAGCTTCACCAGCGTCGACCCCGAAGCGGGTGCCGCGACGTTCGAGGGCAGCTACCTGATAATCACCAAGCACGGCACGCTGTCGCTCCAGCTGTTCGATGGCTTCATCGACCTCGCCACCCTTTCGGGGACCAACGACAGCGTCGTCACGGGGGGACGGGGCGCTTCGAGGGAGCCACAGGAGGGCTCTTCTTCGAGGGAGGCGTGGAACCGGACGGCAGTTTCACCGACTACCTGAGCGGCACCATCTGTCTCGCGAAGTAGTCCGATCACTCATGTGAAGCGAGCTCCGGCGCCCTACCCTATTTGCGCAAGCCAGCCGAACTCGTTCCGTGATGCGGTGCCGCCCGTCCCCGCGAAGGCGAGGAACGAGCCACTCAACGTATGGCTGCTGCCCTGCCGGAAGAGGCCACCTCTGTAGACCTGGATCACCGAGGCGTTCCCGCTGGCTTCCGGTGGAACACGCATGAACGTGATGACCTGTGAGCCCTCATCCCAAAATCCGGTAATGGGCTGGCCGAACACGGACCCGCCGAGATCCCCGCCCGGGCCGATAGAGTCGATTTCCAGGGTCCCA
>JBHENM010000307.1:0-5441 GCA_046262035.1 Acidimicrobiales bacterium | reverse complement strand
CCAGGCCACGGTCCCGACCGCGCTGGACTCCCAGGCCGGCTACGCCGTGGCCTACGACGCCCCCGTGGTGGTGGACGACCTTTCGCGAGAGACCCGCTTCAGGGTGCCGCCGCTCCTCGTCACGCACGGGGTGGTGAGCGGCATGAGCGTCATTATCATGGGGGGGGCCGGCCCGTGGGGGGTCCTGGGTGGTCACACGAGCAGTCGACGACGCTTCAGCGCCGACGACGCCCACGTCCTTCAAGCGACGGCCAACATCCTGGCCGAGGCGATCAGCCGAGCCGAGGTGGAAGGGGCTCTACGGGCCGCCCGCGACGAGGAGCGCCGGCTACGTCAGCGCCTCGAGGCCCACTCGAGGGCGGCGGTCGACGCTCAGGAGGGCGAGCGGCGGCGCATCGCCCGCGAGCTGCACGACGAGATCGGCCAGGCACTCACGGGCCTCAAGCTCGTGCTGGAGAACCACGAGCGCCTCCCCCCCGAGGCGAAGGCAGACCGGATGGGCCGGGCCCGAGCCCTGGTGGGCGAGCTGTTGCGCCAGGTGCAGGATCTGTCTCTCGACCTTCGTCCCGCCATGCTCGACGACCTGGGTCTGCGACCGGCCCTGCTGTGGCTCGTCGAGCGCTATGCCGCCCAGACCGGGGTGGAGGTGGCCCTCGAGTGCACGGGGCTGGACGGGCGCCTCCGGCCGGAGGTCGAGACGGCCGCGTACCGGATCGTGCAGGAGGCGCTCACCAACGTGGCCCGCCACGCCGGTGTCGGCCTGGTCACGGTCGGTTGTTCGATGACCGAGGACTCAGTGCGCGTCGAGGTGAGCGACGAAGGGGTCGGCTTCGAGATCGAGGCCCTCCCGCCGGGACAGAGCAGCGGTCTGGCCGGGATGGAAGAGCGAGCCCGCTCGACCGGGGGCCAGTTTCGGGTGCGCTCGGAACTGGGCCGGGGGACGTCGGTGCTCGCCGAGCTTCCGCTGGGCGAGCGTCCGAGACCGGATCCGTGACCCTCAGGCTCGTACTCGCCGACGACCACCCGGTGGTGCGCGAGGGTCTCCGGGCCCTGCTGGACTCCGAGCCCGACTTCGAGGTGGTGGGCCAGGCCGACAACGGCGATGATGTGCGCAGCCTGGTCGGCCACCTCCAACCCGATGTCGTCGTGCTCGACCTGATGATGGGTGCGAGGAGCGGCCTCGACGTCACCCGGGAGCTGGTTGAGCGCTCGCCGGCGACTCGCGTGCTCATCTTGTCCATGCACCAGAGCGAGGCCTACGTGCTCGAGGCGCTGCGAAGGGGCGCCTCGGGCTACGCCCTCAAGCAGGCAGACGCGGCGGAGCTGGCACGGGCCATCCGGGAAGTGGCCGCCGGACGCCGCTACCTCAGCCCACCGCTGTCGGAGCGTGCCCTGGAGGCATACTCCCGCCGGGCCGGGGAACCCGCCGACCCCTACGACACCCTCACCGACCGCGAGCGGGAGGTCCTGCAGCTGGTCGCGGAGGGCCACACGAACGCCGCCATCGGCGCACAGTTGTGCATCAGTGCGCGAACCGTGGAGACCCACCGAGCGCATGCGATGAAGAAGCTGGGTCTGCGGACCCCCGTCGAGCTGGCAATCTACGCGGTCCGCCGGGGCATCGTCCCCCAAGAGCAGTAGGCCGTCGCCACCGCGTTCTAGTGGGGTTGAGTCGCCCCCGACAACTCGGGTCTGCCAGCCGGCGGTAAGAGTGTCGGGCGCCTCCGTAGTCGTACTGAGCATGTTTCCGTAGGCATCCGCCTAGCTGGCCGCCCCTTCTGAGTGAAAAGGTCTGAGTCGCGGACGTGTCGGGTTGGCGCGTCGGCAACGACAGGTTTCAGCATCCAGATCAGCGGAAGCGGAAGGGTGGTTCCAATGCACGCCGATCGTCAGATGCATCTCGCCATGTGGGCCGTCTCGGAAGCACGTCGGCGTCGCCGCCTCGAACGGCGTTTGCCGCCCGCTACGCCACGGGTGGTGACGCCGGCGCCGCGCATCGCGAAGACAACTGTACCGACGCCCGGAAGGAGCTAACCAGCTCGTCGCCGGAGAGGCCCCGCTCTTCCTGGCTGGGGCCGGGCCTCCACAGCCATGACGTGGAGGGAAGCGAATGTCAACACAACTGGGTTCCAGGCCCGCTCCGCCCAAGCCGTCGTCGCCCTCGCGCCGAGTGGCAGCCCCGCCCCGCAGCCGGCGAGCCCCGATCCCGGCGGGCCACCTGGCACGCCAGGCCGGAAAGGTGGCGCCCGCTGAAGCATCCGACTTCGTCGTGGACTGGCAGCTCCGGGCGAGCGAGGTTCGGGGCGGATGAGTCGGCAGTCAATTCCGGCCGGGTTCCCGCCCGGGGGACACGGACCGCCGGCCAGCCCCCGTGTCGCCCCCACGACCCCGCCTTCGGCCTTCCTGTTCTCTGTCGGCCGCGCCCTTGGCGTCGTGGTCGTGACGGTCCACGGCACGCTGGACACCTCCGGATGTGCCCAGCTCGAACACGTGCTGGAAGACCTGATCGAGAACCAGAACCTGAGGGTCGTGGTCGACCTTCTGGACCTGACCCGGGTGGAGGAGGGTGGCTGGGCGGTCTTTCGGGGCGCGGCAACGTCGGCCTCCACCCGGGGCGGCGAGTTGATCCTCGCCGACCCCTGCGATGCCGTGCACCGAGCCTTGGATGCGACCGGCTTGGCCCCCGCTGTCAGCGTTACCAGACGCTCCACACCGTTGCGGGGGCGGTGCGTTCCATCGGCCGGAGAGCCGACCCCTGCAGAGCGGTGGTCGGTCACCGCTCACCCGGCCGTGAGCAACAGGTACCTCGCCGACCAACGAGACGAGCCATGATCCGCTGCGAGTCCAAGAAGGGCAGCGACCAGGTCAAGGTGACCTTCATCGTGGGCGAGGACGGGATCGACGGCCAGGTTGCCGTGGTTGGAGGTTTCAACGGATGGGACCCCACGGCCACGCCGCTGCGCAAGCACCGCGAGCAGCGCACGGCGTCGGTCACCGTCGAGGCCGGGAGGCGCTACGCGTTCCGCTACCTGGCCGAGGGCGGCGGGCGGTTCAACGACGAGGCGTCCGACGACTACCAGCCGAACGAGTACGGCGGGAGCGACTCGGTCGTTGATCTCTCGGCCCACCCATGACCGTCGAGCACTCCCCGGTGACGGCTGGTGCTTCGGCTGGGTCGCCGCGCTGGTGGGTCGGTCAAACCTCTGGGCCGCCCTCGGCGGGCGAGAAGGGTTCGGTCGCGTTCGAGGCGGACCGAGTCGCCATGAGCAACGTCGTCGGGCTCGTCCGCTCCTTGCCCGAAGGCTTCCGGGACCTGCTGGGCGAGCGGCCCATCGACGGGCCCAGAAGGGAACGAAGCTGCCGACGGCACGCCCCGGGGTCCCCGACCGCCATCGAACGCCTCATCTGCGTCCGGGATCTCGTCCACGCAACCGCCGACCACTTGGAGCGCCTGGCCCGCGATGTTCGTCCCGTCGAGGCGCGCTGCGATCTGAGCGAGCCGATCGCCGGCTACCACCGCTGGGATCCCGACGAGGTCATCTCCGTGCTCGCGTGGGAGTCCGACCGCCTGGCCCGGGTGGCGGAAGGCCGCGCGGTTGACGACTGGCTTCCCGCGGGCCTTCGGCACGGGATGGCACTGATCATCACCGAGCTCCTCGGTCACGTGCTGGCCGAGGCCGCCCAGCAGCTCAGCAAGGCCGAGCTTGCGCTCGGGTCCTAACGTCATGTCCTGGCACGGTCAGCGACTCTTGTGGGCGGGCGGCGCGGCACGCCGGTCTCGCCTTGCCGGGGAGGACTCCCGCGCTCGGTCGGCCGAGCGAACCACCACCTGCCTCACGACCCGGCCACGGCCGCCCGGCGTCGACTCGGACTGCCCCCCTCCATCGGGTGCCGGCTCCGCCCACCTCGACCTGTCCGTCGCCAGCCGTGGCGGCCGCGCCTATGTCACGGTCTCGGGCGACCTGGACTCGCTCAGTCCCGCAGTTCTTGGGGCGAGGGGCCCCTCGTCGAGGAGGGTGAGAGACACACGGGCCTGGTCCAGGCGAACGCTCAATACTGAGCGGGGCCCAACCTGGCTCACGTCCGAGGGGCGACGAACCGGTTGCGCGCATCTTGCGATCACTACGAGGTGACCTTGCGGCGCGCGCCAGGCGGAGGTGAGGAGCGGGTGTCGGAGCGAGAGCAGTCCGTGGAGATGTACCGGAGCTGGGCCGAGCTCTACGACGCCAGCACGGCTAGCTTTTTGCACTACCGCCGGTTGGCCGTAGAACGGCTGCGGGTCCATCCGGGTGAGGTTGTGGTCGATGTGGGCTGTGGAACGGGCCTGTGCTTCCCGCTCATCGAGGAACTCGTTGGCCGGCAGGGCTCGCTCATCGGCATCGACCACTGCCCCGACATGCTGGCCCAGGCCGCCAGTCGGGTCGAGGCCCGTGGTTGGCGCAACGTGACCCTGCTGTGCGAGCCGGCGGAGGTCGCGAGGCTCCCCGTTGTCGGCGACGCCGCCCTCTCTTGCGCCACTCATGACCTCCTGCGAGCCCCGATCGTGCTGAAGAACGTGCTGGGTCAACTACGCCCCGGCGGTCGGGTGGCGGCCATCGGCGGCAAGTGGGCGCCGCCGTGGATGCTGGCTCTGAACGCCGCCGTCTTCGCCCTTCACCTTCGATGCGTCACGACATTCGAAGGATTTGAGCGGCCCTGGAGCCACATCGAGGAGTTCGTCGGGGACCTCCAGGTGGAAACTCTCGCCTTTGGTGCCGGCTTCGTCGCGTGCGGGACCCTGTGGCCGTGAGCCCCACGCCGTCGTTGGGGAGGTGTCCGGCGCCGATGGAGTAGCCGACCGCGATCATCCGATCGACCCCCACGGCTTCGGCCAGGGCTGCCACGTCGTCGGCACAAGTCCCCCACGGTGAACTGTGCCGAGAACCTAGGAGAACGACCGTGGCCACGGAGGTCGGACGCGAGCACTCGAAAGGAGCGGCCGAGCGGGTCGAAGCAGGCACCCCACTTGAGGGCGGCGCTAGCGGCCAACCCGTGGCGTGGAGGAGGAGCACATTTGGGGCTTCACCTGGACCGGGCAACTCGTGCACGAATGTCGTGCCTCGGCCGGCCACCTCGACCACCCGGCCTTCTGGAATGCGCGGGCTCTCAGCGTCCTCCGCGAGCGCTACGGCCATTGAACCACGAATGACATGGGGCCCCCTGCCAGCGCGGGATGCCGGGCACTTGACGGACGTCGACCCATGTTGCGGGCCTACGAGCAGCCACACTGCGGGCCGCCGAGCTGCGCTTCCGCTAAGGATGGTTGGTGAGTAGCCGGGGGGAATCTCGCCCCCCGGCTCTCGCAGAACCGTACGTGACAGTCTCCCGTCATACGGCTCCCACAGGCCGACCTGGGATGAACGGGAGCAGATGCCAATGGGCGAAGAGCTTCGGCTCTCGCT
>JBHENM010000306.1:0-1600 GCA_046262035.1 Acidimicrobiales bacterium | reverse complement strand
CAGCGTGACGGCCCACGCCGCCAACCGAGGCGCGCCTTTCCGCCACGGGGCGCTGATCGGCGCTCGGGACAGGTGCTTGGGCAACATGTGCATCGGGTACGGCGAGGCGGGTTCGGCCATCTCCACCTCCGGGTCGGGTCGTCTCTACACCTTCCAGCGGCGGGAAGGTCAAGGTGCGGCTATCGGGTCCGGTCCCTCGACGCGATCCCCCCCACCGGCGGCCCTTCCGGGCCGGGCCTGCGGGGAGGGACGCGTGCCTCTCCGACCACCGACGAGACGGTCACGGGCTCGCCCTCTGCCCGCTGGCTGTGCTCGATCACCGCGCAGTAGCACCCCTCGTCGCGAGGGAGCTGGTCGGCCTTCGCCTTGAGCGAGATGAGCTCCCGGCGGAGCTCGGCCATCTCGGCCATCTTGCGGTCGATGTCGGCCACCTGGCGGTCGAGCACGTCGAGCACGTACTCGCAGGGACGCTCGTCCCGCTCGCGGAAGCGGAGGATCTCCGCGATCTCAGACAGCGACAGGTTCAGGCGCTGGGCCGTCCGGACGAAGCGGAGGCGCTCGACGTCGTCGGCGGTGTAGTCCCGGTACCCCGAAGGCTGGCGTTCGGGCGCGGGCAGGAGGCCGATGCTCTCGTAGTACCGGATCGTCTTGGGGTTGATGCCCACCCGGTCGCCCAGCTCCCCGATTCGCACCGTTAGCCCCCTCCCTCAATGCCAAGCTCAGGAGACGGGCGCAAACCCGACCTCTTCGAGGAGGGCCCGCAGCTCGGTTTCGGTGACCTTGGTGTCGTCGAAGCTGACCTTGACGTCGTTGCTCGCAGACGAGGGCACGACCACGCTGACCCCGGGGAGGCGGGACAGGGTGGTGCGGATGGTGTTCTCGCAGTTCGCGCAGTGGATCTCTGCGACGTGAAACGTCCTGGTGATCACGCCAACCTCGCTTTCACACTCGGCCTAGGGCCCGATCCTAGAGCTTCTAGCTGACTAGAAGGTCAAGGCCCAGACGAGAGATGTCGCAAACGGCGTTGACCTTCCAGCGGCGGGAAGCTGTTCAATCGCAGCCATGACCTTTGCAGCACCGAGCACGGACGACCAGGACGCCACTGCCGGGTGGCTCGACGAGACGATCGGACCGGACGGACTCGCCCGTTTCCGCGCCCGTGTTGGCGGGCTGCACTGCTCCCTGTGCACCGGGACCCTGGAGAAGGCGCTGGGCCGCCGACCCGGCGTGGCCAAGGTGGCCGTCAGCCTCACCCATGAGCAGGCCCTGGTCGAGTACGACCCCACCCAGGTCCGGCCCCAGGACCTCGTCGACACCCTTCGTGACATCGGCTACACCGCCCGGGACCCGGCCAAGGTGCGCCCCTACGAGGAGGAGGAGGCCGAGCTCGTCCGGGAGGGCCGGCGGCTGCTGTGGGGCGTCGCCTTCAGCCTCGAGACCATCTCGGTGCTCATGTCCGTCGCCGGTGTGTGGTTCATCTGCGCCGCGGTGGCTCTGAGCTTCCTGGCCGTCGCCTACCTCCTGCTCCGCCCGCGCGGCCTGACGACAGCGGTGGCCGGTAGCACCGGGTTGGCCGTCGTCTCGGCGGGGACGCTGGCAC
>JBHENM010000305.1:0-3588 GCA_046262035.1 Acidimicrobiales bacterium | reverse complement strand
CCCACGGTCCCCGCATAGGGCCCGCTCGTCCCGTCCGAGCGCAGCTTCGGACTCGGTCGTCGTCGCCCACCCGTTCCACCCACTCGCCGGGCAGCGCCTCGACGTCATCCTCGAACGGCGCCGCCCGGGCGCCGAGCTCGTGCTGGTCTGCGAGGGAGGCCCGGCGGGACGGGTGACGATCCCGGTCGCGTGGACCGACCGGGCACCCGGGCCCCTCGCCCACCGTCTTGGCCCTGACGGCCTGGCCGAGCTGGCCCGGCTGGTCGCTGCTCTGGGGTATCCGCGTCTTGCGAAGCGGGACCAGGCATGATCTTGTACGTCAATGACAGACAAGACCGATCCTTCCTCGGTGACCGTCCGACAGCTGCGGGCCCGGCGGCGGCGCCTGGCCGGCTCTCTTCCCGACGTGGAGGGGCTCATCGCCGGGTCGGTGGTCGAGCAGGGGAGGAGATGCGGCAAGGAGGCATGCCGATGTGCGACGGGCGAGCTGCACGGGCCCTACACCTACGTGGTGCTGCCCCGGTCGGGAGGCCGGGCCCGCACGGTGTACGTCCCCGCCTCGACGGCGGAGGCGGTGCGCCGGGGGGCGGCCGTCTCCGCCGGGGTGCGGGCCGCCCTGGAGGAGATCTCGGCCATCAACATCGAGTTGCTGGCCCGGGGGAAGCTGGCCTGAGTGGTCCTCGTGACCGAGGCCGTGGCGGTGCTGGCCAACATGGCGGCCTCGGCGCTGGAGGCGGGCGGTGAGGGGCGGCGAGAAGATCACCGCCGCCCACCTGGAGCGGATTGCCGTCATCTACATCCGCCAGTCCAGCCTCGCCCAGGTGCGGGAGAACACCGAGTCGACCGCCCGCCAGTATGCGCTGGCCGACGAGGCGGTGCGCCTGGGCTGGGCCCGGTCCTCGGTGGAGGTGATCGACGCCGACCTGGGCCTGTCGGGGCGGTCGGCGGACGGCCGCTCGGGTTACAAGGAGCTGGTGGGACGGGTGTGTGTGGGCGAGGTCGGCGCCATTTTCGGCCTCGAGGTGTCCCGCCTGGCCCGCTCCTCGGCCGATCTGTCCCGCCTGCTGGAGCTGGCCCGCCTGACCGACACCCTGGTGGTCGACTCCGACGGCATCTACGACCTGGCCAACTTCAACGACCGGCTCCTGCTCGGCCTGAAGGGCACCATGTCGGAGGCCGAGCTGCACTTCCTGGCCGGCCGGCTCCAGGGAGCCAAGCGGGCCGCGGCCGAGCGGGGAGCGCTGCGCTTCCCGCTTCCTGTCGGCTTCGTCTACGACGACGAGGGGGACACCGTCGTCGACCCTGACGCCGAGGTGGCCGCGGCGGTCACCGACGTGTTCGCCGCCTTCCGCTCCGGCGGCAGCGCCTACCAGGTGGTGGGAGCGTTCAAGGGACGGCGGTTCCCGCTGCGGGCCTACGGCGGGGTGTGGGCCGGCCAGCTGCGATGGGGACGGCTTACCCACTCCCGGGTCCTCGGCATCCTGGCCAACCCGGCCTACGCCGGCACCTACGTGTTCGGCCGCTATCACTCCCGGCGGGTCGTCAGTCCTGAGGGAGCCGTGTCGACCAAGATCGTCGAGCTGGCTCGCGACCGGTGGCCGGTGGTCATCCACGACCACCACCGGGGCTACATCACCTGGGACGACTACCTGGCCAACGGCGCCCGCTTGGCCGCCAACCTGACCAACGCCGGCGCCCGCCCACCCCGCGAGGGCCACGCCTTGTGCCAGGGGATCATCAGCTGCGGGTCGTGCGGGCGGCCCATGTCCACCCGCTATCACCGCAACGGCCACGCCGCCTATGAGTGCTCGGCCTCGCGCGCCGACCAGATGGCCACGGCCACCTGCCGGTCCATCACCGCCGCCACCGTCGACGAGGCTGTGGCCGAACGGCTCCTCGACGCCCTCAACCCCGAAGAGGTCGCCCTGGCGCTGGCCGCCGCCGACGAGGTGTGCGACCGACGAGCCCGCCGCAGTCGTGGCGCCGAGCTGGCGGTGGAGCGGGCCCGCTACGAAGCCGAGCGCGCCGAGCGGGCCTTCCACGCCTGTGAGCCGGAGAACCGGCTCGTGGCCCGCAGCCTGGAGTCACGCTGGGAGGACCGGCTCGCCGCCCTGGCCGAGGCCGACAAGGTCCTCGTCCAGGCTCAGGCCGCGGCCCCACCGCTGCCCTCGCGTGGCGACCTCGAAGCGCTCACGTCGGACGTGTCGTCGCTCTGGCACGCGCCCAGCACCGCTCCCCGTGATCGCAAACGGCTGCTGCGCACCCTCATCGCGGATGTCACGCTGCTTCCCGAACCCGACTTCGCCAAGGCCCGCATCGGGCTCCGTTGGCACACCGGCGCCGCCGACGAGCTCGTGGTGGCTCGCCGACTGGCAGTCGTGGCCTACCGGCGCACCGACCCCGCCGCCATCGAACTGGCCCGCGGCCTCGCTGACCTCGCCAATGCCGAGCTCGCCGTGCGGCTCAACGCGGCCGGCTACACCACCGGCGCCGGCCGGCCGTTCGACAACGATGCCGTCGCCTCGCTGCGCCACTCCCACCACATCCCGCCACCCGGGCTGCTCCAAGCCGGCGAGGTCACCGTCGCCGACGTCGCCCGCCGCACCGGCATCAGCCACGGCGCCGTCATCCACTGGATCGCCCGGGGATGGCTGGACGCCCGGCGCGGTCTGAACGACCAGTGGTGCATCCCCTTCGGCCCCGGCGTCGAAGAGGCCTGTCGGCAGCGAGTCGCCCGATCAGCCCACATCCACCGGCCGGACACCACCGACCCCCAAGCCGACCACGAGCTCACCGTCGCCGACGTCGCCGCCGTGCTCGGCATCAGCACGAACGTCGTCTACTACTGGATCGGACGTCACCACGTCGCCGCCCGCCGAGGCGCCGGGGGCCGCTTGTTCATTGGCTTCAATGCCGAAATCGAAGCCGCGTGCAGGGCACGGCTCGCAGCATCGGTCCATCTCAAGGCTGTCCCACAACCCGAAACCGCACGGTCACCCTACGAGGAGGCAGTATGAAGCCATCGTCCCCACCGCCCGGGACCGTGTCGTGCAGGCCAGCCTCAAGCTGGTCCTCGAGCCCATCTTCGAGGCGGATTTCTTCCCGTGCTCCTACGGGTTCCGCCCTCGTCGTCGTCCCCACGACGCCATCGCCGAGATCCACATGCTGGCCTCCAATCACTACGAGTGGGTGCTGGAAGGTGACATCAAGGCGTGCTGCGACGAGATCGACCACCGGGCCCTCATGGGCCGGGTGCGAGCTCGCGTCGGGGACAAACGTGTCGTGGCGCTGGTGAAGGAGTTCCTGCGTGCCGGCATCCTCTCCGAGGACGGCGTCACCAGGGACACCAAGATGGGCACACCCCAGGGCGGCATCCTGACTCCCCAAACGCAGTAGCGAACTTCGAGTTCAGCGTCTCCCTTCCCTATCGCCGCGGCGAGAAGCCGAAGCGACCGTCCACCACCCTGAGTGACGCTAAGGGTAGTATCTAAGCGTCATGACGGACGGACGCCGGGCACGTGCGGACCAGGTGGCCAATCGGATCAACACCGCCACCGAGCTGCTCGGGTCCGGACTTGAGGTGATCGA
>JBHENM010000304.1:0-1832 GCA_046262035.1 Acidimicrobiales bacterium | reverse complement strand
CTAGGTGGCTGCTGAAGTAGGGCCGTTCACGCTTCGACGATAGGACAGGCGGCCGGGAGCGGGTGACAGCTGTTCGGCGTAATGGCTGAGCCGATCGTGCGATGCCGCGGCATCGTCACCGAGGCGTGCCGCGATCCCGTTGAGGATCGTCCCCGTGGAGCAGTCTGTCGGAGAGACAGCCATCGCGTTGACACTCAGGCCGGTGTCGCCGCCCAGGTGCCGGCGATGCAGCCCACGCCGAGGACGGCCAGGCGCGCCCAGTTCACGGCCGCCGCCCGGGTGTCGACGTCGGTGGCGACTCGTCGTCGTCCTCGCACCCGCGCCTTGCGGCCGCCCCACATGACCCGGACGAAGTGGGCGATCTTGCGCTCCACCTTGGGGCGGGTGGAGCGGTAGGCCTCCTTCCATGCGGGATCGGCCTGAGCGGCCTTGGCCCGCTGAAGTAGTGCCTCTTTGGGATGGATGGTGACGGAGCGGCCCGACACCGAGGTGGTGCAGCGCTCGCGCAGCGGGCAGGCTGCGCACGCCCCGGCGAAGTCAGCTCGCCCGGCGCCATTGGCCGAGAAGCGGATCGGCACGATCTGGCCGGCGGGGCAGACGACGGTGTCGTTGTCCAGATCGACGTCGAAGTCGTCCTTGCCGAAGCGGCCGTCGCGTCCGTGCGCCGGCGGAACCTTGGTCTTCACGTCGAAGCCGGCCTGTTCGAGGTCATCGAGGGTGTCGGCCCCGGCATAGGCCGAGTCGCCCATGACGGTGGGCTTGTCCTCCTCGTCGGCCACCGGAGCCAGCAAGTCGTCGACGGCGGTGGCGTCATGGTCGTTTGCCGGGGTGACCACCACCTCGTCGATGAGCTCGGAGTCGGGGTCGACCGACAGATGCGCCTTGTAGCCGTCGAAGTGGCGGTTGTGGCTCTTGTGGCCGTGGCGGGCCTCGGGATCGACGGTGGAGATGATGCGATCCACCGCCACCCGCCGGGCGATGCGGAACACCTCGTCGTCGCCCTCGTCGACATCCTGGCCGGCCACCAGGGCCAGCAGCTCCGCTGCATCAGCCGCCGCGGCGTCGAGCACCTCGCCGTCGAGCACGGCCAGGGCGCCGAGCGCGTCACGCACCAAGGCGTCGACCACCGCCTCCCGGGCCTCGGCGTCGTCCCAGTCGCACGCCGGCTTGCCGGGCCCGGCGTAGTCGTCGTCACGGCGAAGCGCGTCCCGCACCCGCTCGGCCAGTTCGCCGTGATGGCGGTCGAGCGCCGCCAGCACCTTGCGGATGGACGAGCGCAGCTGGGTGACGGTGTCCTGGGTGGCCACCGAGTCGTAGATGGGCGTGGAGTCCAGCACCCGCACACGGCGTCCCATGAGCCCGGCGGATTTCGCCACCACCTTGGTGTCCTCGAACAGCCGCCGGGGCCGGCTCGATGCCCGCAGCCGGTTGCGCTGGCCCACCAGCACCGTGGGGTGGAACGCCTCACAGGCCGTGTGCACACCGGCGGCCGCCTGCCAGGCGAGGTCGCGCTCGAGGCGGTCACACGCTTCGCGGTCGGAGAGGCCCTCGTGGGCCTGCAACATCATGGTGGTGGCCAGCACCCGGGCCGGCACGGTGGGCCGCCCACGAACGGAGTCCTTGTGCAGATCGGCGAAGTAGTCGTCAGGGAACGCCGTGTCGCCGTGGTCGGCCAACAGCCGATAGATCCCCCGCAGCCGATCCCCGAGAAGCTCCCTCGGGTTCTCGAAGCGCTGGTCGAGCGTCGCCATACCCAATGCCATGCCCGGATTGTCGAGCACCGGCCGGCTGGAGCGGTGGATGGTCAGACGACTACTTCAGCAGCCACCTAG
>JBHENM010000303.1:0-1334 GCA_046262035.1 Acidimicrobiales bacterium | reverse complement strand
CGCCCCCGTGACGCTCGAGCTTGGCGTGGCCCCCCTGGTGTGGCTGAACGACGGCGCCACCTCGGCATCGGCCGAGTGGGTGAAGCTGGAGGTGGCCAAGCTTGCCTATCTGGAGGGCCTGGGTGCGCACCGCCTGGACCTCAGCGCCATCCCGCCTGAGCGTCTCCGCCAGCTGGCCACGCTGGCCCGGCGCTCCACGCCCAGGGCCTTAGGCAAGATGGCCCCCGAGCGACGCCACCCGATCCTGCTGGCCGCGTTGGACGCGGCCCACACCGAGATCGTCGACGAGATCGTACGCCTGTTCGACATGGTCCTGGCCACCACCGACGCCAATGCCCGCGACCAGGTAGCCGAGCGCCAGGCCGAGGCCGTACGCTCCGACGCGGGGCGCCTGGTCCTGCTCGACGACATCCTCGACGTCGTCCTGGACTCGAAGTTCTGTGGCCGATACACGACGACAAACCCGAGACCGAGTGGGCGGGCTACGCCCGCTTCGAACCCCTCAACTGATCCATCGCGTTCAGGATCCTGCACCGTCCCTCGTCACGGGCCTATCGATGTTTCGGTGCCTACCCCCGCCGGCAATAGCCCTTGACTTCGACTGCACTCGAAGATGCAGGCTGGCCGTATGGATCAACGACCAGAGGTTTTCGGGTGCAGCTTGTCCGCCGCTGAGCTGGACGATCGACGGACGGCCTGGGAAGCCATCGCCGCGACCCGGGTGGACGGTGTGCGGAACGAGGGCGGGTTCCGCGTGCGCTTCCGGGGCCAGCCCAGCATTTCCGACTCCCTTCGCGCCCTCGTTGCGGCTGAGCGGGACTGCTGCGGATGGGCCAGGTGGGAAGTCATCGACGACGGTGACTGCTCGGTGCTGGAGGTGAGCGGGCCACCCGGCAGGATCGGCGCGTTGGCGAGCGCCTTCGGCCTCTAATGTGGGCCTAGTGTCGGCCGAAGGGTTGAGCATCAGCGACGTCGCTTCCCGCTCCGGCGTGCCCGCTTCGACTCTGCGCTACTACGAGGACATCAAGCTGCTTTCTGCCCCTCCCCGGATCTCGGGCCGGCGCCGGTACGACGCGTCGGTGCTGGACCGGCTCGTGGTGATCACGACCGCCCGCCGCGCGGGATTCACCCTCGCCGAGGTGCGTGATCTGCTCGACAGCATGACGACGGTCACCGCTCCGAGCGGATCGTGGCGAGCGATGGCGGCGAGGAAGCTCCCCGAGGTCGACGCCCTCATCAAGCGGCTCGGGACCGTACGTCTGCTGTTGGAGGGCGTGGCCGCCTGCCAGTGCCGCGACCTGGCCCAATGTGCGACCTTGCTGCGGGGTTGCGAC
>JBHENM010000302.1:0-12208 GCA_046262035.1 Acidimicrobiales bacterium | reverse complement strand
CTGGTCGGCCCCCGGGGTGATGCTGGCCAGTCTTGACCACGCCATGTGGTTCCACCGGGACTTCCGGGCCGACGAGTGGCTGCTCTACGAGCAGGACAGCCCCGTGGCCTACGGTGCGCGAGGTTTCGCCCGAGGCTCGATTTACACCCGGGCCGGCGAGCTGGTTGTCTCCGTCGTGCAGGAAGGGTTGTTGCGTCCTCTCCGTTGACGTCCGCCATGATCCGCTCTCGCCTCCGCGCTACCGCCGCCACCGCGGCCGTCGTCCTCTTGCTCGCCGCCTGCGGGGGTGGTGACGACGGAGGCGAGTTGGGTCAGGGGTCGGCGTCCGCGGGCACGCCCAGCACATCGTCCCCGGCTCCCGACGGGGAGACGGCCACCACGGCCGCCCCCGCTGCCCCCGACCTGGCCAACGCCCGGGCTCGGCTGACCTTGGTGGCCGACGTGACCCAGCCCACGGCCATGGCCGTGCGTCCCGGCGACGACGGGATCTACGTGGCCGAGAAGACGGGTCGGGTTCGCCTCGTGCCGAGGGGCCAGACGGCCAATCCCGGCGCCGTCGAGTCCAGCGCGGTGCTGGATATCAGCTCCCAGGTGTCGAACGGGACCGAGCAGGGTCTCCTCGGCCTCACCTTCTCGCCCGACGGCTCCAAGCTCTACGTCAACTACACCAACCGTGAGGGGGACACCCGGGTTGTGGAGTACGCCTTCGCCGGCGGCAGGGCCGATCCCGGCTCCCGGCGGGAGCTCCTGGCCGTGGAGCAGCCCTTCGCCAATCACAACGGCGGTGAGGTCGTGTTCGGGCCCGACGGCAAGCTCTACATCGGCCTCGGCGACGGGGGGAGCGGCAACGACCCCGACAACCGGGCGCAGGACCTGGGCGACCTGCTGGGCAAGCTGCTGCGCATAGATCCCCAACCCTCCGGGAGCGCCCCCTACACCGTCCCCTCCGACAACCCCTTCGTCGGCCGCTCCCGGGCCCGGCCCGAGATTTGGATGTACGGCCTGCGGAACCCGTGGCGGTTCACCTGGGACCGGGAGACGCGTGATCTGTGGATCGCCGACGTGGGCCAGAACCGGCTGGAGGAGATCGACTTCCTGGCCGCGGGCAGCCCGGCCGGCGCCAACTTCGGATGGAGCCTTCTGGAAGGGACGGCCCGGGTCAAGGGTTCCAACCCTCCCGGTGGCATCCTCCCCATCTTCGAGTACGGCCGCGACGACGGCTGCTCTGTCACCGGGGGGTACGTCTACCGGGGACGTCGGGTGCCGGCCCTTCGCGGCGTGTACCTGTACGGGGACGCCTGCACGGGCAAGATCTGGGGCCTGGTCGAATCCGACGGCGAGGCGGCGGACCAGCGGGAGCTCGACCTCGAGGGCGTGGCCGACGCCACCGGCGGCTCCGGGTTCTCGATCGCGTCCTTCGGCGAGGACACCGCCGGCGAGCTGTACCTCCTGAACCTGGGTGGAGGGCTGTTCCGCTTCGACCCGGCGTGAGCGTGACGGGCAAAGCCCCGGACCGCCGAGACGCCGCCTATCGTCGGGACGTGGCCGAGGGAGTCGACGAGCCGTACCGGGACCTGATGCTGGCCTCGTTCGTCAACCTGGCCAACCAGGGGACCCTGGGCGAGCTCGGCCTCTCCCTGGTCATCGGCGGCGGCTGGGTCACCGGGCAGCTGATCGGGGCCCGGGCCTGGTTCGAAGGGCTGGCCCGCTCGCTGGACGACACCGGCAAGGCCGGTGACTTCGGGGAGGTCATCCGCATGATGGGGGCCCAGGTCTATCCCTCGGCGTCGGAACGGGAAGCGGCCGGCGACCCGACCGAGGACACCGTCCTGCCCGCCTTCCTGCACCTCAGGGACGCCCACCTGGTCGGCACCGATGGGCGTTCGGTCCCGACCCGGGGCGGCTTCGTGCGGGTGCGGTTGGAGGAGGTGGCGGCCTGGATGCTGGGACGGATCGGGCCTGCCGGCTATCAGCCCCCGGCGCCCCCCGTGTGAAGACCGACCCTCCCGACTACGTCGAGTTCACGGCCGACGATCTCGGCGCCGTGCTCGTGCCCATGTCCGCGCTGGGCGAGGACGGGAACGGCTGGATCAACTTCGAGCCGGCCATCAACGTGGACGACCTACCTCCGCCCCGAACGGGCCTGGCTGCCCTTCTCTCCGGCCGCGGCCCGGACGTGCCGCTGGCCACCTGGACGCCAGGGACGGCGAAGGGCGGCCGGCCGGAGCCGCCGACCATCGGCATCCAGCACGGCGCCGGGCCGGGAGCGCGTGCTCGTCTGGAGGAAACGGGCCGCGGCGTGCCCAAGGGCTGGGTCGTGCTCCAGGACCACTCCAAGCGGGGGCTGGTGGTGGCGGTGTCCCCGTCGGTGGGGCACGACGAGATCGTGGCCTGGCTGCTAGCCGCGGCCAAGGTCCTGTCGACCGTCCCCCTCGACCGGGAGTGGCGAGCCGCCGTCTACCGAACCTGACCGGGCCGCTCGGCCGCGCCCCCCGCCGTCTCGGACACCAGGTGGTCGACGACAGCCTTGAGGTCACCGGTACGGGCGAAGGCGGCCCGCTGCCTCGAGGCGCCATTGCCGGCGCGCAGAGTCTGGTCGACCAGCCCCTGCACCTCCTCCCAGTCCCCGTGCTCGTCGAGCGCTGGGCGGAGGTGGTCGAGGAACCGGGCGATCACTTCGGCCGCCGGGGCCTTGCCTCCTGCCGACAGATCGGCCAGCTCGCCGTCCAGCCCGTAGCGGGCGGCCCGCCACTTGGCCCCGTGCACCAGTTCCCCCCGGACCGACGGGGGGGCCGAGCCCGACTCCTCCTCGGTGGCACACGTGCGGGCCAGGGCCCTGACCAGCCCCGCCACCATGACCGCCTCCTCGACAGTGGAGCAGGCGTCGGTGACCCGGAACTCGAGGGTGTCGTAGCGGGCCGACGGCCGGACGTCCCAGTAGAGGAAGGTGGCGTCGTCGATCACCCCCAGGCCCGTGAGGTCCTCCACCAGACGGTCATAGGCGGCCCTGTCCGCCAGCGGCTCGGGCATCCCCGTCGTCGGCCACTGCGACCACACCATGGTGCGGTAGCTGGCGTAGCCGGAGTCCACGCCGATCCAGAACGGCGAGTTGGCGGCCAGGGCCACCAGCGGGCTCAGCCATGTGCGGCAGCGGTTGAGGACGGCGATGGCCAGGTCCGGGTCGGCGAGGCCGATGTGGACGTGACAACCGCTCACCAGCTGCTGGCGGGCGGTCAGGCGGAAGTCCTCCTCGAGGTGGCGGTAGCGCTCCTTGTCGGGGTTGACGGGTTGCTCCTGCCACCGCCCGTTGGGGTGGCTTCCGGCGCTCACCACCCGACTGCCTTCCTGCTCGGCCGCCTCTCCCAGCCGCCGGCGCAGGCGCTGCAACTCGACCCTCACCTCGGCCAGGGTGGCGCACACCGAGGTCCCCGTCTCGATCTGGGACAGGTTCAGCTCGGCCTGCACGTCGTCGCCGAGGAGGGCCTTTGCCCCCGGTAGCAACCGCTGGACGCGCGGCCGCAGTTCGCCGGTCACGGCGTCGATGATGGAGAACTCCTCCTCCACGCCGATGGTGAAGTCGTCGCTCACGGCCGTCCCTTCCCCGCCGGCAGTCCGAAGGCGGTGGCGAGGAGCCGGTAGGACCGCAGCCTGGCCTCCGGGTCGTGGCAGTTGGTGAGGACGACCAGCTCCTCCACCCCGAACTCGGCCGCCAGCTCCACCAGACGGTGGCGCACGGGCTCGGGCGCCCCCACCACCATCCCCGAGCGCCGTTGCGCGACCTGGGACCGCTGGGCATCGGTCAAGGGGAGGGCGGCGGCCTCGTCGGGCGGCAGCAGCGGCCCTCGCTCCGGGCCTTCTTGTCTCAGGTGCCACACCGCGGCCGACGTGGCCAGGCGCTGCGCCTCGGCGTCGGTGTCGGCGCACACCACCGCCACGGCCACGCATCCCTGCGCCAGGCTCGAACGGGTCGACGGCGTGAAGCCCTTCCGGTAGGCGTTCAGCACCTGGGGGCCGAACTGGGCGGTGATGAAATGGGCGAAGGCGAAGGGCAGCCCCAGGTAGGCAGCGGCTGCCGCACCCTGGCTGCTGGACCCCAGGATCCACACCTCGGGCCCACCCGGCCCCTCGGGCATGGCCCGCACGCCGGCGTAAGGGTGGTCCGTCTCCAGGGCGCCGTCGAGGAAGCCCAGGAGGTCGACCACCTTCTGGGCGAAGTGCTCGTCGCCCAGCGCTCCCGGCCGGTATTGCAGCGCCGCTTCGGTGAGGGGGTCGGTGCCCGGGTGGCGCCCGAGGCCGAGGTCGATGCGGCCGGGATGGAGGGCGTGCAGCATCCGGAAGCTCTCGGCCACCTTCAGGGGGCTGTAGTGGGGAAGGAGGACTCCTCCTGAACCCACGCGGATCGACGTCGTGCGAGCCGCCGCCGCAGCCACCAGGATCTCGGGGCTGGGGCTGGCCAGTGAGGCCGTGTTGTGGTGCTCAGCGACCCAGTATCGGCGATAGCCGTGCGCCTCGGCGGCCACGGCCAGGGCGACGCTGGCCGTCAGGGCGTCCGTCGCGCTCGACCCGGCGGGGACCGGGCACTGATCCAGCACGCTCAGGGTGAGGGCCACGCCCAGAGTCTCGCCGCGCCGGCGAGGGCTCAAGCCTGCGGCGCTCCGGGTCAGACCACGGTCAGCGCCGTGGGAGCGGTGAGTTGAGTCGCGTCCGACTGGCGGACGAAGCAGAGGTACCGCAATCCGGAGGTGGCCACGGTCGGGATGATCCTGGTGGTGGCGGGGATGCTGCCCGTGGCGTCGGAGTTCACTGCCGCGCCGAGCCGGAGGCCGGTCCCGCAGCTCGCGGCCGTCCCTGCCATCCTCAATCCGTAGGCCACGCTCGGTTGGGCGCCGGTGGCGCTGACGGCGATGGGGTCCCCTGGCTCCGCCGAGACCGGTGCCGCGGTGGTCGTCGACGCTGGGGGCGGCAGGCCTCCCGCAGAGCTGGCGAGGAAGACGCTGCTGGCCGTGTTCCAGTGGGTCGCCAGGTAACTGCCGGCGGGAGGGTTGGTGTGGAAGTAGTCGTCGTGGTTGCAGTCGAAGCGGCTTTCGTGGCTCGAAGGGCAGCGGCTCTCCATGGTGACGTCGGGACCGTCGACGTAGCACATGCGGTCGGACTCGTCCCGGCAGTGGTTGGAGGGTGTGGAGTTGGGCGCCGACGTCTGCACTCCGCCCAGGTTGTGCATGAGCTCGTGGGCCTCGACCGATCCGCCGAAGCCCCAGCAGCCGTTGTCCACCCGCGCCACCTCACCCGCGACCTGGGGGTGGCCATTGCTGTAGTTGGCGCCCGGGGCCGGGTTCTGGCTGTCGTCCCAGTACACCTGGGCGATCCCGCAGTACACGTTGGCGTCCACCCAGACCAGGTACTTCCGGTCGGAGCGGTTGTAGCCCTGGGACCGCAGCTCGGAGATCGTGTTGCTCATGTTGTCGTCGCCCGTCGTCGAGAACGTCACCCGGTCGATGATCGGGTTGCAGGACGGGTCAGTCAGGAAGCGCACGTGCCGGGTGCCGCCGGTCTCGGCCGCCGAGGCGTTGACCATCATGTCGACGTCCGCCGCCCACTGGCCGAACGACGCCGCGAACGAGGCGTAACGGTCGGTCACGTTCGAGGCTCGGGCGTAGATCAGGTGCACCCGGTAGCCGTCGCTGCCGGTTCCGTAGCACCCCACCCCGTCCACGGCTGCGGCCGTTCCCGACAGCGGGGAAGTACCGGCGGCGGCCAGGGCAGGATCGGGACCCCGACGCTGGCGGACGTCGACGCCGTCGGGCGCGGGATCCGGCCCGTGGGTGCACAGGGCCTGGCCCGACCTGTCCCTGTGGGCGAGCTCGAACGTCCCCCGGCAGGGCCCGGACGCGGGCCGGACGAGACCGTCGAGCACCTCCCCACGAGGGCTGTTCCCCCGTTGGACCTGGTCGGGCGGGGCGGCGACGGCGGCGGCGACGTCGGTCGTGATCGTGCACGTGAGGGCGAAGACGAGGACGACGAAGCGGCGCACCCGTGCCGGTTTCGGCCATCCGCCGGAAAACCTTGAGTGCCTCCCCCTGCCCCTCGTTTCGCGAGCGAGCCGGGTGTACCTTCCCTTCGCACTCAGCGCCGCACGTCCCCAGGAGCCCGAGCACCCCGGGAGGACACAGCCAGTGGACGGAAACAGCCAGCAGTCAGGGTTCTCACGACGGCGGTTCCTGGAGGCCTCGGCCGGGCTCGCCCTTTTCGCCGCCTGCGGGAAGTCCGCCGACGACGCCGGGGACAGGCCCAGCGGCGTCACGACGTCGCTGGCGCAGCCGTCCAGGCGGATCTCGGGCGACCTGAAGATCCTCCAGTGGAGTCACTTCGTCCCTCGCCACGACCGGTGGTTCGACCCCTTCGCGGCCGAATGGGGACGCCAGTTCGGGGTGAACGTCACGGTCGACCACATCGGCTTGGCCGACATCCCGGCCGCGGCCGCATCCGAGTTCTCGGCCGGCGCGGGTCACGACCTCATCGAGTTCCTGTCACCCCCCTCTGCCTTCGAGCCCAGCGTGCTCGAACTGACCGACATCAACCAGGAAGCCGAGCGCCTCTATGGGAAGCAGCTCGACCTGTGCCGGAGGAGCACGTTCAACCCCACGACCAACAAGTTCTACGGGTTCTGCCACGGCTGGGTGCCCGACCCGGGCGACTACCGGCGGAGCCTGTGGGAGCCGGTGGGCATGCCCAACGGCCCCTCCACCTACCAGGACCTTCTCGACGCCGGGGGCCGGATCAAGCAGGAGCGGGGGATCCAGCTGGGCATCGGCATGTCCAACGAGCTTGACTCCAACATGGCCGCTCGGGCTCTCCTCTGGTCGTTCGGAGGGTCCGTCCAGGACGAGCGGGAGAACGTCGTCCTCAACTCGCCGCAGACGATCGAGGCCGTCGACTTCATGACCCGCCTGTTCAGGGCGACCATGACCGACGAGGTCTTCGCCTGGAACGCGGCATCCAACAACCAGGGCCTGATCGCGGGAAACCTCTCCTACATCCTCAACTCCATCTCCGCCTACCGCACGGCTCAGACGGCCAACCCCGACGTGGCCGAGGACGTGTTCTTCACTCCGCCGCTGAAGGGCCCCACCGGCCTCGGCCTGGCCAGCGAGCACGTCATCCCCATCTACGTGATCCCCAAGCACGCCAGGAACCCGGACGCGGCCAAGGAGTTCATCATCGCCCTGGTGAACAACTACTCCCAGGTCACCTACGAGAGCGAGCTGTACACCTTCCCCGCCTTTCCCGATCCCGTGCCCGAGCTGCCGACATGGCTCGACAACGACCCCTTCGGCTCCAAGCCGGCCAACAAGCTGGCCTTCCTCAAGGACGCCGAGAGGTGGAGCACCACCCTGGGCCACCCCGGCCCGGCCAACGCCGCCATCGGCGAGGTGTTCGACACCTTCATCATCCCCAAGATGATGGCCAAGGCGGCGCGCGGCGAGCTGAGCCCGAGGGACGCCGTCATCGACGCCGAGAACCAGATCAAGCCGATCTTTGACCGCTGGCGTGAACGGGGCCTGGTGGGCGGGAGGTAGCTCACCGGATGGCGATCGTCGAGGTCCGCCACCTCACCAAGCGGTTCGATGGCAACGCCTCGGCAGCGGTCGACGACCTCGACCTCGCCACCGGCGAAGGCGAGTACCTGGTCCTCCTGGGCCCGTCCGGCTGCGGGAAGACGACGCTCCTGCGCCTCATCGCCGGGCTCGAGCAGCCCACGTCGGGCGAGGTGCTGATCGGCGGTGAGCCCATGGTCGGCCTGCCCCCGCGGGCCCGAAAGATCGCCATGGTGTTCCAGAGCTACGCCCTCTACCCCCACAAAACGGCCCGCAAGAACATCGACTTCCCCCTCAAGGCCCAGGGTCTGGAGCCGGCCGAGAGGATGAAGAAGGTCGAGTGGGCGGCCGAACTGCTGGGCATCACCCGGCTCCTCGACCGCCGTCCCCGGCACCTCTCGGGGGGCGAGCGCCAGCGGGTGGCCCTGGCCCGGGCCCTGGTGCGGGAGCCCGACGTCTTCCTCCTCGACGAGCCCCTCTCCAACCTGGACGCCAAGCTGCGGGCCACCGCCCGCGACGACCTGAAGCAATTCCAGGACAAGATCGGCACGACCACGATCTACGTGACCCATGACCAGGTGGAGGCCATGGGCCTGGGCGACCGGATCGCGGTCATGTCGGAGGGCAAGATCCGCCAGCTGGGCACGCCCCTCGACGTCTACCACGACCCGGCCGACACCTTCGTGGCCACGTTCCTGGGCTCTCCCCCCATGAACATGGTGAAGCGGGAGGACGTCCTCGTCGGCTTCCGGCCCGAGAGCCTGCTGCCCAAGGGCGTGGTCGAGGCCGACGACGGGGCCGTCTCCGTTCCCTTTCACGTCCACCGGGTGGAGTACCTGGGGTCGGAGCGGCATCTGGTGGGAACCGTCGACACGCTGGGCGAGGAGACGAGGGTCATCGCCATGCTGCCGGCGACCGTGTCCGACCACGTCCCGCCCGACCAGACGCACGAGTTCGTCATTCGGGGCGCCGACCTGCGGTTCTTCGACCCGGCCACTGGGGCCCGCACCGACCGGCGGCGGCTCTGAGCGACATTCAACGCGAGACGTCCGTCCGCCGGCGCCGGTTCCTGTTCGACCGGGACGGCGCGCTCGCCCCCCTCATGCTCCTGCCGTCCGTGGTCTACATCGTCGCCCTCGTCGCCGTCCCCTTCTTCCTGGCCATCGCCTACAGCCTGAGCGACGTCACCGTGGGCGACCCCAGCTTCGACTACGTCGGCCTGCGCAACTTCCGGGCCGTCCTGCGCGACCCCGTGTTCCGCCGGTCCCTCACCAACAGCCTGTTCATCACCGTCGTCACCATGGTGCTGGTTCTGCTCCTGGCCAAGACCCTGGCCCTCGTGCTCACCCGCGACTTCCGGGGCAAGTGGCTGGTCCGCTTCCTGATCCTCCTGCCGTGGACCACTCCGGTTCCGCTCGCCGCCATCGCCTGGCTGTGGCTGCTCGACTCGCTGTTCAGCCCCATCGACTGGACCCTGCGGTGGCTCGGGCTGATCGACGGCAACCTGCACTGGCTGGGCAACTCCACGCTGGCCATGGCCTCCGTCATCGCCGTGCAGGTCTGGCGCATCGTCCCGCTGGCCGCGGTCATCATCATGGCCGGGCTGGCCGCCATCCCCCAGGACATCAACGACGCGGCCGAGGTGGACGGGGCCGGGTTCTGGCGGAAGCTGTTCGAGATCACCATCCCCCTCACCCTCCCGGTCACGGCTGTGGCCACTCTGTTCGGGGCGGTGCTGGTCTTCACCGACATGAGCGTCGTCTTCGTGCTCACCCGCGGCGGGCCGGTGGACGCCACCCAGATCCTCCCCACGTGGGCGTTCTTCCGGGGCATCCAGGGTGGCGACCTGGCCCAGGGGGCGGCCATCGCCCTCTTCCTGTTCCCGCTCCTTCTGACCATGGCCGTCCTCATCCTGAGGTCGGTGCGGAAGATGGAGGTGATGTAGTGGACGCGGCGGCGATGCGCCGGCGCAGGCGGGGAAGCAGGGCCGGCCTCTACGCCTTGGTGGTGGGCTCCACCCTGTTCGCCGCCTTCCCCTTCGTGTGGTCGCTCATCACCGCCTTCAAGGCCGACCAGGACCTGTACAACCGCAACCACAACCCCTTCATCTTCAACATCGAGCCGACGTTCGAGCACGTCCGGCTGCTGTTCGAGGGCACTGCCTTCAACACCTTCGTGGTCAATACGGTGGTCGTGGCCGTGCTGGTGGTGGCCATCACCCTCGCCGCCAGCCTTCCCGCGGCTTACAGCCTGGCCCGGCTCAACCTCCGCTGGGGCGGCGCCATGGGGATCGCCATCTTCCTCGTCTACCTGATCCCGCCGTCCCTGCTATTCATCTCCCTCTCCCGCGTGGTGTCCTACCTGGGGCTCCAGGACTCACGATGGGCGCTCGTCGTCCTCTATCCGACCATCACCATCCCCGTTTCGGTGTGGCTCCTCATGGGGTTCTTCAAGGGCATCCCGCGGGACATCGAGGAGCAGGCCATGGTCGACGGCTACAGCCGCCTGGGTGCGTTCGTGCGCACCGTGCTGCCACTCTCGTTCCCGGGCATGGTGGCCGTGGTGGTGTTCTCGGCCACCCTCGCGGCGAGCGAGTTCATCTACGCCCTCGCCTTCGTGTCCCAGACCAGCCAGAAGACGATCAGCGTGGGCGTGCCCACCGAGCTGGTCAGGGGCGACGTGTTCTTCTGGCAGTCGCTCCAGGCCGCCACCCTCCTCGTCGCCATCCCGATCGCCCTCGTCTTCAACGCCTTTCTCAGGCGCTTCATCGCCGGCTTCACCATGGGGGCGGTCAAGGGCTGACCCGCCCAGCGCAATGCACAATGCGGGGTGCTCTTCGGCGCCCAGGTGAAACAGGCGGGCGGCCTCCTGGCCGCCCTGCGCCGGGCCGAGGCCATGGGCGCCCAGGTCATGCAGGTGTTCGCCCAGAGCCCGAGGCAGTGGCGATTCCCGGAGGGCAATCCGGCGCGGGCCGCGGCCTTCGCCGAGGCCTGGCCGGCGAGCACCGTGGTCCGGGGCGTCGTCTGCCACGCGCCGTACCTGATCAACCTCGGCACCTCGAACACGGAGATCTACGACAAGTCCTGCGCCTGCCTGGGCGAGAACCTGTGCGCCGCGGGGGCCATGGGCGCCTCGGGGCTGGTCATCCACATCGGCAGCCACCTGGGGGCAGGCCTGGACGCCCGGCTGGGCGCCATCGCCGCCGGCATCCGCGGCGCCCTCGACCAGGTCGACTGCCCGCTCCTGCTCGAGAACACCGCCGGTGCGGGCGGGACGGTCGGTCGCTCGTTCGAGGAGCTGGCCAGGGTGATCGAGGGCGCGGGGGGCGACCCGAGACTGGGTATCTGCCTCGACACCCAGCATGCGTGGGCGGCGGGGATGTCGTTCGCCACGTTGGACGCCGCGGATGCGCTGGTGGGTCACATCGACCGCACGGTTGGCCTCGACCGTCTCGCCTGCCTCCATGTCAACGACTCCAAGGTGGGGCGGGGCGCCGGCCTCGACCGCCACGAGAACGTCGGTCGAGGGACGATCGGCAGGCAGGCGTTTCGTTCCCTGCTCGGCCACCCCCGTCTGCAAGGGCTGCCGGCCATCCTCGAGGTGCCGGGCACCGACGAACAAGGTCCTGACGCCCGCGAGCTCAGGATCGTCCGGCGGTTGCACAAGGACGGGCTGCGACTGCGGGCTGAGTCCGCGCTTTTTTCTCGATAATCCGTTGACACGTTCCGCCGAATGGGTACTATCGATGTCCATGGAACGCATATTGCTCGCCGAAACGATGCTCCGGGGCACAGTCCTGTCGAGCCTCGGCGCGTACGCGTGCCAGCCCGACAGGTTCCTCGATGAGGTCCAGTTGGGTAGTCGGAAGGCCGGGAATACCGGCCGATCCGTCATCCGCTGGTAGCTGGCGCTCCGTCGCTCGCACCGCACCGTCAAACCTGGGCGCACCACGTCATGCGCCTGTTTTTCCTGGGCTCGAGCCACTGGTGGCGCCGCGGTCTCCAAAACCGACGGCCGGAGGTTCGACACCTTCCGGGCCTGCTCATTCGCGCCGGGTCACCGATCCGGCACCAGCACATTGACAACTGCAGAAGCATCGTCGCCGGGACCATTTCTCATGTGGTCCCGCATGGGTCGGTCGCGCCATGGGGCGCAGCTGGCGGTAATCCAGCCGTCTTTCCGACACAGGAGGTTCGATTCCTCTCCGACCCACGTACGCGCGTCACGCCTGACAGGTAGGGCACCGGGCTCTTACCCCGGAGCAGACTGGGTTCGAGGCCCAGGGCGCGCACGTCACGCCGCCGTAGCTCAGCCAGTGGAAGCAACGGCCCGTCAAGCCGGAGGTCGCGGGTGCAAGTCCCGTCGGTGGCGCGCATGTCGACGTGGCCCAATGGAGAGGGCACCGGTCTACGAAGCCGGAGGGTGCAGGTTCGACCCCTGCCGTCGACGCCAGCTCGCCGTAGCTCAGGGGAGAGAGCGCCGCCCTCCGAAGGCGGAGGTCGCACGTTCGAATCGTGCTGGCGAGGCCATACATGGAAGGGATCCGGCCGGATGAGGATCCCGGTTGCTAACCGGGTACTGGTCGACCGCCCGTGCGGGTTCGAGTCCCGTCG
>JBHENM010000301.1:0-2769 GCA_046262035.1 Acidimicrobiales bacterium | reverse complement strand
CCGAACGAGTAGGCGACACACTGCCCACCTCCGGGACCTCCCGTCGACGGTGCGGGTCGTTCGTCCCCGCCATCCCTTTGAAGGCCGGGAGCTGGACGTGCTGGGGTGGATGCGCCGTCACGGCACCCTTGAGCTGTGCCTGGTCCTGCCGGATGGCTCCAAGAGCCTGATCCCGGCGTCGTGGACGGACCTCGGCGGCGCAGCTGATCACCAGCCGGGAGCAGGCACGCTCGGCTCGGTGTCAGACCTCTTTCACGCGGCCGCGGTGGTCGGCGGACTGATCCACCGCCTCGACACGGCCGGCCGGGAAGATCGGCCGACCCTCGAGGAGGAGGTTGTCCGTGCAATTGAGCCTGGAGATTACCGAGAGCCCGGCCCCGCCGGGCGCGATGTGGGAGTCGCTGGCGCCGGAGGAGCGCGTGGCAGTCATCGCCACGCTGGCCCGGCTGATGGCCCGCTCGATCGACGACGGGAAGGAGAAGCGTGACTGAAGTCCGGGAGGCCGCCGGTGGACGTCCAGATCGGAGCAGGCCATGAGCGAGAAGCTCCAGCAGTCGCATCTGCGTCGCCTGGCCGTCGTCTACGTCCGCCAGTCCACGGCGTCGCAGCTGGAACGCAACCGGGAGTCGACCGACCGCCAGTACGCCTTGGTCGACCGGGCCGTCGAGCTTGGCTGGGAGCGCGCCTCGGTGACGGTGATCGACGAGGACCTCGGCCTGTCCGGGTCGGGCAACATCGCCCGGGAGGGTTTCGCCCGCCTGACCGCGGAGGTCGCCCTCGGCCACGTCGGCTTGGTGCTGGGCCTGGAGGTGTCCCGCCTGGCCCGCAACAACGCCGACTGGTATCGCCTGTTGGACCTGTGCGGGATGACCAACACCCTCATCGGCGACGGCGACGGCCTCTATCATCCGGCCGGCTTCAACGACCGCCTGGTCCTCGGCCTGAAGGGCACCATGAGCGAGGCCGAGCTGCACGTGCTGCGGGCCCGGCTCAACGGTGGCATCCGCAACAAGGCGGCCCGGGGCGAGCTGCGCCGGGGGCTGCCCGTCGGGCTGGTGTGGGGCGAGGAAGAGGGCGAGATCCGGCTGCACCCCGACGAGGCCGTGCGGGGCGTGGTCGGCGCCGTGTTCGAGCGCTTCGCCGAGTCGGGCTCGGTGCGGGCCGTGTGGCTGTGGCTGCTGGGCGAGGGGCTGTCGTTCCCGTTGCAGTCCACCGTCATCGGCGCCGAGCTGGCGTGGGTGGCGCCCACCTACAACGCGGTCCACCGCGTCCTGACGCATCCTTCCTACGCTGGCGCCTATGTCTATGGGCGCACCCGCCGTGAGCGGTTCGTCGACGGCGACGGCCGGGGACGCACCCGGGCCCGGCGCTTGGGCCGCGACGCCTGGGAGGTGCTGATCGTGGACCACCATCCCGGCTACATCGACTGGGCCACCTGGGAGGCCAACCAGGCCCGCATCGGGGCCAACACCCGGCCCCGGGCCCATGAGCCCGGCGGAGCGGTGCGGGAGGGCTCGGCGCTGCTGCAGGGCGTCGCCACCTGCTCGGACTGCGGGAGGCGACTGGCCGTGCACTACCAGGGCGCCCGCTCTACTCAGGGCTATCACTGTGCCGGCCGCGAACTGCTCGCCGGCCGGGGCGTCAGCCACCTGACCGTCGGCGGCGTCCAGATCGACACCGCCGTGGCCGCCGCCTTCCTGGCCGCCGTCGCCCCGGCCGGCATCGAGGCATCGCTGGCCGCAGCCCAAGCCGTCACCGACGACCGAGACGCCGCCCTGGCCCAGTGGCGCCGGGAGGTCGAGCGGGCCCGCTATCAAGCCCAGCGGGCCGAACGGCGCTACATGGCCGTCGATCCTGACAACCGCCTGGTTGCCCGGGGGCTGGAAGCCGAGTGGGAGAAGGCCCTGGCCGCCCTCGGCGCAGCGGAGGCCGAGCTGGCCCGTCGGGAGCGCTCCCGGCCGGGCGCCCTCAGCGCCGAGCAGCTCCAGGCCATCACCGCCCTGGGCACCGACGTGGGCAGGGTGTGGTCGGCGCCCTCGACCACCGACCGGGACCGCAAGGAGCTGCTGCGCACCCTGGTCGAGGAGGTGGTGGTCAACGTCGAGCGCGACGCGCACCGAGCCGAGCTGACCATGCGCTGGCGAGGCGGGGCGATCACCGAGCTGGTCGTGGCCCTGCCCCGGTCCCAGCCGCCCATCCGCACCGACGAGGACACCGTCGAGCTCATGCGCCGCCTGGCCGTCCACTACCCCGACGCCACCATCGCCGGCATCCTGAACCGCCAGGGACGTCGTACCGCCACCGGCGAGCGATTCACCAGAGGCAGGGTCAGCTCCTTGCGGGGCTCGTGGGGCATCGCCCGCCACCAGCCGGCGACCGATGAGCCCGACGGCGAGCTCGTCACCATCGTCAACGCGGCCAAGGTCCTGGGAGTGGCTCCCTCCACCGTGCACCGCTGGCTGGGCGACGGCTTCATCGCCGGCGAACAGCTGACGCCCGGCGCCCCGTGGCGCATCCGCGTCACCGACGACCTGCGTTCGCAGTTCGTGGAGGAGGCCCCGCCGGGGTGGCTGCCCATGCTGGAGGCCACCCTCGCGCTCGGCGTCTCCCGCCAGACGGTGTTGCAGCGCGTAAAGCGCGGCGAGCTCCAAGCCGTCCACGTGCGCTCCGGACGCCGGAAAGGCTTGCGAATCAAGGTCGATCGGCCCGATCCGAGCCTCTTCGATGAGGACCAACAAGTCGAAGGGGCAGTGTGTTGACGCGTCCAAG
>JBHENM010000300.1:0-20925 GCA_046262035.1 Acidimicrobiales bacterium | reverse complement strand
ACTGGCTGACGTCTTCCTGGCCAAGATCGACCCCGCCGTCGCCGGGGCGGGGGGCCTGCTCTACGGCACCTACCTGGGCGGGAACGACAGAGACTTCGGGATTGCAGTGGCGGCCGACGGCTCGGGCAACGCCTACGTCACGGGGAAGAGCTGGTCGAGCGACTTCCCCACGGCCAACCCCTACGACGCCACCAAGAACGGGGGCAGGGGGTCGGACGTGATCGTCGCCAAGGTGAACACCAGCGCAGCGGGGGCGGCGTCGCTGCTCTACTCGACCTACCTGGGGGGAACCTCTGACAACGGACAGGTAGGTCAGGCCATCGCCGTGGGCCCGGGCGGCAGGGTGACCGTGGGGGGCTTAGCCGAGCCATCCGAGGACTTCCCCGTCATCCGGCCGGCGGCGCCCCACCGCGGTGGCTCGTTCGTGGCCCAGTTCGACCCGGCGGTGGGGGGGGCGCCGGGCCTCGTCTACGCGACGTTCGTGGGTGGGCAGGGGGTCGAGGGCCTGGCGCTGGCCGGCGGGGCGGCCTCCAACCCGGACGTGTTCGTTGTAGGCAGCGACAGCGGCGACGACTTCCCCACCACCACCAACGCCTACCAGCCCACCCCGCCTTCTTCGGTGGGGTACAACGCCTTCCTGGTTCGCCTCGACCCCAACCGGGAGGTCCCGGTCATCGCGGGGGTGACGCCTCGGGGCGGACCAACCACGGGCGACACGGCGGTGATGCTCACCGCGGCGGCGGGCTCGACCTTTGCCGGGGTGACCCAGGTGCGGTTCGGCACGACCCCGGCGGCCCGGTTCAGCATCGACTCGTCCACCCAGATCACCGCCGTCAGCCCCGCCTGTCCCGGGTGTGGGGCGGCATACGTGTCGGTCACCGACGGCGGCGGCAGCTCGTTGGGGTCGCGCTTCGTCTACGGCGAGGGCATCTTCACCCCCACCGGGGCGTGCCCGGCGGCCACCTGCGGGGCGTCCATGGTGCGCCTGGCCAACGGCAAGGTGCTGTCGGTGAAGGCCGGCCCGGGGGGAGGGGCCCACCTCTACGACCCGGCGACGGGCACCTGGGGCGCCACGGGCGCCTGCAGCGGCTGCGGGGTGGGCGACGGCGTCAAGCTGACCTTGCTGGGCAACGGCAAGGTGCTGCGGGCGGGCGGGAAGGATCCGACGACCACCAAGGCCGTGGCCACCGCCTACCTCTACGACCCGGCCTCGGGGACGTGGTCGCAGACCGCATCCATGCTGGGGCCTCGGACTGAGCACACCGCCACCCTGCTGGCCGACGGCAGGGTGCTGGTGACGGGCGGTTGCGTGGACCGGTGCGCGCCGGAGGACCCGGGGCTGCCCTCGGCGGAGGTCTTCGACCCCAACGGCGCCGCGGGTGTGGGGTCGTGGACGGCGACGGGGTTCCTGCTCGCCGGGCGGTTCGGCCACACCGCCACCCTTTTGACCGGGCCCGCCTGCCGGGGCGGGTCGCCCCCCTCCTACTGCAACAAGGTGCTGGTGGCCGGGGGGGTCAGCCCCGATGTCGTCGCCAACTACCCGGGCATGACCTCCACCGAGCTGTGGGACCCCGCCAGCGGCCTGTGGTCGGCCGCGGGCGTGGGGGCGGGGGCCAACATGGTCCAGGGGCGGCTGTCCCACGCCGCCGACCTCCTGGACGGCCCCGCCTGCACGGGCACCACGCCCCCGGGGTGGTGCGGCAAGGTCCTGGTCTCGGGGGGATTTTCGTCGTGGGGGACCTTCACCAACACCGCCGAGCTCTACGACCCCGCCGCCCCCGCCACCGCCCGCTGGGCGGCCATCGCCAGTCGCCGGGTGGCGGGCCCGTCGGGCACGGCCGTGCTCGCTTCGGGCAAGGTCCTGTCCACCGCCGGAGGGGTGACCCACACCGGGGCCGAGCTCTACGACCCCGCAAGCGGGACCTGGCTTCGGGCCGGGGGGACCACCGCCGACCCCACCGGCTACCCCATCCCCCTAGCCGCGGGGCCGGCCTCGGCCTGCGGGGCCAACTGCGGCAAGGTGCTGGTGACCGAGGCGGCCGCCACCGACCTCTACACCCCCCGGCCCATCGTCACCGCCGTGTCCCCGGCCAGCGGCCCGGCGGGCACCACGGTGACCGTCAGCGGCTACGGCCTGCGGGCGGCAACGGCGGTGAGCTTTGGCGCCACCACCGTGACCACGCTGAGCCACGACCCCGCCAGTCCCGACACCCGCTTGACCGTGGCCGCCCCCGCCGGCGCCGGGGGGACCCAGGTCGACGTCACAGTGACGAGCCCGGGCGGGGTGTCGTCGCCCAGCGGGGCGGCCAAGTTCAGCTTCTCGGGGGGCGTGGTGGCCAAGGCGGTGGCCGACTTCAACGGCGACGCCAAGAGCGACATCTCCATCTTCCGGCCCTCCAACGGCACCTGGTACGTGCGCAACCAGACCCCGGTGGTCTACGGCACCCAGCCGGGTGACATCCCCGTGCCCGCCGACTACGACGGCAACGGGTCCACCGACATCGCCATCTTCCGCGGCGGCACGTGGCTGGTTCGCAACCAGTTCAGCGTCGTCTATGGCACCCAGCCAGGCGACATCCCCATCCCCGCCGACTACGACGGCGACGGCCGAGCCGACGTCGCCATCTTCCGAGCGGGCACCTGGTTGATCCGCAACCAGCCCTCGGTCACCTTCGGCACCCAGCCGGGCGACGTGCCCGTGCCCGCCGACTACGACGGCGACGGCAAGGTTGACATCGCCGTCTACCGGCCCTCCAACGGCACGTGGTACATCCGCAACCAGGCCACCATCGTCTTCGGCACCCAGTCGGGCGACATCCCCGTGCCCGCCGACTACAACGGCGACCGCACGACCGACCTGGCCGTCTACCGGCCCTCCAACGGCACCTGGTACGTGCGCAACATCTCGACGACCGTCTTTGGCACCACCCCCGGCGACATCCCCCTGCCCGCCGACTACAACGGCGACGGCTCGGCCGACCTGGCCATCTACCGGCGCTCCAACGACACCTGGTACATCCGCAACCAGCTCACCGCGGTGTTCGGCACGGCCCAGGGCGATGTCCCCCTGCCCATGCCCTGGCACATCCGGAGGGTGTACTTCCCCACGCTCTGAGCCCGGGGGGGCCGGCCTTCGGCTCAGACGGCGAGGGCCCTTGTCCGCGAACGGACGGACTCAAGCGGCGGCGCGGCTGGTGCGTCGGGGCCTCCGACGCGGAACTCGGTGTTCATGCCGAGGAGGGCATGGACCTTCCGCTCCGGACCGGTGTTCAAGAAGCAGACGAAGGCGTAGCGCCGACCTCGGACGAGCTCGACGGCGAACGTCTGCGTCTCGCCCGGTTTGGACAACGCCAGTTCGGCAAGCGAGAGCAGTTGGCGGCGCCGGGCACCGTGGAGCTGTTCGTCGATCGGTGGGAGATCGTCAGGCAGCGGCAGGAGAACGGGGGCATGGCCCAGCTGCCCGAAGTTTTGCACTCGGAACACCGTGCGGCCCCCCTTCTGCGGTGCGCGATGCGACAAGCGGTACTCGGACAACGTGACGTCGACTACTTCAGGAGCCGGTGCCACGGCCGCGGGGGTGCGACTGGGCTTCTCGTCGATGCGGGCCAGCAACGCTGCGAACGCGGCCAGCACCACCACGCCAAAAAGCACGACTCGCGCCCACCGCCGTCCGGTCGGCCGGGCGGCGCCCGTCGCTTCCCGTTGAGCGGCGGCGCGCTTGCCGCGACGCCAGCCCCGCACTGTCATGGCGCCGAGCAGCAGTCCGAGCGCGACCAACACGCCTCCGACGACCCGCGCCCACCCGGGTTGGGTCGGGGCCGGAAGGCTGACCTCGCGCGTCATGAGCTCTTGCTGGGTGCCGGGATAGGAGTTACGGGAGTCGGGCCAAGCGGCGACGACGCCCGCTCGGCGGGACAGCAACCCCAGGCGACCGCCGATCTCGTACTGACCCTGGGCGGCCGGGCCGACGTACTCGGCGCCGATGCGGGACCAGGAACGGGCGCCGGACAGATGGTGCGACTTGCTGAAGTGGCGACCGCCGTCGCTCGAGAAGGTGTAGAAGGTGTCGTTGAACGCGTTGTTCGGATCGAGGCGACGGTCGAGGAACACGGCGTCGATGCGTCCGTCGGGGGCCACCGAGAGCCGGGGCAGGTACTGCCGGGCACCGTTTCCCACTCGGTCGTCGTTCAGCCGCCGCAGCGCGCCGAAGCGGCGACCTCGGTTGTTCGAGCAGCGGGCGAGCACGTCGTCGTCTCCGTGGCGACCGTCCGTCCAGGCGGCGCAGACCTGGTTCCCCCCAACAGCCAGGGCGGGCGGTGCCATCGTGAAGATCAACATCGGTCGCTCGGGCGGCGTCACTTCGTCTTCGATCACGCGTCCCCGCCCAAACGTCTTCCCGTCGTCCTGCGAGCTGGCCAGCGCCACCGCCCACGTGCCCTCCCACACGGGACCCTCCAGCCCCTGGTAGTCGCGGGCGTCCTCCTTGAGGTCGTAGTACGCCACGTGGACGGCACCGTCGGAGCCGAGGGCGAGGGCGGGGGCGACCACCCGAGGGCGACGCGGATCGCTCACCTGCACCGGTTTCGAGAACGTGGCGCCGCGGTCGTCGGAATACGCGGCGAGGATCGGGTTAGGCACGGCGGCGAAGCCGCCCAGCGCTGGATCGGCGCCAGCCTGTAGCCAGACGAGGTGCATGCGATCAGTGCCCCGGTCGATCGCCATCCGGACGCTGAAGTTGAGCGGTCCAAGCACCTGGCGGGGCGGGCTGAAGGTGCGGGCCTGGTCAGACGACATGACCAGGAACACACCCATGGGCTCGTTGCCGTCGCCGTGGAGGCCGACGAAGAGGTAGTGGAGGGTCCCGGCGCGGTCGAACGCCACCTCCGGGGCGTAGCACTTGTCGGCGCCGGACGGGAGCTGGGGGACGGGGTTGGCGCCGATCCAGCTTCGACCACCGTCGCCGGAGATCTGGAGGGCGCAGCCGAAATCGGGGGCGTCGAGGCGGTGGGCCAGGACGACGAACCGAGCGTCGGCGGGATCGGCCACCACGAGGGGAGAGTTGTTGGATGCCGTCACCTTCATGTCGATCGGCGTGGCCGGCGCCTCGGGTCCAAGCTCGACCCTACGGGGCGCCTCGCCTACCGTGAGCGCGTCGGAAACGAGCGCTAGCCCGAGTAGTACCGCCGCGACGGCGACGACCACCCGGCCAATTGTCCTCGCCCTCCGCGCAGAGTACCGGGACGCTCGTGGGTCAGCGTTGTCGGACACGGTCGTCAATGATGGGGCAGGCAGACAAGGAAATCAGGCAGCTCGAGCGTCGCGGGAAACGTCTTTGTGGAATGACCCGAGAAGGCCACGGACGATTTAGCACCAAGCGTAGCCACTGGATAGGAGCTGTCAACCTCGCGTATCCGTGCGTTCCCTGCAGCAACTGCACGAGATTGGGTTACACTGCTGGCGGCGTTGAACTCTCCTCCGGCGATATCACGAGGACCCGCATGAGCAGGAAGTCTTTTGCGATCCGGTTTCTTGGCACCGCCGCCGTAGCGCTCGTCGTGGCGAGCAGCGCGTGGGCGTGCGTTCCCTTTCCCATCATCACGGTGGAACCGCAGTCTTCGGGCTTCGCGGGCCAGGAAGTGACGGTAAAGGGTATCGACTTGGGGCTGGGGATGGTCGAAGTGCGATGGAACACCATGGACGGTCCTCGCCTCGCCACGGCACCCGGGCCCACCTTCACCGCGCAGATCAAGATCCCCGACGCGCCGAGCGGCCTGTACACGGTGGTCCTCCTGACGCGCGCAGAAGATGACAGCGTGACAGTCAAGGCATCGACGCAGTTCGAGATCGTGGGTCCTTCCAGCGGCGGGGCGGCGACGCCTGCCAGCACAGCCAGGCCGGCGGACAAAGACTCGTCGAGGGGACCGGGCGTCGTCCTGCTGGCCGTGGGTGGCCTCGTGCTGCTCGCGCTCGGGGTCCTTCTGGGGACCAGGGTGCGGCGAAGGGACAGAGCCAACGCACCGGCCTGAACGGCTGGCTGTCACCCTCGCCGCCACCCGCCATACCCACCCGGCCGATGTTTTTCGCCTGCCAAAGGCGTACGCTCGGCCAGAGGACGATCGCGATCGAGCTTCCCTTCATGGGCGTGCCGCAGAGGAGTTTCAACATGAAATCTGAGGCGCCTTTTGCACAGGGGCGCCCATGTTTCCTTGATTACGCCGCGCTCGTCCACCTCAGGGATCTCTGGGATGCTTTCTTGGTCGGCATGGATCAGGCTGGGGCAGCCGGTGAGGGGTCGTTTGTGCCCCTAAGGTTCATCAAGTGAGGCGCGGCCGAACCTCCGCGGCTGGCTGCAGGGCAGCCGTACTGTCCGTTTCCTTGGTGGCGCTGACAACCGTCATCGTTGGCGTCGGCCCGCCCGCGTCCGCAGCCACCCGTCCGTCGGTGAACAAGGTCGAACCATCGAGAGGATCCACGTTCGGGGGGACGGCGGTCACCATCACCGGCACGGGCTTCGCCGGTGCCACCAAGGTCCGATTCGGCACGGTCGACGCCGCTTCCTTTCGAGTCGTCAAGGACAACACCGTCACCGCGGTGAGCCCGCCACACGCGCCGGGCACCGTGCACGTGACCGTAACGACGGTCGACGCCGGCGCTGATCAGACGTCGGAGCGGGTCGACGCCGCCCTGTTCAGCTACTTCGAGGGCGCCGGCTGGGCGCCGGCCGAGCCCTTGCCTAACGGCCATTCCCACCATACGGCCACGCTCATGGCCGACGGCAAGGTGATCGTGGTGGGGGGACACCTCGACATTGCCAACGCGGAGGTCAAGGAGCGCCACGTGGCGTTGTACGACCCGAGCGGCCCGCCCAACGGGGGCGAGGGAGCATGGACCGTCTTGCCGGGCTTCAACGTGCGGGTCGGCCACACGGCGACGCTTCTGGCCGACGGCAGAGTGCTGGTGGCGGGTGGATTCGAATACGCCACCGCCCCCAATCAGTTGTCGCCCACGGGCCAGCTCTACGACCCTGCCACCAAGCAGTGGAAGTCGACCGGGGCCATGAGCGTGCCGCGAACGAACCATACGGCCACCCTGCTCCCGGGAGGCCGAGTTTTGGTGGCCGGCGGGCAGGACCAGGCGGGATACCCACTCGCGTCGTCGGAAATCCTGGACCCGAGCACCGGTGCCTGGAGTCAAGCGGACCTCCTCGGCTCGACCCGTTCCACCGACGGGACCACGACCGCTGATTCGCCTACGTTCACCTCGGCGTCGGCCAGCTTCACGGCGGCCGATGTGGCGAGGGAGATCGTCGGGACCCACATCCCGGCGGGCACCCGCATCGCCTCGGTGGAATCACCGACGTCGGTCACCCTCTCGGCGAACGCCACCGGCGCGGGATCCGGACTCCAGTTCACGGTCGCCGCCGGACGGTTCGAGCACACGGCCGCCTCGATCGCGGGGGGCCGGGTACTGGTGACCGGCGGGTATGACGCCTCCGGCGAGCCGCTGGCCTCGGCGGAGGTATACGACCCCGCCGCCCCCCACCCCGACGGGGGAGGCCGGGTCGGCGCGTGGCGACGGACCAGCCCGATGGCTCACGCCCGGGCGGGGCACACCACGACCGCGCTCAAGGACGGCCGCGCGCTGGTGGCTGGTGGAGGCTCCGCCTCGGCCGAGGTCTACGATCCCGCAGACGGCAGCGGGACCGGGGGGTGGCGGGCGGCCGGTGCCATGGGAGGAAATCGGCGCTTCCACACCGCCGCGCTCCTCGAAAGCGGCAGGGTGCTTGTGGCGGGCGGTGAAAGCCCTGGTCCGCTCTCCTCGGCGGAGGTCTACGACCCCGCGACCAACAGCTGGAGCGCGACGGGATCGATGGCGATCGCGCGACGGTTTCATGCCGCCACCCCCCTCAAGGACGGGCGGGTCCTCGTCACCGGGGGTTACGTCGACGGCCGCCGCCTGACCAGCGCCGAGCTGTACGACCCGTCCTCCACGCGGGCCACGCCCACGGTGACCAACGTCGAGCCCCGCACCGGTCCCACGCTCGGCGGCACGGACGTGACGATCACGGGCAGCGCGCTGTTCGGCTCCCCCACAGAGGTCGTCTTTGGCGAAATTCCGGGCACAGTGCGGTACGTCGACGACACGAAGGTGGTGGCTACCAGCCCACCGCAGGCGCGGGGCACCGTCGACATCACGGTCAAGACGCCGGCCGGGACGTCCTCGGCCTCACCGGCATCGTATTTTGTCTACGCCGCGGGGAACTGGGCCACCGGACCCTCCCTTGCCAAGGGGCGGTCGGGGAGTATCGCGGTGACGCTCGACGACGGGTCCGTGCTGGTCGCCGGTGGGGATGGGGAAGGCTCGGCCGAGATCTACAAACCCGACGGCCGCTGGCAAACGACCGGCAGGATGACGACCGAACGAGCGGCGGGGGTCGTCCGCTACTCAGTCCGGCCGCTGTTCACCGCGACCCGGCTCCAAAGCGGCAAGATCCTCGTGGTCGGTGGTGCCAGCGGTGCGCCTGACACTGGCGAGTTCTGCCCTTGTGCACTCAACTCGGCGGAGATCTTCGATCCGGCCAGTGGCACATGGACGCCGACCGCGCCGATGGGCACGCGCCGGATGGCCCACGTGGCCGCGCTGTTGGCCGACGGCAGGGTCTTGGTGGCGGGCGGCACCGCCGACAGGGACACGAACCGTGTCCACTCCTCGGCCGAGATCTACGATCCGGTGGCCGATACCTGGGCGGCGATACCCAATATGGGAACGAGCCGCCTCGCGGCCACGGCGACTCTCCTCCCGAACGGGAAGGTGCTCGTCGCCGCAGGGGGAGGGCACCGTGGGGCTTGCGAAACTACCTGCGCCGAGCGTCCGCTCTCGTCGGCGGAGCTGTACGACCCGAAGATGGACTCGTGGAGCGACACCGGCGACGTGAGCGAAGCGCGATTGGGCGCGACGGCGACGCTGTTGACCACACGCTGCGGAGACCACTGCGGGATGGTGCTTCTGGCGGGGGGGATCGTCAACGTGCCCGACACGGTGACCGTGACTTCGGATCTTTACGACCCCGCGACCGGGACCTGGACCCGAACGCTCTCGCTCAACACTCCTCGCGCAAGGCATACGGCGACCGCCCTGAAGAACGGTGAAGTCCTGGTGACGGGAGGTACCGGAGCCGGTGCATCGGCGGAGCTGTTCGACCCTGTCTCCGCCCAGTGGACGCCGACGACGTCGATGGCCGTCCCTCGCATCGCCCACGCCGCCGCCATGGTCGGTGGGGCCGCGTGTGACGAGGCCGCGCCTCCTCCATTCTGCGGGAAGGTCTTGGCCGTGGGCGGTTCGGACTACATCGACGAACTGACCGTCCCCCGCCTCAGCTCGGCCGAACTCTACACGCAGGCCCCCGACATCACCGGAATAGATCCCGACGCCGGGCCGGCGGCGGGTGGGACGCAAGTCAAGATCGCCGGTGCCGGCTTCACCTCCGATGTCGCGCTGAAGTTCGGCGACAAGGCCCTCGGGAGCGGCGACTTCACCGTCGCCTCCCCCTCGGAGATAATCGCTCGAAGCCCCGCTCACACGGAGGGCACGGTGGTGGTGACGGCGACCAACGTGGGTGGAACGTCGGCTCTGCGACCACCTTCGGACGCCCACCGGTTCACGTTCGGGCCGGCACCCGGCGTCGTGAGCGACTTGCGGGCAGAGGCGACGTCACCCCAGGAGATACGGCTCACCTTCTCGGCTCCGGCGGCCTCCATCAAGGCAACACCACCGCCCGCAACCGACTACGTGGTGAAACAGGCAAAGGCGCCAATCACCGACGAGGCCGCGTTCAGCTCCGCTACCGCGCTGTGCGGAGGTACGTGCACACTGGGCCCGCCGGCGGTCGGAGCGCAACTAAGCGTCGTGGTCAAGCCGCTCGAGGCCGATACGACCTATCATTACGCGCTGAAGGCGGTGACCGAAGGCGGCGCGCTGGGCCCACTCTCCAACCCCGCCCAGGCGAAGACCGCGGCCTGCTCGCCTGCCACCGCAGGCGCCGGCGCCATGAGCTACCCCCGCGGCTATTCGCTGGTCGGGCTCCCCGGTGAGACGCGCCTGACCGCGTCGGGCTCACCGCTGTACGGGTGGTGGGACCAAGGTGCGGGGGGAACCTATTCCAGCCAGGAGGCGAATACGCCGGTGGGATCCGGGCGTGGGTACTGGGCGTGGTTCGCTTGCCCCAGCGTCGTCACCATGTCGGGCGCGGGGACCTCCTCAACCAGCGCACCGCTCGGCGCCTATCGGGCGTCGATGGTGGGCAACCCGTCGGGCACGGGCCCCTCCACCGTGTCGGGCCACGACTACGTAGCTCGCTGGGACCCCGCGCTTAACGGTGGGGACGGTGGGTACCAGGTCTCGGGTTATCGCGAGGCGCAGCCGCTGCCCGTGGGCGAGGGCCTGTGGGTGTTCTCCTTCGTGGACACCACGATCGCCATCGTCAGCTGACGTCATCTCTCGTGCAGCCGTCTGACGGCGGCCCAGCCTCAAGCTCCGCCGGCCACGTCGGCTTGCTCCGGAGCAGGCGGGCGGCGCCGCGGCGAGGAGGCGACAATCATCTGCAGCTGCTGGGCAGTGAGCGTCTCCCACTCGAGCAGCGCCCGCGCCACTTGTGCCAGCGTGGTCTCGTACTCGACGAAGACGCCGCGGGCGCGCTTGTAGGCCTCGTCGACCAAGCGGCGAACCTCAGCGTCGATGAGCCGGGCCGACTCCTCGGAGTAGGGCCGCCTCGGGGTTCCGTTTTCGCCGTGGCCGTCTCGGTAGCTCACCGGCCCAAGCGCCGGACTCATGCCGAGCTCGCACACCATCTGGCGGGCGATCTCAGTGACCTTCTCGAGGTCGTCCGCTGATCCTGTCCCTGATTCTCCGAACGCCAGCTCCTCGGCCGCCTTCCCGGCGAGGAGGACGGTCATCGAATCCTTCAGCGTCGACGACGAAGCCATGATCCGGTCTCGGGGATCGAGCACCTGCACGTGGCCGAGCGACCGGCTCCGCGGCACGATGGTGAGCTTGTGGGGCGGTGACGTCTCGGGTAACACGAGCGCTGCCACCGCATGACCGGCCTCGTGCACGGCGACGACCCGCCGTTCGCTCTCCGTCATCACATGTCCCCGAGAAGCCAGCCCGATAGTCGCTCGATCAACTGCCTCCTCGAGGAGCGCCATCGGTATCGCGGGAAGCTGCCGCCGCGTGGCGAGGAGGGCAGCTTCATTCATCACGTTGGCCAAGTCGGCGCCGCTGAACCCAGGGCATAACCCGGCGACCACGTCGAGGTGGACGTCATGCGCCAGGCGCTTCCCTCGCGCGTGAAGGTCGAGGATCGCCCTCCGCCCCGCCCGGTCAGGAGGAAGGATCTCTACCCTACGGTCGATTCGACCCGGCCTCACCAAGGCCGGGTCGAGGATATCAGGGCGGTTAGTGGCGGCAATGACGATGACGCCGCTGTTGGGGTCGAATCCGTCCAGTTCCGTTAGGATCTGGTTCAAGGTCTGATCGACCTCTCGTCCGCCGCTCGACATAAGACCGCTGGCGCGGCGAGCTCCCACAGCGTCGATCTCATCGACGAACACGATCGCCGGAGCCATCGCGCGAGCTTCGGCGAAGAGATCCCGCACTCGGCCTGCCCCCTCGCCGACGAAGACCTGCACAAACTCGCTCCCGGCAACCGAGAGGAACGCCGCGTTGGCCTCCCCGGCCACGGCCCTTGCCAGCAGTGTTTTGCCGCAGCCGGGAGGCCCGACCAAGAGGATCCCGCGTGGCGGGCGCGCCCCCATCTCAGCGAATCGTCGAGGCTGAGCCAGATAGTCGCGGACCTCGGCCAGCTCCTCGATGGCGTCGTCCATCCCTGCCAAGTCGGCGAAGGTGACCCGTTTTTCGAGACCGGAGCGTTTGCCGATGCTGCGACTGCGCAGCGAAAGGCGACGCTGACGCTCCGGGGTGAGGAGAATGCGCTCGAGGGCCTGACCGATGTCGTCACCGGAGATCACCGACCGTCCGGCGCGAGCAGCCAGCAGGGCTCCCTCGTTGATGAGGCTCGCTAGGTCTGCTCCTGTCAGGCCAATGGCGCGCCGGCCTACCGCAGCCAGGTCGACGTCAGGGCCCAATCTCCGCCCCTTCGCGGCGTGGATCGAGAGGATGGCGAGACGTGCCTCCTCATCGGGAAGGGCCAGCGCGATCGCCCGGTCAAAGCGGCCCGGACGCAGCAGAGCGGGATCGAGAACGTCTGGGCGGTTGGTGGCGGCGAGCACGATCACTCCGTCGGAAGGCGTGAAACCGTCCATCTCCGACAGCAGCTGGGCCAGCGCCTGGCCGTGCTCACTGTGCGACTGCAGGTTCGCATCGCCCGCGGTGCGCGAGCGGCCAATCGCATCGAGCTCATCGATGAAGATGATCGCCGGGGGGCGAGAGCGAGCGTCGGCGAAGAGGTCGCGCACACGAGGCGCGGCCGATCCCACGAAGACCTCTACGAACTCGCTCGCAGAGACCGAGAAGAATGCGGCGTTGCATTCTCCAGCCAGGGCCCTCGCGAGCAGCGTCTTGCCGCACCCAGGTGGGCCAAAGAGCAATACTCCCTTGGGCACGTTGGCTCCCACGGCCTTGTACCGCCCCGGTTCGACCAGGAACTGTTTGATCTCGGTCAGCTCGGCGACCGCCTCTTCTTGACCGGCGACGTCGGCAAACGTCACCCGCTCGTTCTCGGATGACCGGCGCCCGATGCTCGTGGTGGCTCGCAGGGCCAGGCGACGTTGACGTTCCGGCGTGTCGAGTACCCGCTTCAGCGCTACGTCGATGTCGTTCTGGGAGATGGTTGGGTGACCGGTACGAGCAGATAGCAAAGCGCTCTCGTTCATGACGGTGGCCAAGTCAGCGCCGGTAAGACCGATAGCCCGCCGAGCGATAGAGGCGAGATCGACATCACCCCCGAGCCGCTTGCTCCGTGCGTGCACGGTGAGAATCGCGAGGCGGGCGTTTTCGTCCGGTCGTTCGAGCCCAATGGCGCGGTCGAAACGGCCAGGGCGGAGCAGCGCCTGGTCGAGGACGTCGGGCCGGTTGGTCGCACCGATGACGACGACGCCCGCGGACGGTTCGAACCCGTCCATTTCAGCCAGGATCTGGTTGAGCGCCTGTTCCTGCTCGGTGTTGGCACCGGCCAGTCCGCTCGCTCCCCGGGCACGGCCGACAGCATCGAGCTCGTCGATGAACACGATGGCGGGCGCGTCCTGCCTTGCCTGCCTGAACAGGTCACGCACGCGGGAGGCACCGACACCGACATACAACTCGACGAAGTCGGACCCCGAGATCGAGTAGAAGCTCGCCCCCGCCTCCGTGGCTAGCGCGCGTACCAACAGTGTCTTGCCGCAGCCCGGCGGCCCATAGAGGAGCACGCCTTTGGGAACGACCGCCCCAAGTTCCGTGAACCGCTTGGGGTTGGAGAGGAATTGCTTGATCTCGCTCAGCTCGGCGATGGCGGAGTCGTGGCCGGCTACGTCGGCAAACGTCGCCCGCCCTTCGTTCTTCCCCATCTTCCGGGCGCCGCTCGTTATGGCGAAGAGGCCAGTGCCGCGCCGAGAGGACAGGATCATGTACACGAACAGCACGATCAGGAACAAACCAGGCAGTAGCGTGCTGGCGAGATTGGCTACCCGTTTGCCGGTCTGCTGGTCGATGGTGGTGGGGATGCGGTTCTCGAGCAGGATGTCGACCAGCCGCTGGCGCGTGTCTTTCAGGTAGGGGGCGTTGTAGACGCGCACCGTCTCATCGGCGGCCTCGTAGGTGCCGACAAGGTAGGAGTCAACGTCGAGGATCTTGGCGTCTTTGATCCTTCCCCGCTCCGCGAGATCGACGAAGGTGTCAAAGCGCAATGAGTCACCGCTGACGTGGGGGCGAGAGAGTTCCAGCACCCCGAGGTAGGCGACGACGAGCACCAAGAGGGCGAGGGCCGTCCACAGCCCCAGGTTGCTCTTTTTCTGTCGCTTGAACTGTCCCGGGTCCCGCTTGCGCTTGGCCGCCATGATGCACCCCCGACTCCGACAAAGACTGTTGAGAAAAGGCTATCAAGATATGGCCTCGTCTGCGCTAGGGAACTACCATTTGTTGATGCCGAAGATGGCGAGGATCTCATCGCAGACGTTGCGGTCCACGCTGTACGTCGCAGTTGTCATGGCGCTCGTCGCCTCCGGATGCGAGCAGGAAAATAGCGGCGCGGCAAAGGCGCCGAACACCGAAGGACCGCGCGCGGAAGTCGCCGCGATGCTCAAGGAGCGCGCGGCGGCGTTGAACGCTGGCGACGTCGAGGGGTATCTGCGCCCGCTCAGTCCCGAAGCTCGCGCCTTCGAGGAACCAATTGCGCGAGGCGTCCTCTCCGTACCACTTGCTGGTATCGACCTCACTCTCGGGGATGCGGTCGTCAGCCTCGACGAGAACGCCATGCACAACGCGATCGTCAATTTCATTTATCGGTACAGAGACCTTCCTGAGGACAACCCCTTCCGGATCGAGCTCGTGACCGCGCTCGTCCGCGAGAACGACACGTGGAGAATCACTGTGTCCGAGCGCAGCGGTGGGCCTCCACTTCCGCCGTGGGCGACAGGCCCGGTCGAGATGGCCCGCTCGCCCCACCTCCTGGCGCTGTTTCGTCCCCATCTCGGGCGAGTTGACGAGGTCCTTCGCCTGGGCGAGAAGGCCCGTGAGGCGTTGCTGTCGAAGCTGACGCTCGAGCCGGACCCCGTACATCTCCTCGTCTTGGCCGAGACGCCGGCCGAATTTCGAGAACTGTCGGGCGCGCCGGGCGGCATCGGAGCGGCGACAGTCGACTACCAGGAGACCGTTGCCCACCCCATTCGCCCGGAGAGCCGGCAGATGTTCATCGACGTCCAGGCTGTCCTCGACAAGCCCGCGCAACGATTGGAGTTCGAGGGGCGAGAGGACTTCACTGCCGTCGAGGTGTTTCAACATGAGCTAGGTCACCTGGCGTTGAGCCGCTTCGACCGACCGACCACCCCCGGCTGGGTCGCAGAAGGTGGAGCCATGTACCTCTCCGGCGAGCAGCGATCGCAGGGCTGGAGGTCGTTAGTGAGAGAGAACCTCCTCGACCGCTTTTCTTTTGTCCCACTCAGCGACTCACCGACCCTGTCGCCTGGCTTGGAGTACGCCTACGCGAGCGCGGGCAGCACCTACCTTATTGAAAGGTTCGGTGTCCAACAATTTTGGGAGTTCTACCGTAACTTTAAAGACCTGTCCGACCAGGCGAGTGAACCCTCATTTGGATCGAAGGGAGCCCGTCGTATCCTCCGACGCTGGTTCAAAATCGACCTAGAAGATTTGGACGTTCATACCCGAGACTGGATACGACGAGCCGTTGGATAAGGCGGCCCACTCCGCGGCAGCGCATGAGGAATATCACATCGCCATGTGTCTCTGAAGGACACCCCCTCCCCATCGCGGATATTGAGCGCCTTGGCGTGGTCGGCGTCGTCCTGGGCCGGGACTACCGGACGACCCCGACCGACCAGTTCCGTGATCCTCCTCGGAGTGGCGAGCGGAAAAATCAGCCAACTGCTCATAGTTTCAGCGGCGCGAGACGGCCCTCGAGACGGCCTGCCGCCTGCACCACAGCGATTGGTGGGTGCTGCCCTCGGATGCGAACTCGCCTTATGCCTCGCCAGCCCAGGTGAAGGTGGTTTGTGTGGTCGTCGTCCGAGAAGGCTCCGGGGAACCGGCTCAGCTCGGGCCAGGGCGAGCCGACCTCGTCGGGGCGCAGCCGGCCGTCGATGTTGAGGAGTTTGAGGGCCAGCGCAAGAGCGGCGTCGCTCGCTGACGTCACCGGTGCACCGTCGACGTCGGTGATGTCGACAGCCCGGCCCTGGTAGTGGTTCGAGACGCGTGCCGTTCCCCGAACGAACTGGGAGTGGCCGGTCGGAAGACACTCAGACCCATGCGATGCGTTTCCACCGCCGTCGCCAGCAGCTCGACTACCCGGGAATCGACGCTCCCGGTGAGGAGGTCGTGGCGAGCCTCCGGAGTGAGGGTGAGGTTGGGGTGGTCGACGAGCGCTGCAGCCTCAGCGGGCGTGACCGACGGCGATGGGACCAAGCCGTAGGCACCGGCGAGCACGAGCACCTCTTCCACGTACCAGTCGGCGTGGTTGTAGGCCCAAACAGCAGCGGGAAGCGTGGCCAGGGTGGCCGCCCCGCTGGCGCACAAGTAGCGGGCGGCGCCAAAGATGGCGTCGGCAGGGTCGTAGACGTCCATGCGGCCGTCACCGCCGCCGTCGGTGCCGTAATCCGCCCAGGTCGTGCCAAGGAACTGCATGGGCCCCATGGCGCCGGCCTCGTTGGTTCCCGCGTGCACTCCGGGAGTCTGCGAGCGGCCGTGGGCGCTCTCGATCGAACCGATGGCGGCGAGCACCGTCCACGCCAGGCCCGGACAGCTCTCCGCCGCCCTCCGGTAGAGGTCGAGGAACTCGGACGGGATGTCCAGCAGCGCCAGCGCGCTCGGCTGTAGCACGCCAGCCGCAGTGCTGAGCGCGCTCGCCCCCCAAGCGGCGCCGGCGTCGCCGGCCGCTGCCTTCTGGCGGAGCCCCCTCGAGGACGTTGCGGCGCCGGTCCACTTCCTGGCCCCGGGACGCCACGCTTTCCGCCGCGACGACGGCGACCTCCCGGGCGACGGCGGAGTCCCGCTGGAGCTCTGCGACGGTCGCAGTCACCTCGCTTCGCGTCCGGATGGCCTCTGCGAGCTCCCGACGAGTCCGTCGTGCCTCGTCGGCGACGCTGCGACCCTTTGCCGGCGGGAAGGCGACGGGGGTGGTCCTGGCCGAACTCCTAGCGGACGCGGTAGCGGCGAGCACCGACACCATCTCTGCAGCCTGTCCGAGACGGGCGATGCTCTTCGCCAGGGCGGGCTCGAGCTCCGTCCCCCGCCCCTCGGCACTGGTGAGCGCATCCCGAGCGGCCCCCAGCTCGGCGTCAGCGCGAGCGAGGGCCGCTTCCGCATCAGCAACTTGAACCACCAGCGCACGCTGCGCGTTGGCGGAAGCGGCCAGGAGCCTGGGCAGGTGGCGGCCCGCCTTTTGCGTATCGGACGGGCGAGGCCTGGCTGGTGCGGTGACGACAGGAAGCGTCGGTCCTGTGGGCGCCGACGGCGCGGGCTCTGCCCTAACCGGGGGTGCCGAGGAGGCAGCCGGAGCGGAAGCGGCCTCCGTTGTACGCGCTAGCGGCGTCGTTCGTGAGACCGCCGTCGTTGAGGTCGTACTCGTCGCTGACGTGGTCACAGAGGGCGCGACCGAGGGCTTGGTGGTCGACGTGACGACGATGGACGGACCCGGGAGCTCCGGGCGCGGGCGGGGAGGCGGGAGACGCGGCCCCCCACGTCGCCGAAGGGGCAATCAGGACCTGGCCGCCCGCGAGCAGCAGCGTCGTCGCCGCTGCGACGAGCCAGCGACGACGCGCTCGAACCCTGACGTCGCACTCGTCGCTGTCGGCTGCCATCTCCACCGGCTCTCCATGTGCGCCGCCACGCGAACGGGCACGCTCCGATCGCGTTGATCAACCGGAGATGCCTGGAGCGTACGACTGGAGGCCGGAGTAAACATCAGCCGAGTGGACTGACTCGGTCGCGGGAGCAGGTCGGCGGACTGCCCTCGGCACGTGTCGCCAGTACGCTCTCCCGATGCCCTGAGAGTCTGCGACCAGTACCTCTACGCTAAGCCGAATCTTGCATCCGCTGCTCGCGGATCGGCGCGCGCGCACCTCACGAAGCGTTTGTCGTCACGCCTCTGAGAGAGCGGGAGGGGGAGGTTCCCTCCCGCTACTCACCTGAGGATCGAACTCGAGGGATCGTCGGGCTTGGAGAGCTGGAGAAGGCCGCCACACCTTCGCCCGAGAGGCCCCCGCCCGGTTGGCGGCAGATGCCGTCGAGTCGATGATCGCCGACCTCGTCGACGCCGTGGTCGGCCCGTTCGAGGTGCCGCTGGCCGACGACGAACAGCTGGAGGCGCCGCGGTGCTGCACCGGGTGCGGGAGCCGGCGGGGGTTCCGCCGCCGAGGGTTCCGGCCAGGCCCCGAAAGGTGACCACGGCGTGCGGGCAGGTGACGTTCCGCTCCCAGCAGCTGGCCTGCCGGTCCTGTGATCGCCGATTCGCCCCCGCCGCCGAGCTGCTGTCACGAACGAGCGACCGCATCTTCGACCTGGAAGAGCGGTTCCCCATCGCTCGCCTTCCGCTTCACGCCGAGCGACGCCTGCCCGTCCGCATGATCCCTCAGTCCGGTCGCCGGTACATTGCCACAGTTTCCTGGATAGACGAGCAAAGTCCGCACACTGAGACGTTTGACCTGGCCCGCTGAACAGCCCCGGTGCTCACTCGCTAGCTTCGTCGGAGTGCGCGCGTGGGCGTTCCGTCGGGGAAGGCGAGTGGTATCACGCGGCCGTGCCCGCATCAGCCGCCCGCTTACAGCTCAGGTTCTAGGCGAAGAACTCCGCCTCCGGAAAGTACATCGCAATCATTGCTCCGAATCACATGGATGCCTGACTCGGTGGCTTGAGCGACCCAAGAATCAATGGGATCGAGCGGCGAACGAGTGATTCCACTTCGTGTGTATATGACATCACGGTTTCGGCGTATTCAGGTGAGATTTCAGTTTGGGGCAAGACAACGGGCGGAAGCTTTGCCAGGGTGGTACCGTTCCTGCCGACAAGCGTGAACTGTATGATGTCGTTTTGAGGATCGTACAACTGAGGCCCCTCGTCGGTATCCCAAAAGCGGCTGTCTCCCGGGCCACAGCTGAGTTTGAGAAGGAGGTCTTCGTGTTCTTGCGTCGCGGGATGGTACATGAACACTGCGTGCGCGACGAATTTGGAACGACCAACCGGAGTACGGGATATAGAGGCATGTATCGAAGGGTATGTAGCGCGAACTCTCGCGATAACCTCAGAGTAGAGATCATCGATGACCAGCCAGACCGACTCCCACTTCATGGTATGCGCAACTCCGGTGGGCCGAGCATCAGACAGCCTTTCGTCAACATGGAACGTCCGGCAACGTAATCTTGGTCTTTACGGCGGTGGTGAGAGGATCGGCCGGTCCTCCTGATAGAGTGCCTTCGCGGGTGGCAGCCCACTGGTCATGGCGTTCTTGACTGTCTGCAGCAAGGAAATAGTGGCTCGGGCGGGTCGCATCAGGAACGACGAGTAAGTCTGGAACGGTCAAGAGGCCCGGTCCATCGAGAACTTGAACTTTGTTGTTGGAGCACGCTTCAGCTATGTTGTCGAATAACGAAAGGCCATTGTTTGGCCAGCCCGTCGTGTCAATTATCGGACGCGGCGTGAAGTTCGTATCGGTATCAGAGCCGCCCCGGTACAGGTTTCGTGGAGGATCGTCCTCGTCTGTGCTGACGCCTCCACTGACGTTGATGGCGATGGCGTCAAGAGCGATCTGCAGGAAGATGCACAGGCTATGGTCGCCGAGCGGCGCGCGGTAGGTATACGTAGCTCGACCAGATCCGCCCGCGACCGCCATCGAGCCGATCACGGTGGTCGAAGATAAGTGACAGTTGTGGACGGACGAGTCTCCGCCTCCCGGCGGCATGTGTCCGGCCTTCATCCCTATCGTGTACGTCCCAGTCTGAAGCTGATTTGACCCCTGGTACAGGCAGTGACTGGTCTCCGGCGCAACTGTAAGGCGGATAGCGGCGCCGTTGGTTGCGTCGACGACCATGTTCACAGGTGGGTCGTAGCTGGTACTGCTGTAGTTGGACGTGTCGCACCACAGCTTGAGGGACGCGCCGGCACCGCCACCGGTACCGGCCCTCCCGATCACTGTCTGACTCGGGGCGCTGTTTGCATGGTTCGCTTGGTCCGCTGTGAGCTTTCCCTTGAACACTGCGCATGCATACGCCCCGCTCGCCACGGCAAGCACGGCCATCGCTGCGCTCATGCCCACCATCACCGTACGTCTATCGGTCCTCAAGGTGGCGCTCCTTCTCTGTGTGTCGTCTCCTATGAAGGCGAAGGGAGGCGCGCCCTAGGGGCTTCCCAATGCCCTCTCGTATGTGCGTCTTCTGCGAGCGAAAGGAAAGAGCAGGCGCCAGCAGCCGCTTCCCCTGGCTTGAGGATCCTGGCTCCGTCGCACCCGACCCACCGTCGAGCGTACGACCGCCGAAGGGAGAAAACATCGGCCACGTGGCTGCATTCCACATGCCACTTGTGCGAAAGCGAAACCGCTTCTGAGCTCATGACGGGACCCCCTTTAGTGGCTTGTATCAATACGGCTACCCGTATTGATACAAGCCATCAACGCGTCCATGACCTGGAACCCGGCGCCCACGGCCAGCGCCAGCAGCCCCTCGCGCAGCGAGCCGGCGAGCTCGGCGAGCGTGACCGCCACGGCATCCGGCATCGTCGCCTCGACGGCTGCGGCGGCATGGCTGTCCTTCTGGTAGTCCTTCTTCACGGTGGTGGTCCCCTGTTCTGTCGGTGTACTTGGCGGTACGCCCGACACCTACCATCAGGCAGGTCTCGAGCGGGGGACCGCCACCTCGACTTCCACGACTACCGGGACAACCTCTGGGACGCTGACGCGGAGAACGCAGCCCGCCGGTCGGTAACGCTGCCGTCCCCGGATACCGCTCGGGCCGCGGAACGAGACGACCGAGCAGGTCCGGCACTTACTCCTCGGGGCGCCGGTTCGACATAGGTTCGACGTGACGCTAGTGTAGTGTCCACCAAATGACGCGCGCGATGCAGTAGCCTTGCAGGCATGGCGAACCGTCCGGCAGCGGCTCTGGCAATGACGGCGGAGCAACGGGCAGAACTTGAGACGATCGCCCGCTCGACCTCTCGGCCCCACCGAGAGGTTCGCCACGCCAAGGCACTGGTGATGGCGGCCGACGG
>JBHENM010000299.1:0-1572 GCA_046262035.1 Acidimicrobiales bacterium | reverse complement strand
CCTGGCTCGCTCCTCGGCGGATCTGTCCCGCCTGCTGGAGCTGGCCCGCCTGACCGACACCCTGGTGGTCGACGCCGACGGCATCTACGACCTGGCCAGCTTCAACGACCGTTTGCTGCTCGGCCTCAAGGGCACGATGTCGGAGGCCGAGCTGCATTTCCTGGCCGGTCGTCTCCAGGGAGCCAAGCGGGCCGCGGCGGAGCGAGGAGAGCTGCGCTTCCCGCTGCCGGTCGGCTACGTCTACGACGACGAAGACAACACGATCATCGACCCCGACGCCGAGGTCCATGCCGCGGTGGCTGACGTGTTCGCCGCCTTCCGGGCCGGCGGCTCCGCCTACCAGGTGGTGGCCGCCTTCAAGGGCCGGCGCTTCCCGCTGCGGGCCTACGGCGGCGTGTGGGCCGGCCAGCTGCGCTGGGGTCGGCTCACCCACTCCCGGGTGCTGGGCATCCTGGCCAACCCGACCTACGCCGGCACCTACGTGTTCGGCCGCTATCGGTCACGACGGGTCGTGAGCCCCGACGGAGTCGTGTCCACCAAGACCGTCGAGCTGCCCCGAGACCAGTGGCCGGTCGTCATCCATGACCACCATGGCGCCTACATCAGTTGGGACGACTTCCTCGCCAACGGGGCCCGCCTGGCTGCCAACTTGACCAACGCCGGCGCCCGCCCACCGCGGGAGGGACACGCCCTGTGCCAGGGGATCATCGCCTGCGGCTCCTGCGGGCGGCCCATGACCACCCGCTACCACCGCAACGGCCACGCCGCCTACGAGTGCTCGGCGTCGCGGGCCGACCAGATGGCGACGTCGACGTGCCGGTCGATCACCGCCGTCACCGTCGACGACGCCGTGGCCGAACGACTCCTCGCCGCCCTTAACCCCGAAGAAGTGGCGCTGGCTCTGGCTGCCGCCGATGAGGTCGCCAACCGCCGGGCCCGCGGCAGCCGGGCGGCCGAGCTGGCGGTCGAACGGGCCCGCTACGAGGCCGAACGAGCCGAGCGCGCCTTCCACGCCTGCGAGCCGGAGAACCGCCTCGTGGCCCGCAGCCTCGAGGCCCGCTGGGAGCAACGACTGGCCGCGCTGGCCGAAGCCGACAAGGCACTCGCTGACCAGCGCGGCGCGGCGCCACCGCTGCCGTCACGAGCCGAGCTCGAGACGCTGACCTCGGACATGTCGGCGCTGTGGCACGCGCCCACCACGGCGCCACGAGATCGCAAGCGACTGCTGCGCACCCTCATCGCCGACATCACGTTGCTGCCCGAGCCCGACTTCGCCAAGGCCCGCATCGGGATCCGCTGGCACACCGGCGCCACCGACGAGCTGGTCGTGGCCCGACGCCAAGACGTCACCCAGTATCGGCGCACCGACCCCGCGGCCATCGATCTCGCCCGCAGCCTGTCTCACCTCGCCAATCGCGACATCGCCGAGCGGCTCAACGCCGCGGGCTACGTGACCGGAGCGGGCCGGCCCTTCGACAACGACGCGGTCGCTTCGCTGCGCCACTGCCACCAGATCCCTCCGCCCGGCTTGCTCGAAGAGGGCGAGGTCACCGTCGCCGACGTGGCCCGCCG
>JBHENM010000298.1:0-32243 GCA_046262035.1 Acidimicrobiales bacterium | reverse complement strand
CGGATGCTGCTCAGACGCCCCATCAGATCGTCCAGCCCCCTGCACAGCGACAGCAGCGACGCCAGAGGAAGTTGGTGGTAGCCCTCCTCCCGGACGGAGGGATCGGCGACATCTCCGGCGATCCCGTCAGCCTGGGTGATCCCCTCGTCGAGCATCTGCCGGAGCACCTGGCGGAACGACTCGGCGGGCGGGTCGATGAACGGGTTGACGACCACCAACCCGGCAACCTCGGGGTGCTCCGACGCCAGCCGGCAGGCTAGGGAGCCGCCCATGGAGAGCCCGGCGACGACCACCCGCCGGCAGGAGCCGACCAGATCGCGGTACGCGGCACGGGCCGCCCCCAGCCAGTCTTCCCAGTCGGTGCGCTCGAGTTCGTCCACCGTCGTTCCGTGTCCCGGCAGCAGGGGTGCCTCGACTGTGAACCCGGCACTGGCGAAGGCATCGGCCAGGCCCCGGACGGACTGGAGCGTGCCGGTCAGGCCGTGCAGGACGAGGGCGCCGTCGGGGCGTCGCCCTGCACGCGGGTTTTCAGGCCTCAAGGGTGCGACTGGCCTGGGCCGACATCACCTGGAAGGCCAAGGTGGCGGCCGTCACCCCGGCCACCGCCTCGTCGAGCCCGACGGTGCCGACGGGAACGCCGTACGCGGCCAGCGCCTCCAGGATGGGCTCCCGCACGACCGGGTCCTCGGCGGTCTCGCGCACGAGCAGGATGGAGGCCGGCGCCCCGAACTCGCCGCGGTACCCGTACGTCGGCTCCTCCACCAGGCGCCCCCAGAGATCGATCTCGCCGACCACCAGGGGAATCGGGGCGACGCAGAGGCCGTAGTTGCGCAGCGTCTCGAGGTCGCGTGCCGCGGAGATGCCGCAGCTACAGGTGACAGCCGGCGCGGGGTGGCCTCCGGCCAGGCAGACGGCGTGCAGCGGCCGGTCGGGCTGCCACTCCACCTGACGCTGGGAGACCGACCGGAGCAGGCGCCGGGGCGACACCTGCCAGTAGCGCCACGCCCGGACGGGCGAAGAATCGCTCCGCCGGTCGACGCCGTCCAAGGGTCGGGGCGTCAGCCCCGGCTTTCCTCGGCGGCCTGTTGCAGCTGGTTCCACTGCCCAGTCTGCGGAAAGCGCGAGTCGTAGGTGCAGGTGGCGTCGTCGTCCTCGGGGTCTTCCGGCACCCAGAGGCTGGAGGCGGCCTCGTAACACGACTGGTGCAGGGTCATGGCCGTGGGGCAGGTGGCGCCCTGGGCCGTGAGCTCGGTGCTGTAGGAGTCCTGCGGGGTGACGACCTGACCGCACACGTCGCAGGTGGGCAGGATGCCGAAGTCGGACAGTGGGGCCCGCTCAGTCTGTTCCATGGGCCCATTCTACGGCCGCCTCGGCCTCTTGCGAGCACTGGGTGGAAACCGCCCTAGGGTGACCCGCCGTGCGTACCTACCCGTTTCTGTCCGACGAGTGGATCAGCGAAGCCCGTCGCATCCGCAAAGAGCATATCGGTGGCGGGATCTCCATCCCCGCGACCGTGCGCATGAACCAGATCGTCACCGACGTCCCCTTCGGTGACGGCTCGATCGAGGCCAACCTGGACACCAGCTCGGGTGAGTTGGTGATGGAGCTGGGTCATCTGGAAGCACCCGATGTGACCGTGACCCTCGACTACGACACGGCGCGCGCCATCTTCGTGGAGGGAACGGCCCAGGCGGGGATGCAGGCGTTCATGGCTGGCAAGATCCGCGTCGACGGGGATCTGGCCAAGCTGGTGGCCGCCCTCCAGGGGGTGTCGCCCGACGCCTACGAGGCGTCGGAGATCCAGCGCCGGATCAAGGAGATCACCGCCTGAGTCGAGGCGGTCAGATCAGGTAGATGTTGACCGAGGTACCGCGCTTCACTCTCGAGCCGGCATCCGGCGAGCTGAGGATAACCCTTCCACCGTTGGGCCCGTAGACGTTCCCGAGCTTGAGATCGGAGGCCTCCAGCGTGGCCTTGGCGTCGGCCTCGGACTTGCCGAGGAGCCTGGGCACTTCCGGCTGGCCCTTGGAGATCACGACCGTGACCGTGGTGGCCCGCTCGACGCTGGTGCCCCACGGAGGTCGGGTGCCGACCGCCTTGTCGCTGGGCACGTCGTCGCTGAAGACGTCGACCCTGGCCGCCTCGAGACCGGCGTCGGCCAACGCCTGGGTGGCCTGCTCGAAGCTCATCCCCTCGACCTTGGGGATGGCCCGGGGCTCGGGCCCTTTGGACACGATGAGGTCGACCCGGCTGCCCTTGGGGTGCTTGACCCCTTTCGGCGACCAGTCGAGCACGGCGCTGGCGGAGGCCACCTCGCTGTACTGCTCCGTGACCGCGCCCTCGACGAAGCCCGCCTCTTCCAGCCGGGCGGTGGCTTCGTCGATGGTCAGTCCACTGAGATCGGGAACGTCTACCGGAGTCGCGCCGAGCGACACCACCAACCTGACGACCTTGCCCTCCTTGAGCTTCACGTTCGGCGCCGGCGACTGCGTGACCACCTGGCCCTGCTCGGTACCGTCGACGTACTTCTGGGTGACCTCCACGGAAAAGCCGAGGGGCTCGAGGAGACGGCGAGCCTCGGACTCAGGGCGGTTCCCCACCTCGGGAACCGCGTGAGAAGGAACCTGGGCCTGAACGAAGGCGAGGGCGCCCGCAATCGTCCCGACGATCGCCAGGAGTCCGACCAGCAGGGCCCATGGCCACCGGCGACGACGCCGGCGGGGCTCCTCCTCCAGCACGACGGCGGCCGGCAGGGGCGGCGATGGGATGATCGCTGTGGGCGTGAGGATGGGGATCGGATCCGCCGGCGGAGTGGCCGGGCTCGGCGCGTCGGCGACGGTGGGCTCCGAGGCGGCGCCGAAGCCCATTTCCGTAGGCTCGTCGTCGAAGACCGACTGGGTCTCGTCGAAGACCGACGCACCGGCCAGGGTCAGGGGCTCGGGGGCGGGGAGGTCGAGGGCCACGGTCTGCAATGCGGCCCCGACGGCCATGGCGTCCGGGCGCTTCTCGGGGTCGGGCTGACCGGCCCGGGCGAGCATGGGCGCCATCGGCCCCAGCTCGTTCGGGACTTCGAGGGGTCGCTCGAGCCGGCCCAGGATGGTGCCCACCGTCGTGTCGGCCGCGAAGGGCACACGCCCCGTCACCGCTTCGACCAGCACCACGGCCAGCGAGTACACGTCCGCCTTTCCGTCGAGCGCGATCCCCCGGATCTGCTCGGGCGCGACGTAGCGGGCGGTTCCCAGGACAGCGCCGGAAGGCTCCGTCCACGCTGCTTCGGCCAAGGCCCGGGCCAGCCCGAAGTCGGCGATGCGCAGCCGGCCTTCATCGTCGAACAGCAGGTTCGCGGGCTTGATGTCGCGATGGACGAGGCCCCTCCGGTGCGCGTAGTCGAGGCCCCGGGCCGCTTCGAGACCGACCTCGAGGGCCTGGGACACGCTCAGCCGGTGGCCCCGGTCGAGCATGGCCCGCAAGCTCCCCCCGCCGAGGAACTCGGTGACGATAAAGGGGCCGTCGGCCTCTTCCCCCCAGTCGTAGACGGCGAGGACGTTGGGATGGTTCAAGGCCGCCGCCGCCCGCGCTTCAGCTCGGAACCGCCGCAGGAAAGCGGCGTCGTCGGCCAGCGCCGGATGCAGCACTTTGACGGCCACACGCCGGCCCAGGCGCACGTCGTCGGCCAGGAAGACGTGGGCGGATGCGCCGGTGCCGATGGCCGCTAAAAGCCGATAGCGACTGCCCAGGACGCGGCCGATGTGGTCCGCGATGCGGGTGGAAGCCACAGAATAAGGCTACCGTGCCCGCCCTCGCCGGAGGCGGCATGCTCACCCGAGCGAAGCAGTACGGGCGATGATGGAGCAAGCATGGTGCGAAGACTGATCATGGGCCTGATAGCGGCCGTCGCCATCGGGGGGATCGTCTACACGTTCTCGGGCCCGACTCAGAGCGACGATCCCGACCGGCCTGCGGCCGTGGAAGGGGTGTCGCCCGCGGGGGGCAACCTCGACCTGCGTCAGGTCACCATCTCCGCCGACCTCGCCCCCGGATACACGGGTTACCTGACGATGGACGGAGTCGAGGTTCCCGAGGACGATCTCCAGCGGGTCGACGCCCTGAACTCGGTGACCCTTCGTCCGCAACCCGACAGCGACTACCGGGAGCTGGAACCCGGACCGCACTGCGCCGGCGTCGTCTACTGGCGCATCGGTGGCTCCCAGGAAGAGAGCATGTCCCACCGCTGGTGCTTCCGGCTTCACTAGGCCATGAACGGGGCGCCCGGCGGCTCATGACCGACGCCCCTCCCTGTCTCTTCTGCCGGATCGTCGCGGGCCGGGAGACGGCGGAGATCGTCCTCGACGAGCCCGCAGCCGTGGCCTTCCTGGACTTCCGTCCTCTCTTCCCGGGCCACTGCCTCCTGGTGCCCCGCGCCCACCACGAGACGCTCGGGGACCTGCCGGCCGAGGACGTGGGCATCCTGTTCGGCACCGCCCAACGACTGGCACGAGTGGTGGAAGGGGCGATGGAGGCCGAGGGAAGCTTCGTGGCCATCAACAACCGGGTGAGCCAGAGCGTCCCCCACCTTCACGTCCACGTCGTCCCGCGGCGGCGGAAGGACGGGCTGCGGGGGTTCTTCTGGCCAAGGACGCGCTACCCGAGCGAGGACGCGATGGCGGCCGTCGGCGACCTCCTCCGCGCTGCCCTCAGCGCCGAACGTCGTACGCCCTAGGGCTCGGCATCACCGGCGTGGCGGAAGCGCTCGACGAGGTCTTCCTTCCACTCGTCGCCCAGGGCCTCGATGGCCAAAAGCTCCGACAGCCGGGCGGCCGTCAAACCCTGCCTTCGCGCCTCGTGGACATCACGGATGGACACACCCGCCGGGCTGCGCTCGGCAACGGTGATCGGGCCCGCCACCGGAACCCGACCCGTCTGCAGGACGCGGAGATACCAACCCGTCCGTCCCGTCTCGCGCATACGGGGGCCGACACGGCCGCTCTTGCGGTGGAGGGCGAGCTTGAAGCAGGGCCACCGAGGTTGGCAGACCTCGAGCACGGCGTCGCCCCACTGCCACCGGTCACCCACGCACACCGTGTCCTCGAGCCAGCCCTGGATGGTCAGGTTCTCACCGAAGGCCGACGGCCCGAGGTCTTCTCCCAGTTCGGCGCTCCACGCCGCGAAGTGCTCGGAGGGATAGGCGTAGACGGCCTTGTCCGGCCCACCGTGAACCCGCAGGTCCGCCTGGCCGTCGCCTTCCAGGTTCACCGTGTCCAACCACAGCGTCGGTGTCCCGACCGGCTTCTTGGCGATCCCGCTCTCGACCGGATGCCCGCGGTGCTGGCCCAGGTAGGCGGGCCGGCCGACGTTGACGGACAGCAATCCGACCTGGGTCAAGCCTCACCTTCCTCGAGGAGCCGCATGAACGCGGGCTCGTCGATGACGGGAACTCCCATCTCCTGCGCCTTGGCGATCTTGGCCGCACCCGGTTCGGCGCCGGCAACGACGTAGTCGGTCTTGCGGGACACACTTCCGGGCGACGTACCGCCCCGCGCCTTGATCGCTTCGACGGCGGCCTCTCGCGACATCTCTTGCAGGGTCCCCGTCACGACAAGGGTCCTCCCCGAAAGGGTCTGGGGCTCATCGGGGCCCGACCGTCCCGAGAGGTTCACGGCTGCCCGTCGCAGCTTCTCCACGACCTCCACGTTGCGGTCGAGGGCGAAGAAGGCGTGGACACTGTGGGCGATCTTGGGCCCGACTCCCGGCACCGCCGCCAGCACCTCCTCGGGCGCGGCCAGGATGCGTTCGAGGTCGCCGAAGGCATCGGAGAGGAGCTCCGCCCCGCGCCCCCCTAGGAGGCGGATACCCAGACCGAACAGGAGGTTGGGGAGCGGTCGTTCCTTCGACCGCTCGATCGCGCTCAGAAGGTTGTGGACGGACAGCTCGGCGAACCCATCGAGGCCGGCCAGGTCGTCCTCAGTCAGGGCGTAGATGTCGCCGACGTCCCGGAGCAGGCCCGCGTCGACGAGCTGGACCACACGCTTCTCACCCAGGCCCTCTATGTCCATGGCGCCACGGCTGGCGAAGTGGGCCAGCCGTTGCACGCGCTGACCCGGACAGTCGGCGTTGGTGCAGAAGGTGTCGCTCTCCCCTGGCGTGCGCACGAGGGGCCCTCCGCACACCGGGCACGCGTCGGGAAAGCGCCACTCCTGGAGCCCCGGCGGCCGCTTGGTCAGGACCGGCCCCACCACCTCGGGAATCACGTCGCCGGCCTTGCGCACGAACACCGTGTCACCGGGCCGGACATCCTTCTTCCGCACCTGGTCTTCGTTGTGCAGGGTGGCCAGCCGCACGGTCGAGCCGCTCACCCGCACGGGCTCGAGCATGGCGAACGGAGTGGCCTTCCCCGTGCGGCCGATGGAGACCATGATGTCCAGGAGAAGGGTCGTGGCCTCCTCCGGGGGGAACTTGTAGGCGATCGCCCATCGGGGGGACTTGGACGTCGTCCCCAGCTCGGCACGCTGAGCCAGATCGTCGACCTTGACGACGACGCCGTCGATCTCGTAGTCGAGGTCTCGACGGTGTTCCTGCCAGGAGCGGCAGTAGGAGTCGACCTCTTCCAACGACGAGAGCTGCCGGATCTCGGGATTGACCGGCAGCCCCGATTCGGCGAAGCACTCCAGCACCTGCGAGTGCCTCTGGAGCCGAGGACCTCGCTCCATGTGACCCGACTGGTACACGAAGAAGCGGAGGTCTCGGCTGGCGGTGACGCGCGCGTCCTTCTGGCGAAGAGAGCCCGCGGCTGCGTTCCTGGGGTTGGCGAACAGCCTGGCGCCCGCCTCCATCTGGCGCCGGTTCAGCTCCTCGAAGGCGGAAACCGGCAGGTAGACCTCGCCCCTCACTTCGAGGATCCCGGGCGGGTTTCCCGCCGCCGGCTTAAGCCGGGACGGCACATCGGCGATGGTGGCCACGTTGGCGGTGACGTCGTCCCCCTGGATGCCGTTGCCCCGGGTGGCGGCCCGCACGAACCGGCCGTCCTCGTACAGGAGGGACATGGCAATGCCGTCGATCTTGAGCTCGCAGACGTAGTCGACGTCGCCCGAGATGTAGCGCTCCATGCGCCGGCCCCAGGCGGAGAGCTCGTCGAAGTCGACGATGTTGTCCAGGGACATCATGGGGCTCAGGTGACGCACCGTCGGGAACGCCCCCGTCGGAGCCTCCCCCACCCGCTGGGTCGGCGAGTCGGGGGTCAGGATTTCGGGGTGGGCGTCCTCGATGGCCCGCAGCTCCCGCACCAGGGCGTCGAACTCGGAGTCGGAGACCTCGGGGTCGTCGAGCTGGTAGTAGCGGTCGTTGTGATAGTCGATCGCCGCCCGCAGCTCGGCGGCGCGCGCCGCGGGATCGGCCCATGGGGCAGCCGCTGCCGGGTCGGGCGTGGTCGCCACCGGGCGACGATACGTCAGGGCCGCGCCGGCAGCAGTCCCAGCCCCGGCCGGCGCCACCGTAGGGTGCGAGGGTGAGTCGAGCGGACCGTCGGGGGAGCGAGCGGCGAAGGCTGTTCTCCGTCGCCCGGGCCCACAGGGACCTGGTCCTGCCCTGGGTCGTGCGCGCCCTGTGGGTCGCCCTGCCCTTCACCGCGGGTCCGGTGCTGGCCGAAGCCCTGGACGGCGCCAGCGGGCCGGTCCGGTTGCTGGCGAGCGTGGGGCTCTGGGCGGGCTGGGCCACCGGGGTGGTGGCGACATTCGTGGCCCTTCCCTCGTCCCTGACCGCCTTGAGGGTCCTGAGCCCGGCCGCGGTGGCCGCCGTGCTCGCCGCCGCCTTCTCCGGGCACGCGTCGGCGCTGGCCATCGGCTGGTCCGGTGTGACCGCCGGATGGCTGTTCTCGCCGTCGTGGGGAGCTGTGTGCGTCAATGGTCCGGCCTACCCCAACGAACGGCGGTTCCTGCTCCGGGCCCCGGGCCCCCTCCTGTTCGGTCCACTGCTGCTGGCCTGGGGTCTGACCATGGCCGGCCTGTCGGCCGGACCGCTGCTCCTCGCTTCTCGGCGGTGGCTGCTCGGCGCCCTCCTCACCCTGGTGGGCCTTCCGGTCGCCGGCGTCCTTCTCCGGGGACTTCACGATCTCTCCAGGCGTTGGGCGGTGATCGTGCCCGCGGGGATCGTCCTCCACGACCCGCTGACGATCGTCGATCCCGTCCTTCTCCGACGACAGTCCATCAGCCGGCTGGGCCCCGCTCCCGCCCACTCGGGAGCCGTCGACCTCACCCAGAAGGCACCCGGGCTGGCGCTCGAAGTCGACCTCACCGAGGACGTGCAGATGTCCCTGCTGCGGCCGGGCAGGCGGCTCGGCGAGCCGATCAAGACGAATCAGCTCCTGATCACACCCACCCGACCGGGCGACCTGCTCGAGGACGCCGGCCGCCGCCGGCTGCCGGTGGGCTGACCGCTACCCGGGAGGCCGCAGCCGGACGAGGGCACCCGGGCCACCCGGGTTGGCCCGCAGGTTGGCGAGTTGGGGCTCCACCTCGGGCGGAACGTCGAACACCAGGACCGCCTGAAGCTCGTTGCTCGGGTTGATGAGGGCGCTCGTGGGGTCCCGCCCGGCGTTGACGGGGTGCGCCTGGGTGGCCCGTTCGTCCGGGCCGTACGTACGGTTCTGGCCGTCGAGCAGGGCCTGAGCCGGGCCGAGGAACGGAACCGGTGAGCGCCCGAAGTTGCTGACCGTCACGGTGAGCAAGCAGAACCGGCCCTGGGCGATCCTGACGCCGTTCGGGGTCGGGATCTCGGTCGGCCCGCACCCGAACGCCGATACCACGAAGCCGAGGTTCGCGTCCCGTACCTCCTGTCCGACCGAGCCGAACCGGGCCCGCCCTTCCGGAGCGGTGATCCGGGGAGCGTCATCCAGGATGGGGCTCTCGCCGTTGTCCGGATCCGACGAGTCCGACGAGCCCGACAGAAGGCGAGGGAGCCCGAGGACGGCGAGGAGGACGACCCCGATCACCAGGGGAGCGATCCACCGAGCCCGACGAGCCGGGACCTCGCCGCCGCCCTCCTTGGCCTGGTTGGCCTGGTTGGCCTGGTTGGCGCCGCACACCTCGCACTTGAGCCCGACGGGGGTCCGGACGAAGCAGCGGGGGCAGATGGGAGTGGCGCACTTGATGCAGGTGAGACGTGTGGGTGAGCGATCCCGCTCACAGGTCATCTCGCCGGTGCCCACCGCCGATCACTCCCCTTCCCGTCCTGCACCTGCCTACCAGGCCTGCCGGCCGCCTGAAAGCGATAATCAGCGCCCGGGAACGGCGATGCCACCCCCGAGCACCTCGTCGCCACGGTAGAGGACGACGCTCTGGCCGGGTGCCACCCGGCGCTGAGGTGTCTCGAAGACGACGGTGTCCCCTACGATCCGCCCCGGCGAGGGCGCCCCGTGAGCGCTCGCCTGCACCTCCACCCGTCCGTGAACGGGCGCGCCCACGCACGAGATCCCGGCCAGCTCGACCCGATTATCGAGGAGGTCCTCCAGCTCTCCGACCAGAACCGTGGAGGCGACAGGGTCGACGGCCAGCGCGAAGCGGCGCTCGCCGCCCCCGGTGCCCAGTCCCCGCCGCTGCCCCACGGTCACCAGCTCGATGGCCTCCACCTCGCCGACTTGGCGGCCCTCGACGTCGACCACCCGCCCGGGGTGGAGCGGGATACGGCTGTCGAGGAACGGCCGGCGACCGCCGGAGGTGGTGACGAAACAGACGTCCTGGCTATCGGGCTTGTCCGCCGTGCGTAGGCCGAGGCCCCTCGCCCGGGCCCGGACCTCTGCCTTGGTGAGCTCTCCGACGGGAAACCGGCAGTGGGCCAGCTCGGTCTGCCCCAGCACGTACAACACGTAGGACTGGTCCTTGGCCGCGTCGGTCCCGCGCAGCAGGCGATATGCCCCGTCATCCTCCCGGATGCGCGCGTGGTGACCGGTGGCCACCGCGTCGAACCCGAGTTGCGACGCCCGCCGGAGCAGGCGTCCGAACTTCAGATGCCGGTTGCACTCGATGCACGGGTTGGGGGTGAGACCGGCGGCGTGAGCGGCCGCGTACGGCGCGACGACCTGAGCCTCGAACTCGTCGGTGAGCCCGAACACCCAGTGATCGATGCCCAGCTGCTGGGCCACTCGCGCCGCATCCTCGATCTCCGCGACCGAACAGCATCCGCCCGATCCGGGGTTGTCCCAGAGCCTCAGGGTGACGCCGACGACGTCGTGCCCCTGCTCCAGCAACAGGGCGGCCGCCACCGACGAGTCCACCCCGCCGGACAAAGCGGCCAGAACTCGCATCGTCCGCGTCCCCTCAGCCCGCGTCGCGCAGACGCGCCACCGCAGCGGGAACCGCGGCCAGGGCGAGGTCGACGTCCTCGGCCGTGGTCGTGCGTCCGAGAGACAGCCGGAGGGCGGCCAGGCCCCGCTCCCGCGGCACGCCCATGGCCGACAGGACGTGCGAGGGCTCCACCGCCCCGCTGGCGCAGGCCGATCCGGCCGAGGCGTAGACCCCGGCTCCGTCCAGTAGGACCAGCAGGGCTTCGGCCTCGACGCCGTCGAACGTCAGGTGGCAGTTACCGGACACCTTCCGGTCCCGGACGCCGGTTTCCGACGCTCCCGGCACGGCCGACAACAGGCCGTCGGCCAGCCGGTCCCGCAGCTCGGTCACCCGGCTCACGGTTGCTCCGCGCTCGGCGACCGTCGCCTGCATGGCCGCGGCCATGGCCACGATCCCGGGAACGTTGTGGGTCCCGCTCCGCCGGTCGCGCTCCTGACCTCCTCCGTGGATGAGGGGGCGGAGAGCGACGCCGTCCCGGACGACCAGCGCCCCGACGCCCTTGGGGCCGCCGAACTTGTGCGCGCTAACGGCCACCAGGTCGGCCGGCGCGGCGAGATGGGCGACGTCCAGCCACGGGAAAGCCTGCACCGCATCCGTCAGGAGTACGGCCTCGGGAGCCCGCGAACGCATCACGCCCGCGATCTCGTCCAGGGGCTGGATGGTGCCGACCTCGTTGTTGGCCAGCATGACCGAGAGGACGGAGACCGACGGGTCGAGCATCTCAGCCAGGGCGTCGAGGTCGATGGTCCCGTCGGCGCTCACGGGCACGAGCCGGCCCCCCAGCGCCTGCGTGGCGTGCAGCACGGCATGGTGCTCGACCGCTCCGCAGAGAACGGTCCCCGGACGGGCGGCGTGGGCGCCGATGACGGCCAGGTTGTCGGCTTCGGTCCCACCGCCGGTGAACACCACCTCGCCCGGCCGAGCTCCCAGGTACCCGGCGACGACCTCCCGGGCCTCCTCTACCGCCTTCTTGGCCTCGCGGGACACGGCGTGCGACCCGGACGCGTTCCCAAACCGGTCCCGGAGGAACGGCAGCATGGCCTCGACTGCCTGAGGCAGCATCGGCGTGGTGGCCGCGTGATCGAGGTAGGCCGGCATGCCACCCAGGGTAGACACTCGGGGCTCGTAGGCTCCTCGGCATGGCGACTCATATCCGAGTCAGCACCCTGATCCCGGCCTCGCGGGCTCAGGTGTGGAACGTGGTCCGCGACATCGGCTCGCACGTGCGCTGGATGCACGACGCCGAGGCCATCCGCTTCACCTCGTCCAAGCGGGAAGGGGTCGGAACCGCCTTCGAGTGCGATTCCCGGCTGGGGCCCTTTCGGCTGACAGACCGGATGGAGGTGGTCGAGTGGCGTGAGGGCCGGGCCATGGCCATCCGCCACGTGGGCAAGGTGACGGGGGTCGGCCGGTTCACCCTGCGCCTTCGCCCCCGGGGCACGCTCTTCGTGTGGCAGGAGACCCTGCGCTTCCCGTGGTGGATGGGTGGCCCGCTCGGGTCGAGGATGGCCGCCCCCCTCTTCCGCCGAATCTGGAAGCGGAACCTGTCCAAACTGAGGCGGGAGGTCGAGACCGGCCGGTCGTTCAGCCCTCGGTTCTCCCACTCCCGCTCAGCCAGACCACGCTGAGCGGTTCCAGGTCGAGGGCGATGGACTGGTCCAGGCCGTGCCACGCGATCGGCTCCGCCTGTCGCTCGTCGGGAGGAGGACCGTCCTTCCAGCCTCCGAACTCGGACCGGCTGGTGTCGAGGACCTCCGTCCACCCACCGGCGCGCGGCAGCCCGATGCGGTAGCCGCCCCGGTGGGCGCCGGAGAGGTTGGCCACGCACACCAGGCTGCGCCCCTCGCTCGAGAAACGCGCGAACGAGAGCACGTTCTGGTCGGCGTCGCTGGCGTCGATCCAGCGGAACCCTGACCCGTCGAAGTCGCGCTCCCACAGCGCGGGCTCCTCGGTCATCACTGCGTTCAGCCGCTTGACGAGGGACTGGACGCCCTCGTGACCGGGCTGCTCGAGAAGGTGCCAGTCGAGGCTGCGGTCATGGGACCACTCGCGCTCCTGCGCCAGCTCTCCGCCCATAAACAGGAGCTGACGGCCGGGGTGGGCCCACATCCACCCCAGAAGGGCGCGCAGGTTGGCCAGCTGGGAGGGACGGTCGCCCGGCATCTTGGTCAGCAGGGACCCCTTGAGGTGGACGACCTCGTCGTGGGAGAGGGGGAGGATGAAGTTCTCGGTGAAGGCGTAGAGAAGGCCGAAGGTGAGCTGGTGGTGGTGGTGCATCCGGTGCACCGGCTGCTTGGCGAAGTACTTGAGCGTGTCGTGCATCCAGCCCATGTTCCACTTGAAGCCGAACCCGAGACCGCCGAGGTACGTGGGGCGCGACACCGCCGGCCACGAGGTCGACTCCTCGGCTGCGGTGATGACGCCGGGATGGCGGCCGTACACGACCTCGTTCAGCTCGCGCAGGAAGTCGATGGCTTCGAGGTTCTCCCGGCCACCGAACTTGTTGGGCAGCCACTCGCCGTGCTTGCGGGAGTAGTCGAGGTAGAGCATGGAGGCCACGGCGTCGACCCGGAGGCCATCGACGTGGAGCTCCTCGATCCAGTACAAGGCGTTGGCGATGAGGAAGTTGCGCACCTCGTGCCGCCCGAAGTTGAAGACGAGGGTGCCCCAGTCGGGGTGCTCGCCCTGGCGGGGGTCGTCGTGCTCGTACAGCGCGGTCCCGTCGAACCGCGCCAGCGCGTGGCGGTCCTTGGGGAAGTGGGCGGGCACCCAGTCGACGATCACCCCGATGCCGCGGGCGTGGAACGCGTCGACCAGGACCCGGAAGTCGTCGGGCGTCCCGAACCGCGATGTCGGCGCGTAGTACGACGTCACCTGATAGCCCCACGAGCCGGCGAAGGGATGCTCGGCCACGGGCATGAACTCGACGTGGGTGAAGCCCATCTCGGCCACATAGGCGGGCAGCTGGTCGGCGAGCTCGAGGTACGTCAGGGGCCGGTCCCCCTCCTCGGGTACGCGCCGCCACGACCCGAGATGAACCTCGTAGGTGGACAGGGGCTTGACCATCGGATCGGAAGTGGCGCGCTCCGCCAGCCATTCGTCGTCATTCCAGTGGTGAGACGACTCCCAGACGATGCTGGCCGTGGCCGGCGGCACCTCGGAGGCGAAGCCGAACGGGTCGGCCCGGAGCCAGAGGCTTCCGTCGGCGCCGAGCACCTCGTACTTGTAGTGGGCACCCTTCCCCACTCCCGGCAGGAACAGCTCCCAGACGCCGGACGACCCGATCGAGCGCATCGGGTGGAGACGGCCGTCCCATCCGTTCCAGTCACCGACCACCCTCACTCCCCGAGCGGCGGGGGCCCAGACGGCGAAGGCGGTACCGGCCACGCCCTGGTGCTGGCGAGGATGAGAGCCGAAGTGGTCCCACAGTCGTTCGTGGCGGCCTTCCCCGAACAGGTGGAGGTCGAGCTCGCCCAGCGTCGGCCAGAAGCGGTAGGCATCGTCGGCCAGCCATGTCGACCCGTCCGGGTACGTGGCCGAGATCCGGTACTCCCCGGGCGCCTCGTCGACGGCAGCAGCGAAGAGGCCGGTGGGATGGACCGCCTGCATGGGAACGCTCCGCTCTTCGCTCCGCACCAGTTCGACGGCCACCGCGTCAGGGCGCCACGCCCGCACGACTCCCTCGTGGGGCCCCAGGATCCGGTGAGGATCGTGATGCTCGCCGCGTACGAGGCGGTCGATCTCGGCCGGGTCCGGCTCGGCGGTCGCCGCCGGGCGCCTCTGCGCCATCAGCCGGCACCCAGGCGCTTCAAGGCCACGAGGGGGATGAACACCCACTCCGGTCGGTACGCGGTTTCGTAGGCCAACTCGTACACCGCCTTCTCCAGCTCGAAGGCGACCACGACCGCCTCCGTCGACGCCTGATCGGGAAGGATCCCGCTGCGGCGGGCGCTCCTCATGTAGCCGTCCAGGAACGCGCGCCGGTTCCTTGACTCCCACGCCGCCGCGGCCTCAGCCCCGTCCTCGTCGCGATCGTTCAGCGCCACCGCCGAGGCGTAGTGGAAGGACCGCAGCATCCCGGCCACGTCCCGCAGAGGAGAGGACGGGCGCCTCCGCTCCTCCGGTGGCCGGGCGGGCTCGCCCTCGAAGTCCAACACGAACCACCCGGCGTCCGTCCGGAGCACCTGACCGAGGTGATAGTCGCCGTGGACGCGAATGGACGGACCGGGATCGCTCAGAGCTCGCAGGTCGTCGACGATCCTCATGGCCCGGCGCCGGTCGACGCGAGCGTCGTCGACCCGCTGCACCTGGCCGGCGATCTGGTCGGCCCACGCCTTGGCGTCGCCCGGTCCCCGACCGAAGGCCTTGATCATGGCGACGTGCATGGCCGCGGTGATGGTGCCGAGTCGCCGAGCGTCGGCCGAGAAGTCCCCCCCGGCCTCAGCCGGGTCTACCGCTGGGGGCGGCACGTCGAGGTCGGTGATCACGGGGACGCTCTGGGTGTCGTTGACGCCGAACAGGTCCCGCAGCGATGTCAGGGCCAGGGCCCATCCGTCTACTCCTCCCACAAGGAAGGGCTGGAGGACGGCGAGGTCGAAGTCGTGATCGGCGTGACTGCGCCACGTGGCCAAGGGTCGGGCGACATGATCGAACCCGACGGCGCTGAGGGCCTCGGTCATCTCGACGTCGAGGTTGCGACCAGGGTGCAGGCGCCGGAAGAACTTCACGATGAGCCGGTCGTCATATACCAGCGACGTGTTGGACTGCTCGCCGCCGACGGGGCGCACGTGGTCCGCCTTCTCAACTCCGTCGCCCACCAGGCGCAGCAGGGCCAGACCGAGGTCGGGATCGATGGTCGCGTCGTACACCCACATGTGCCCGTCGGCGGAGCCGAACTCGGCGACGATGGCCTCGTCGTGGCTCCGGCTGAAGTCCGGCCTTTCATGGGAGGGACGCGCCCCGAGCAGGATCTGGTAGTAGGCGCCGTCGGCGTCGACGACGATCATCCGGACCAGCGCCGGCCAACCGTCCTGTTCCTGCGATTGCTCGACGACCCGCAGTGAGGCGGGCTCCTCGGTGCCGGAATACCACCGCTGGCGGGCGAGGTAAGGGCCCAGCTGCTCGAGGAAAGCGTTGGCGTCGATCACGACTCCGTCAGCTGGAACCAGTAGAAGTCGTGGCCGCCCAACGTCAACAGGTAGGGCAGCTCGCCGATCCGCGGGAACGGAACCCGGCCCGCCAGTTCGACCGGAGTTCGTCCCTCGAAGCGGCTCAGGTGGAGCTCCACCGGTTGCGCGAAGCGGCTGAGGTTGTTCACGCAGAGGAGGGTCTCGTCCTGGTACTGGCGGATGAAAGCGAGGATGGACGGGTTCTCGGCCTGGAGCACTTCGAAGGAGCCGATTCCGAAGGTGTCGTTGTGGCGCTTCCGGATCTGCAGCGCCCGCTGCATCCAGTGGAGGAACGAGCTGGGGTTGCGCATCTGGGCTTCGACATTGACGGCCTGGTAGCCGTACACGGGGTCCATCAGGGGCGGAAGGTACAGGGCGGCGAAGTCGGCCCTGCTGAAACCGGCGTTGCGATCCGGTGTCCACTGCATCGGCGTGCGCACTCCGTCGCGGTCTCCGAGGTAGATGTTGTCCCCCATGCCGATCTCGTCGCCGTAGTAGAGGATCGGGCTTCCAGGGAGGCTGAAGAGCAAACCGTTGAGCAGTTCGGCCAGGTCCCGGTCGTTGTCGACCAGGGTGGCCAGCCGGCGCCCGATGCCGATGTTCCGCTTCATGCGGGGATCCTTGGCGTACTCGGCGTACATGTAGTCCCGCTCTTCGTCGGTGACCATCTCGAGCGTGAGCTCGTCGTGGTTGCGGAGGAAGATCCCCCACTGGCATCCGTCGGGGATGTCGGGGGTCTGAGCCAGGATCTCGGTGATGGGATACCGCTGCTCCCGCCGGACCGCCATGAACATGCGGGGCATCAGCGGGAAGTGGAAGCACATGTGGCACTCGTCGCCGGTCCCGTAGTAGTCGACCACGTCCGCCGGCCACTGGTTGGCCTCGGCCAGCAGGACCCTTCCCGGATGGGTGGCGTCCACCTCCTTGCGGAGCCGCCTCAGGAACTCGTGGCTCTCGGGGAGGTTCTCGCCGTTGGTGCCGTCCCGCTCGTAGAGGTACGGAACCGCGTCGAGACGGAACCCGTCGAGGCCGATGTCGAGCCAGAACCGGACAACGTCGAGCATCGCCTGCTGGACCTCGGGGCTGTCGTAGTTGAGGTCCGGCTGGTGGCTGAAGAAGCGGTGCCAGTAGTACTGCTGGCGCTGCGGGTCCCATGCCCAGTTCGACCGCTCGGTGTCGACGAAGATGATGCGGGCCTCGGACCACCGCTGGTCGTCGTCGTTCCACACGTACCAGTCGGCTCTCGGATTCGTGCGGTCCTGGCGGGACTCCTGGAACCACGGGTGCTGGTCGCTGGTGTGGTTCATGATCATGTCGGCGATGATGCGGATACCGCGGCGGTGGGCCTGCTCGACCAGCTCCACGGCGTCAGCCAGGTCGCCGTATTCGGGGAGGATGCTGAAGAAGTCGCTGATGTCGTAGCCGCCGTCCCTGAGGGGCGACTGGTAGAAGGGCAGGAGCCAGAGGCAGTCGACACCGAGCCACTGGAGGTAGTCGAGCTTCTCGGTGATGCCGCCCAGATCCCCCGTGCCGTCGTGGTTGGCGTCGTAGAAGCCCCGTACCAGGACTTCGTAGAAGACGGCCTTCTGGTACCAGCTCTCGTCCTCGGGCCGCCACGCGGTGGACATGCTCACGGCAACGGGCGGAGATGGAGAACGTGCGCCGGCTGGCGAGCCGGATGCAGGAACACGTACGGGGCGCTGCCCTGCCACGTGTACGAGTCACCGGTGAGCTCGTCCAGAGCCTGGAAGGGACGGTCGTCGGGAAGGCCGAGCTCGCCCAGGTTGAGCCACAGCGTGTCGGCCTGGGGATTCACGGCGTCGAGGTTGACGACGACGAGCACGATGTCGCTCCGGTCGTCGGTGTGCTTGGAGTAAGCCAGGATCTGCGGGTTGTTCGAGTGGTGGAAGCGGATGGTCCGGAGCTCGGCCAGCGCCGGGTGGCGCCTCCGGATCTCGTTCAAGCGGGTCACCAACGGAGCCAGAGAGCCGGGCTGCGACCAGTCCCTCCGCTTCAGCTCGTACTTCTCCGAGTTGAGGTACTCCTCGTTGGTGTCCGACGCCGGCTCGTTCTCAGAGAGCTCGTACCCGCTGTAGATCCCGTACGACGGGACCATGGTCGCGGCCAGCGCCAGTCGCATGGCAAAGGCTGCCGGGGGCCCGTTGCGAAGGGGCTCGGACAGGATGTCCGGTGTGTTGGGCCAGAAGTTCGGCCGCATGTAGTCGGCCTTGGGCCCGAGGCAGATCTCCTCCAGGTACTCCTGGAGGTCGGCCTTGCTCCGGCGCCAGGTGAAGTACGTGTAGCTCTGGCTGAACCCGACCTCGGCCAGCTTGGCCATGACCTTGGGCCGGGTAAACGCTTCAGCCAGGAAGACGACGTCGGGGTTCTCGGCCTGAATCGCAGGGATCAGCCACGCCCAGAAGGACATGGGTTTGGTGTGGGGGTTGTCGACCCGGAAGATGCGGATGCCGTGGGCGACCCAGTGGTCGAGGATCGCCTTGCACGCGTCCCACAGCGCCTCCCGGGCACCGGGCTCCTCGGGCCAGAAGTTGATGGGATAGATGTCCTGGTACTTCTTGGGCGGGTTCTCCGCGTACCGGATGGACCCATCGGGGCGGCGGTGGAACCACTCGGGGTGATCCCGTACCCACGGATGATCGGGCGAGCACTGGAGGGCGTAATCGAGGGCCACCTCCATGCCCAGACGGCGCGCCTTGGTCACGAAGGCGTCGAAGTCCTCCAGGGTGCCCAGGCCGGAATCGACCTCTGTGTGGCCCCCCTCTTCGGCGCCGATGGCCCAGGGGCTCCCGGGGTCGTCCGGGCCCGGTTCCAGGGTGTTGTTCCTCCCCTTCCGGTAGCTGCGACCGATGGGGTGGATGGGCGGGAGGTAGACGACGTCGAAGCCCATGTCGGCGATGGCGGCCAGGCGATTGTCGGCCGTAGCCCGGAGGCCCCCCTCGGATCGGGGGAACACCTCGTACCAGGCCCCGACCAGAGCCCGTTCGCGGTCGACCCACAGCCCCTGGGCCTCGCTCTGGGTTAGGTCGGTGGGGTCCGGCACCAGGGCCAGCAGGTCGGCGATGGCGGTGTCGAGCCCGCCGGCCAGGCGCTCCGTCACCGGCAAGGCTGTGTCGCGCAGGGTGCTGGCGGCTCGCTCGAGAATCGTGCGGTCGACGTTGGGAAGGTGCTGGGAGCGGTCGCCCAGGAGGCGGGCTCCCTCCTCCAGCTCGAGCTCCACGTCCTGGCCCGCGGCGTGCTTGATCTCCACGTCGTGAACCCACGTGGCCACCCGATCCGTCCAGGCCTCGACCAGGAACTCATGAAGGCCCAGGGTCGAGGGCTCCACGACCGCCTCCCAGCGGTCGTTGCCCAGCAAGGTCATGGGCGCGTCCCGCCACTTGCGGTCGCCCAGCGGCCGCCACCGGCACCGGGCGGTCAGAAGGTCGTGCCCGTCGCGAAAGACGTCCGCCGACAGTCGCACTGACTCGCCAATCACGGCCTTCGCCGGGTAGTGCCCGGTGAGCGTCCGCGGGCGGACGTCATCGATGACGATCCGTCCGGTCACGTGGCCAGACCCTACCCGTTGGGTCGGGCTCTTCACACATGCCAGCCCGGCTCGGCACGACCGCCCGCCCCCGTCTGTGCCAGTCTTACGGTTCATCGGAACCGCCAGGAGATTCCGCAACATGCACGTCCGCGTTGGGGTGCCCTCCCGAGCCCTTTCACCAGCGTTCGCGGTCCTCGTGAGCCTGGCCCTGGCCCTGTCAATGTCGGCGTGCGGCAAGAAGGGGGCGCCGCAGACGACCGCACCCGCCGGCTTCACCGTCGTGCGGGATGCGGGCGCCGGTTTCGCCGTGGCCGTACCCGGCGACTGGCAGCGGATCCCGCTTCCCGGTGACCTCGACGACTTCGACAAGCAGTCCCGCGCCCTCGCCAACCGCAACCCCAAGCTGTCCCCGGCCATCCTGCAAGCCCGCCAGCTGCTCCAGTCCGGCGGCAAGCTCATGGCCGTCAGTCCCGACGGGGAATCGATCATCAACCTCACGGTCGACAAGGCCGACGAAAAGACCCTGACCGAGATCGGCCGCGTCACGAGTGCGAAGCTCCAGGAGGCGGGCGCCACCAACCTGGCCCAGGAGCCGGCGACCACCGGAGCGGGGCCCGCCCTCAAGTTGCGGTTCCGGCTGCCCATCGAGGGCCAGGGCGGGGAGACGCAGGAGGCGAACGAGACCCAGTACTTCGTCCTCCACGACGGAAAGTCGTTCGTCCTGACCTTCCAGAACGCGACTGACGACCTGGCCGCGTCGGTCGCCGGATCCCTGCGGCTGCGCTAGCGGGGCCTCCGGGGAGCTAGGCGCTGAGCGCGGCGGGGCCTCGCCGCCTTGCTTTGGGGTGACCTGACCAAAGTACGGTCTTGCAGCCATGCGGGCCCTCAAGACCTTCACCGTTCGACCACGCCTGCCTGAGGCGATCGCCGCCCTGCACGGCCTGGCCCTCAATCTCCGCTGGTCCTGGGACGACCGGACCCAGAATCTGTTCCGCTGGATCGATCCCGATGCGTGGGAAGCCACAGGCCACGACCCTGTCGCGGTTCTGAACACGGCCTCCCGGGCTCGACTCGAGTCCCTCGCCTCCGAGCAGGCGTTCCTCTCGTTCCTCCGAGAGGTGGACGACGATCTCCGGCGTGAGCTCTCAACCGAGCACTGGTTCCAGCGACGGGAAAGCCCGCTCCGATCGGTGGCCTACTTCTCCCCCGAGTTCGGCCTGGCCGCAGCTCTACCCCAGTACTCCGGCGGGCTCGGAGTGCTGGCTGGTGACCATCTCAAGGCCGCGACCGGGCTCGGAGTCCCCCTCGTCGGTGTCGGCCTCTTCTACCAACAGGGCTACTTCCGCCAGGAGCTGACGCCGGACGGCTGGCAGCAGGAGCGCTACGTGGCCCTCGATCCCCACGCCATGGCCCTGAACCCCGAGGCCATCGCCGTACAGGTCGACCTCGTGGAAGCGGGTCCGCTGGTGGCCCACGTCTGGCGAGCGGACGTCGGCCGCGTCCCCTTGTACCTCCTTGACAGCGACATCGAGGAGAACCAGGACGAAGGGCGCAGGATCACCGACCGGCTCTACGGCGGTGACGTCGAGCACCGGCTGCGCCAGGAGATCCTGCTCGGAATCGGCGGGGTACGCGCCCTCTACCAGCTGGGCCACGATCCGCAGGTCTTCCACACCAACGAAGGGCACGCCGGGTTCCTCGGCCTCGAACGCATCAGCCGGTGCATGCACCAGGACGGGCTCTCGTTCGCCGAGGCGAAGGAGGCCGTGCGTTCGGCCACGGTCTTCACCACCCACACACCGGTCTCGGCGGGCATCGACCGCTTCCCCCGCGCGCTTATGGAGCGCTACTTCGGCCCGTGGGCCAAGAGCCATGACGTGTCCTTCAACGAGCTCATGGCTCTGGGGCACGCTCCGGACGACCCCGCCGACGCCCCCTTCAACATGGCCATGATGGGCTTTCGGCTGGCGGGCTGGTCGAACGGGGTCTCGAAGCTCCACGGCGTGGTCAGCCGGAAGATCTTCGCCGGCCTGTGGCCGGGCATCCCCGAAAACGACCTTCCCATCACGTCGGTCACCAACGGGGTGCACAGCCACACGTGGGTGTCTCCGGAGATGAACGATCTCTTCGACCGCCACGTCCTTCCCGAGTGGCAGGAGGCCGCTCCCGACCGGTGGGGCCGGATCGACCGGGCCACCGACGGCGAGCTGTGGCAGGCCCGGGAACGGGCCCGGGAACGCCTGGTCACGTTCGTCCGCCGGCGTCTCAAGGATTCGGCTCTGGCCAAGGGTCTCTCCGAGGCCGACGTGGCCTGGGCCGAGGAGGTCTTCGATCCGGGATACCTCACCATCGGCTTCGCCCGTCGATTCGCGGCTTACAAGCGGGCGACCCTGCTGCTCTCCCAGCCCGACCGGCTGGCCGCTCTCCTGCTGTCGACGGATCGGCCCGTCCAACTCGTCTTCGCCGGCAAAGCCCATCCCGCCGACGACACGGGCAAGGAGATGATCCGCCAGATCGTGCAGTTCTCGCGGCGACCGGAGCTCCAGCAGCGGTTCGCCTTCATCGAGGACTACGACATCGATGTCGCCCGCACTCTCTACCAAGGGTGTGACGTCTGGCTGAACACCCCCCGCCGGCCGTTGGAGGCGTGCGGCACGTCCGGAGAGAAGGCGGCCCTGAACGGCGCCCTCAACTGCTCGGTGCTCGACGGGTGGTGGGACGAGCTCTTCGACGGGGAGAACGGCTGGGCCATCCTGTCGGCCGAGTCACAGCCCGACCTCGGCCTCCGCGACCATCTGGAGGCCAACAGCCTTTTCGACCTCCTGGAACACCAGGTCGTACCCCTCTTCTACGACCGCAAGCCCGGCCGTCCACCGGCTGGCTGGCTCACGCGGGTGCGGGCGTCACTCCGCTCGCTGGGCCCCGTGGTCCCGGCCAGCCGGATGGTGAGGGAGTACGTCGAGCGGCTTTACGAGCCCGCCGCCCGCCGAGGCGACGCCCTCAGCGCCGACGGTCACGCCGGGGCGCGAAGCCTGGCGGCGTGGAAAGCAAGGGTCTCGGAAGGCTGGAGCGATGTCCGGGCGGGGCTGGTCGACGGCGACGGAGCGGTCACCGATCTCGGAAGCGATCGCACGGTCCGGGCCGAGGTCGACCTGGGACGGCTTTCGCCGGACGATGTCTCCGTCCAGCTCGTGCACGGCTCCGTCGGCCTCACCGACGAGTTGGCCCCCGCGGGCGTGGTGGACATGGCCCGGGTCAGCGGCGAGCATTCCAACCGGTTCGAGTACGAGGGCTCCTTCACGTGCGAGCGGGCGGGGAAGTACGGGTTCATCGTGCGCGTGGTTCCCTCCCACCCCGACCTGGTCGGCCTCGCCGAGCTGGGACGGGTCACCTGGGCGAGCTAGGCGGAACGGCCGCTCACCCGTCGGGACGGGTGGCCAGAACGGCGTCAGCTGCCGCAAGGGGATCGAGGCGTCGGGCCGACACCTCAGCGACCACCTGGTCGAATGCGGCATTCCGGCAGTGGGCGGCAATGGCGGTCACGCCCTCCTCCTGAGCCAGCCGGCGGACTTCGGACGCCAGTCGCTCCCTCCGGCGCCCGGTCACGGTCCCGTGATCGGTGAGGAAGAGACGGTGCCTCCGTACGGCGTCCAAGAGCCCGTCGACGCCCTCGCCGGTGGGCGCCACGGTGCGAACCACGGGCGGACGCCAGTCGGCCTGGTCCAGATCGAGCTCCAGCTCCAGGTCGCGGACGGCCTCGTCGGCCCCCGGCCGGTCGCTCTTGTTGACCACGAAGACATCGGCCGCCTCCATGAGCCCGGCCTTGGCCACCTGTAGGGAGTCACCCCATCCGGGCGTCACGGCCACGACCGTCGTATCGGCGGCGCCGGCCACGTCGAGCTCCACCTGGCCCGCGCCCACGGTCTCGATGAGGATCCACGGCCAGCCGGAGGCGTCGAGCACGCGCACCGCCCCCAACGTGGCCCGGGCCAGCCCGCCCAGTTGGCCCCGGCTGGCCATCGACCGCACGAACACGCCGGCGTCGGTGGCGTGCCGCTGCATGCGGAACCGGTCGCCGAGGATGGCCCCTCCGGACACCGCCGAGGACGGGTCGACGGCCACCACGGCCACCCGGTCCCCGGCGGCTCGGATGCACGCCACGAGCGCGTCCACCAGGCTCGACTTCCCGACGCCGGGGGCGCCGGTGACTCCGACGACCCACGCCCCACCGGTCCGGGGGAAGACGAGGCGGGCTACCGACCGCTCGTCCTCACCACCACGCTCAACGAGTGAGATCAGCCGCCCGAGGGCCCGCCCGTCACCGCCGGCCGCGGCTTGCAACAGCTGGTCCGTCGACGCGCGCTCAGCCTTCGAACGCCGGCTCCAGGCCGGGGGCGTTCACTTCGGTGATGCCCTCGACCCGGTCCTTGAGGATACGTTCGATTCCCGCCTTGAGGGTCATGGTCGACGCCGGGCAACCCACGCACGCTCCGATGAGCTCGATCTCCACGACGCCGGTGGTCTCGTCGACGCCGAGCAGGGTCACGTCTCCCCCGTCCATCTGCAGCGCAGGACGGATGGCGTCGATGGCCTCCTCTACTCCCGCCCGCATGAAACTGGGGGGACCCGAGTCGGGTTCGGAATCTGCCGCCGCCGAGTGCTCGGGCTTGCTGACGATGGTCACAGGCTCATCCACGATTGAAAGAACGCTAGCAAGCCCCGATCGCTTCCCGATCATTGCCAACCGGCCATGCGCCGGTAGGGTCGCCCGCCGTGCCTCGCGTCGTCACCCGCTCCGTCGTCGATCAGGACGGGGTCGAGGCCCTTCTCCGGCCCCGCTGCGATCTCCTGATCGAGCAGGTGGCGGGCGAGGGACGGTTCACGGCGGTCTCGGGGCCGGTCACCGACTACGAGCGGCGGGTCGAGGTCTCCGCGGCCGCGGGCGACGGCACCACCCGGACGGTCACGCAGACGGTGCGCTTCCGCTTGTCCGTCCCCTATTGGGGCTGGCTCTTCGTCCTGTCATTCAAGCGCCGGATCGGACGGCCACCCGGCGGGCGCATCCCCTGGTGGGCGCCGCCGTCGGTTCTCGACGCCCGAGCGGCCAGCGTACTGGGGAGCCTCGGCGTCCTGGCCATGGTGATGGGTTATCTCAACACCCTGTTCACCCAGACCATCACCTTCGCCGGAGAGGAGTTCGGCGCCGGCAACCGGGCTCAGGGAGTGGCCGGCGGCATCGTCCGCTTCGGCGGCCTCCTCGCCCTTGTCGTGGTCGCCCAGGCCGACCGCAGGGGGCGCCGCGGGGTGCTTCTGGCTGCCGCGTTGATCGGATGCGGCATCGCCGCGACCGGCGCGGTGGCGCCCTCGTTGCCCTGGCTGACGGCCAGCCAGACCGTGGCCCGGGGCTTCGCCACCGCCCTGCTCCTCGTGGTCGGGATCGTGGCCGCCGAGGAGGTCCCGGCTCGCTGCCGGGCCTACGGGGTAAGCGTGCTGGCCATGGCCGGAGGGCTGGGGGCGGGCGCGGCGGTGCTTTCCCTGCGGCTGGCCGATCTGGGCCTCCGGGGGTGGCGGCTGTCCTACGTCCTTCCCCTGGCCGCCATCCCGCTCATCAACAGCGTCCGCCACCGCTTGCCCGAGAGCCGGCGGTACCTGGCTCCGCATCCGGACGTCCAGCTGGCCGGTCACGGCCGGCGCCTCTGGTTGCTGGCCGCCTCCGGGCTTCTGACCAACCTCTTCATCGCCCCGCAGAGCCAGTTCAACAACCAGTTCCTGCGCACTGAGCGGGGCTTCACCGGCGGGCGAATTTCGCTGTTCACCGTGGTGACAGCGGCACCCGCGGTGATCGGGATCGTCGTCGGGGGGCGCCTGGCCGACCTGCGGGGGCGGCGGATCATCGGCGCCGCCGCCCTACTCGGGGGGGCGGCGTGCACCGTCGCCTACTTCTTCTCCCACGGCTCCGGCCTCTGGGCGTGGGCCCTGGTGGGCAACGTCGTGTCGGCCGCGTCCATCCCCGCCCTTGGCGTCTACGGACCGGAGCTGTTCCCGACGTCGCTGCGGGGCCGAGCCAACGGGCTGGTCGCCGTGTGTGCCCTGGGAGGGAGCGCCATAGGCCTGGCCCTGGCCGGATTCATGGGCGACTCCTTCGGGAGGCTCGGCCCGGCGATGGCCATCCTGGCTGGCGGGCCCCTGCTGGTGGCGGTCCTGATCCTGGTCGCCTATCCCGAGACTGCAGGACGATCCCTCGAGGAGCTCAACCCCGAGGACGACCCCCCTCCGCCGCCCCCCGCCTGACGCCGTCGAGCCAGGAGCGAACGGCCGCGGCCACCTCCTGGTTGCCCTTGCGTAGGCCGTGATCTCCTCCGTCGATCCACACGTGGGTGACGGGACCGGGAATGGCGGTGGCCGCATCCTCGAGCTCCGCCGGCGACCCGAAGGCGTCACGAGTGCCGGAGACGAACAGGCAAGGCAGGGTCAGATCGGGGAAGTGCTCGGTGCGCATCTTGTCCGGCCGCCCCGGTGGATGCAGGGGGTAGCTCACCAGCACCAGGGCCAGCGCCGGAAGTCCCTCGGCCACCGCCATGGAGCACATTCGCCCGCCCATCGAACGTCCCCCCAGGACGATCCTTTCCGGGGGCACGCCCGCTCGAGCGGAAAGGGATTCGGCGGCGGCCCGAACCGCGGCGAGGAGGACCGGTGGACGATCGGGCGCGCGCCGGCCCGCGATCCGGTAGGGGAAGTCCATCCTCTCCACAGGAACCGGATCGAGGGCCCACTCGATGGCCACCAGGGACGGCTGATCCCGTCCTGCCCCGGCCCCCGGCGCCAGCAGGACGGCGATCACGCCAGGAGGATCCGGCGTGCCTCCGTCAACTCGAGGATGCGCCTACCGGCGCCCTCGGTCTCGGCGCCGTGATCGGGATGGGCCGCCCGCACCAGCGACCGGAAACGGCTCAGCACCTCGTCGGGGTCGGGCCGGAGATCGGGTCCGAAGCCCATGATTTGGAGGGCCCATCGCTCGTCCGTCGGGAAGAGCCGCCACGAGCGTGGGGGGGCGCTGGTGGGATCGGAAAGGTGAGCCACGAGGGCGGCGCCGATGTCGCCCTCCCAGCGGGCGGCCTTGCGGATCGCGGTGAACACGGCCGGTCGGGCATCGCTGTGCAGGCGCCCGGCGGCGTACACCGCACCCAGGAGCTGCGGCACGGCCCGTCCGTTGGCGTGAAGCTCGAAGTGGACGTTCTGGGGATCGCCGACGAGGGCGTGGCGGCTGCGTTCGAGTCCCACGACGTCGGTCTGGAAACGGTGGCGCAGCCGGGGTTGGGAGATCCGGCTGCCCTGTTCCAGCTCCTCGGCCAGACCCAGGAGCTCCTGGCGCACCTCGGGCTCGACGTCGCCCAGGTGGGCGGCCACGATGCCGCCGAGGAGGATGCCGCCGTACCCGGGCGAAGGCTCGGTGGGCAGCCAGTGGGGGCCCAGAGCCACGCGCCGGGTGGGAGCGACCCCACGCGAGTGACGAACCTCCAGCTCGGCCAGGATCATGACCCGTCAGACGTACTCGCGCAGGAACTCGCGAAGAGTGCGGGCCCCGTTTTCCACCGCCTCCTCGTCGGCCGACTCCCCGGCATCGACGACGATTCGGGTCAGCCGCCCCAGTTCCTTCCAGGTCGTCCGCTCGATCCCGAAGGGTGCGCCCGATCCCTCCACGACCTCGGCCAGGTGCCCGAGCTCGGTCACGAGGGATCCGTTGGTGGGCGCATGGATGAGGCGGTCGGCGACGACGAACAGGTCACCCAGGACGTCGGGCGACGCCTCGCCTTCAGCGGGGGCGTCGTCGTCATCACCGTCCTCGGCGACGTCGCCCGCTTGCTCGGCCTCCTCCAGATCGTCGAAGACGGCTTCCACCCACTCCTGGTCGCGGTCGTCGACGACGAGCGCCGGCCCCGGCTCCCAGCGCCAGGGCACGCCCCGCTCCCGCAGCGCGTTGCGGAGCAGGATGCGATCGCCGGGGGACCACTCCGCGAGGGAGTACACGACTTCCTCGCCCCCAGGCGCGAGGACGGGCACCTTGTCGTCGGCCACGAGCCCGCAGTCGGGACAGCCGGCGTCCCAATGGCCGAGGGCGGCGCCGTCCGGCCGGCCGGACAGGTCGGCTCCACAGTGGGAACAGCACGTGACCATCTACATCACCGGGTTTTCAGTCCAGCGGCCGAACACCCGGGCGAGGGCATCAACCACCTCGCCTTCGGTGGCGTAGGCCCGCACGGCGCCGACGATAGCGGGCAGGAGGTTCACGTCGGGCTGCAGGGCGTCGCTCGTGACCTGGGCGAGAGCGGAATGCACGGCGTCGGCCGAGCGGTGGGACCGCACCTCGGCCACGCGCTTCCGCTGCCGGTCTTCGACCGCGGGATCGACCTGGTGGAGCTCCGAAAGCAGGGAATCACCGCTCGTGAAGCGGTTGACGCCCACCACCACCCTCTCGCCGGCATCGAGCTTGCGGACGAGGTCGTAAGCCGCGTCCGCGATCTGGCCTTGAAACCAACCACTCTCGACGCCGGCGTAGACCCCGTCGAGCATCGAGCCGTCGCCCAGACGGTCCAGGTGGGCCAGGACCGCTTCGGCTCTGCTCTCCTGCTCGTCGGTCATCGCCTCGACCAGATGGGAACCGCCCAAGGGGTCCGCGACCGACGGGACGCCGGTCTCGTGGGCGATGACCTGCTGGGTCCGCAGGGCCAAGCGGGCCGACTTCTCGCTGGGCAGGGCCAGCACCTCGTCCAGAGCGTTGGTGTGCAGGCTCTGGGTGCCCCCCAGGACTCCGGCCAAGGCCTCGATCGCGGTCCGCACGATGTTGACCTCGGGCTGCTGAGCGGTCAGCGAGACCCCCGCCGTCTGGACGTGGAAGCGGCACTGCCACGAGCGGGGGTCGCGGGCCCCGTAGCGTTCCCGCATCCACCTGGCCCACACCCGCCGGGCGGCGCGGTACTTGGCGATCTCCTCGAAGAAGTCGATCTGTGCGTTGAAGAAGAAGCTCAACCGGGGCGCGAACCGGTCCACGTCAAGGCCCGTGGCCATCGCCGCCTCGACGTAGGCGAAACCGTTGGCCAGGGTGAAGGCCAGCTCCTGGACGGCCGTCGCCCCCGCCTCGCGGATGTGGTAGCCGGAGACAGACAGCGGATGCCACTTGGGAAGCTCGGCGCTGCAGAAGCGCACCACGTCGGTCACTAGCCGCATCGACGGGCGGGGCGGGAAGATGAACTCCTTCTGAGCCTGGTACTCCTTCAGGATGTCGTTCTGCGTGGTCCCGCCGAGCCGGGCCCTCGCCACGCCGCTCTCCTCGGCCACCGCCACGTACATGGCCAGGAGGATGGCGGCGCCGGAGTTTATGGTCATCGACGTGGTGACCCGGGAGAGGTCGACACCCGCGAACAGCTCCTCCATGTCGGCCAGCGTGTCCACGGCCACCCCGCACCGGCCGACTTCACCCTCCGCCAGGAGATCGTCCGAGTCCCGGCCCATGAGGGTGGGGAGATCGAAGGCGACCGAGAGCCCGGTCCCTCCCGCCCGCAGGATCTCCTGGAACCGCCGGTTGGTGTCCTCGGCCGTGCCGAAGCCTGCGAACTGGCGCATGGTCCACGGCCGGGACCGGTACATCGTCGCGTGGAGGCCGCGCGTGTAGGGATAGACCCCGGGCCACTCGCTCTCCGCCGTGCCGTAGGCGGGATCGAGCGGGATGCCGGAGAGGGTCTCCGCCCGTTTCTGCTCAGAGCCGGCCTGGTCACAGGCCCGCCGCCACTCGTCTCGGGCGGTCACGCTGCCGAGTATCGCAGGACGAGACTGTGCCTATCGGGCGCTCGGGCCAATAGGCGGCCCGGGGGCCGTCCCGAGTAACGTCCGGCCCATGAGCCTTGGACAGCAGGCCCTCGACCGGAACATGGCCCTGGAACTGGTGAGGGTCACCGAAGCCGCAGCGATGGCGGCTGCCCGCTGGATGGGGCGGGGGGACAAGAAGGGGGCCGACGGCGCGGCCACGAACGCCATGCGAACCGTGCTCGGCGCCGTTGCCATGGACGGGATCGTCGTCATCGGGGAGGGTGAGAAGGACGATGCGCCCATGCTCTTCAACGGGGAGCAGCTGGGCGACGGTACTCCACCGGCCGTCGACATCGCCGTCGATCCGCTCGAGGGCACCACGCTCGCCGCTCTCGGTCGGGGGAACGCCATCGCGGTCATCGCCCTCAGCGAGCGCGGCACCATGTTCGATCCCGGTCCCTGCTTCTACATGAACAAGCTGGCCGTGGGCGCTGAAGCGGCTGGCTCCATCGACATCACCCGCGCGCCCACGGAGAACCTCGAGTCCGTGGCCAAAGCCCTCGGGCGGTCGGTCCGCGACCTCACCGCAGTGGTGCTGGACCGGCCCCGGCACAACGACCTCATCGCCGAGATCCGCGAGGCCGGCGCTCGCATCCGGCTGATTCAGGACGGCGACGTGGCTGGGGCCATCTCCACCGGGTCTCCCGAAGCGGGCGCCGACATCCTCTTCGGCATCGGAGGGACGCCCGAGGGTGTGATCTCAGCCGCCGCTCTCAAGTGCCTGGGCGGGCAGATGCAGGGTCAGCTGTGCCCCCAGAGCGACGAGGAGCGCAAGAACGTGCTCGACGCCGGCTTTTCCCTGGACCGGGTGCTCGAGACCGACGATCTGGTCGGCGGAAACAACTGCTTCTTCGCCGCCACCGGGGTCACGGACGGAGAGCTACTGCGGGGCGTGCACTACGACCGCCACGGGGCCACCACCAGCTCGCTGGTCATGCGCTCCCGCTCGGGAACGTGGCGCCGAATCGAGGCTCACCACGAGCTGGCCAAGCTGCGGGAGTTCGCAGCCGTCGTCTACGACTGAGTCTCTGGCGGCTTCGCCGCCCCGGCCGGGGCCCCGTCACGCCGTTCAGGCACGGAGCCAGGCCCGGCCTCCTCCCGAGCGTGGGGCCCCTGCCCCACGCCGGGCCGTGAGTCTCTGGCGGCTTCGCCGCCCGGGCCGGGGCCGCGGGCCCGGGCTCGAGGCTTAGAGGCCGGGAGGGGCGTGCTGGCGAAGAACCTCGGGGGTGAGGGGAGACAGCACCGAATCAGCGTCACGCTGGGACCTGGCCGCCTCCGAGGCGACCCTTCCCGCCCTCGGCTCGGAGCGGGAGGGGCCGGTCAGCAGGCCTCCGCCGCCGTCGAAGTGGCGGACCATACCCACCGCGGTGATGGGCCTGTTACCACTGCTGCCGCCCTGCAAGTAGGGCGCCACCAGGGCAGGGATTCCGGCCAAAGCCTCGTTCAGCCATTGGTCGAGTATGGGCTTGGGATTGACGGCCGCGCCACCGCGAGGGTGGATCTCGAAGTGCACGTGAGGAGGACCGCCGCGAGCGTTCCCGCTGTCACCGTTGAACCCGATGAGCTGCCCGGTGCGTACCGAGTCGCCGCTGGAGAGACCCGGGGCGAATCCGTTGAGGTGGGCCAGGTAGTAGTAGGTCCCGTCCGGCTCGGTGACGAACGCGCCCTTCCCCCCCAGGCCGGAGTCCTCGAACCGGACGGTTCCGTTGGCCGGCGCCCGTATCGGCGCATCAAAGGCGGCCCAGATGTCGTTGCCCTGATGCCCATGAACCGGAGGTCCGGACCGGTACTCTCCGAAGTCGTCCCGGTAAAAGGCCTCGGCGCCGATCGGGAAGCGGCCCATCCCGATCATCGCTGCCTCCTGGGCGCTCATGCCGAAGGCGGTCAGGACCCGGAGGGCGTCGACCAGCGCCGCTGAGCTGCTCGAAGGCGTGCGCACGAGCGAATCCAGGAAGGCGGCAACTTCACCTTCGGAGACGCTCGGCGGTGGAGGCCCGGGCGGCCCACTGTCGCCCGACGGAAGGTCGGGATTGGGGGGCGGCGGGATGACCTCCGTCGGGGGAGCGACCGGCGCAGACGTAGCCGGCACCGAGGAGTCGGGAACGGAGTCCGGCGGGGCAGTCGACGTGGTGGCGGGGACGGTCGTCGATGTCGAAGAAGTCGACGTGGGTGCCGAGGTGGGGGTGGGCTGCGCCCAGGCCGGTGACACGGTGGCGACCGCGATCAGGGCGGCCATCAAGGCCCCCCTAACGCTCCCCGGGCGCGCACCCGCCCGCCGTCCCAGCATGCCTCCACGGTAGCGCCCTGACGGACGCAACATCACATACGTCGAAAGTCGCCAGGAGATCTAGAGATCCCGGCGCAGATGCACGAGATCCCGCTCGCCGTACCAGCTCCTGAGCCGGCATTCCTCAACCCAGCCCCGGTCCCGGCACGCGGTCTCGGCCAGGCTCCCGGACCAGAGCCGGGCGCCCAAGCGACGACAGTCCTGGCTCAGTGCTGCCGACTCGAACGACGCCAGCAGGTGACCTTCGACCCCTTCGCCGTGAACCTCACGGGCGACGCAGAGCTCGAGGACGAGAGCGACACCGGCCCGGGCCCACCCCTCCACCGTGCCCACGATCCGGCCGTCCCGCCGGGCCACGACGGCCAGATTGCGAGCCTCCGGGTCGGCGTCTCCCAGTCCAATCGTCAGCCTCTCGGCGCTGGCCTCGCAGTCGGCGAAGGCGCGGGCCTCGGGGTCCAGGACCTGGACGGTGCTCAGCTCGACCGGCACCCCCCCTTGACCCACCACCGCCGGCGTGCGAAAGGCAGCATCGGCGACCGGTAGCCACACGCGGCCCGGGCTCTCCTGAAGGAGGTGGACCCGATCGAACGCCACCTGGGCTTCGTAGTCGGCGAGAGCGGCTTCGGCGGCGCGGATCCGATCGGGCTCGACCTCGTCGGCCAACGTGACATGGGGCACGTAGGGCCAGGACAGCGGCCGGGACAGGGGCTCCCGGAACACCGCTTCCCGCAGGGTGAACACGGCGGTTCGCCCCTCCCCGACAAGGGGCAGGTAGAGGACAGGGTTGGCGGGGAGAAAGGTCACGGGCGAGCCGAGGTGGACGCTGAAGGGGGCGGTGGTGGCCGCTGCCGACCGCAGCAACGCCAGAGCCTCCTCCAGGCGCTCACGGTTGACGTTGACCGGCGGCACCAAGGTGAGATGCACCGGGACCCGCCCGTAGGTGCCGTCACCCAGGGCCCGGCGGAAAGCGTTGAGCTCCCGATCGAGGGGCGGCGGAATGAGGAGCACTACTCCTAGACGAACCTTGGGCACGCCTCAGGGTA
>JBHENM010000297.1:0-10543 GCA_046262035.1 Acidimicrobiales bacterium | reverse complement strand
CTGGCGACGATCTACTTCGTGTCCTTCGTCACCTTCTTCCAGGACATGCCCATGCTCAACCGACAGGAGATCGCCTTCCTGTTCCTCGTCAGCGGCCTCGTGGTGCTGTTTTCGCCCAGCTTGGCTCTGCGGACCCGTCGGGTGACGTTCTGCGTGATGGTGGTCGGCATGGTCTTGGCCCATTACTCGACCACCTACCTGGCCATCGGGCTGCTGGGCATCGCCTGGTCGGCACGGATGGCGCTCACGCCCCTCCAGCGGGTGCTCGCCCGGAGACGACCGAACATCGGCGAGCGTTTCCCCGTCCTGGCACCCGGACAGCAGCACGCCATCGGGCTCGGCGTCGTCGCCTTCGCCGTGGCGGCGTCGTTCCTCTGGAGCGGACCGATCACCCACACCGGGTCTGGCCTCGCCCGCACCGCCACCGCTGCGCTCAACGGCCTCAGTGGGGAATCGGACGTATCCAGATCGCTGGACACCAACTACAGCATCGTCTCCTCCTCCAGGCAGAGCCCCGAGCAGCTCCTCGCCACCTACGACCGGGTGAGCCTGGCCCGCACCGAGGCCGCACGGGCAGCCGGCACCTACTACAGCCGCGATACCCTGGATCGGTATCCGTCGCCAGCGGTCAGGCCGGCACAGCTGCCACTCACCCCGGCGGGGCGCTTCCTGTCCCGCGTGGGGGTCAACGTGGCGTCGCTCAACTACACCCTGCGCCAGGGGTCGGCGCGACTGCTCCAAGTCCTCATCATCATCGGGCTCTTGGCCGTGGTCGTCAGTCGCCGTCGACTTGTGACCGCCCCGGCCGAGTTCGTGTGCCTGGCCGGGTCGGCGTTGGTCATCATCGTCCTTCAGATCCTGGTCCCGGTGCTCTCGGTCGACTACGGACTCCTGCGGTCCTTCCAACAGGCCCTGATGGTGCTGAGCGTCTTCCTGGTGGCCGGGAGCATGGCCCTGTTCCCACGACGCCTGGGTAGATGGCGGGTGGGCGGTGCGACGGCTATCGGCCTGGCGTTCTTCGTGTCGTCAACAGGCGTGATCACCCAGTCGATCGGCGGGTACGGGCCTCAGCTGCACCTCAACAACGCCGGCAAGTACTACGACATCTACTACCTCCACGCCCAGGAGGTGGCCGGGTTCTACTGGTTGGAGTCGACCGCCCGTCCGGCCGCCGGCGCCGTGCAAACGGAGATCCAGATGGACCGGTACACGTTCAACCGCTCCACCAGCGTCACTCCGCTCAACGCCAGTGACGAGCTGTACCCGGCGCTTCTCCGGAGGAACGCCTATGTCTTTCTCGGCTCCACCAACATCAGGGCCAGCCAATCCACCATCTCCTTCGGCGGGAGCCAGCTGACCTACCACCTCCCGCTCGACCTCCTTGACGACAACAAGGACCTCATCTACAGCAATGGCGGTGCCCGTGTGTACCGCTGACCGGCAACCCAGCATGGCGCGGTCCCCGAGATTGCGCCTGGTGGCGGCCGTCCTCGGCACCGTGGCCGTGTACTCCTTTGCCGGCTGGGCCTACATCGCTGCCAACGCCGTCGTCCACCCGGAGTCGCTGGCCTGGCCCTTGACGCACCTGTCGTCCTGGCCCCGCGAGGACACTTTCGGTGTCGCTTGCTTCGTGACTTCGTTCGTCGCGGCTCTGGGGTGGGCCATCGCGCGATCGGCGACCAGTGCGCGCGAATAGCCCGGAGCGCATCGCCGTGTTGGAGGCTGCGGCCCTGTTCGGGCGTTGGCGGGACTCGTCCCTGTTGGATCCGTTCTCCAAGCCGTTCTGCAAGGGTCCACCGGATCCCCCGGGCGCGGCGCCGGTCAGAGCCGCGCCCTTGTCCAGGTACCACGGTGCCAACCTCTTCGTGCACCCGTCGATGCACGAGTCCTTCGGGACGGTCCTCATTGAGGCGATGGCGAAGGGCCTGCGGTCGCGGCCGCCCATAATCCCCGCGGTTCGCAACGTCGTGCGCTCTGGCATCAACGGGCGGGTGGGTCGCCCTCGACGCGGACGCGATGTGCGAGGCCTTCCAGACGCTGCCGGGAGACCTTGATGGCTACCGGCGCTGATCGGAAGCCAACCCGGCGCACGCTGCCAGCTTCAACTGGGACGCCGTCGTCGATGGCACGGCCGAGGCGTACGAACGGGCCTGGGCGTCGAGAGAGCGCTCGAAGAACCACTCAAGGAGAGGTAGATAGACACCATGAAGCGGACCACCATCATGTGGGCCCTGACCACCCTTGCCCTGACAGTCGCCGCCTGTAGCCGCGCTGCACCAGAGCAGAGCTGTCAAGGAGCGAAACTCGGCACAGAGGCGGCCAATCGCCCGTGCTCCTCGTCGAGTGGTTCGGCGGATACGACGACCACGACCGAATTGATCCTCTCGGCGACCGGTACCCACACCGACAATACCGTCATACCCGTGCGGGACTACGCCGAATCCGGAAAAGCGGGTACGAGGACCTTCACCCTCGACTTGGCCGCGATGGAGACTGGAATAGTGGGGGGATATATAGTTGATGGCCGCGCCCGCGGCGTGTACAAGATGATTTGTGGGCCGGGAACATTCACGACGACTGTCACGGACGGCTTTTCCGTCATTGTGCCCTCGGATATGGCCCGAGCCGCGTTCGCCAGGTATCTCAATAAGGCGACCCAGCATGGATGGGCCCAGGACCATGTGAGCCGATGCTAACCCGTCAGGGTGCGTCCCTGGTGCGGGCCGAAGCCGTTGCTACTTGGGCGCAGGCCGAGGTACCGAACGACCGGGGATTTTGACGACAGCGGAAGGTGATGCGCATGTCTGAGCACCGAGACCAACTCGTCGTCCAAGTCGTACCCTATTACCCGCCCCACGTCGGAGGGATGGAGAACGTCGCCCGTGTCGTGGCCGAATGGCTGGCGACGAAGGGTCCGGTGGAGGTTCTCACCTCCACGTCGGGACAGGGAGCTTCGCCCCGAGTCCAACATCGGGGCCACCTCACGGTCCGCCGCCTCTCCACCCGTGAGATCGCCAACGTTCCCGTGATGCCTACCCTGCTGTATCACCTCCTCCGCCTGCCCCGTGACGCGGTGGTGCACCTGCACATCGCCCAGGCCTTCGTGCCCGAGATGGTCTGGCTCGCCGCCCGCCTACGGCGCCGACCCTACATCGCGCACTTTCATCTCGACGTCGAGCCCTCAGGGCGGTTCGGCTCCGTCTTTGTGGCGTACAAGCGATGGGTCCTGGGTGGCGTCCTGCGTTCGGCGTCGACGGTGATCGTCGTCTCGCCCGACCAGACGGACTTTGTTCGGCGGACCTATGGAGTCGCCACGCGACGAATTCGCCTAATCCCCAACGGCGTGGGCCAGGAGTTCTACCGCGGGCCACGCCCGGCTCCCGACCACGGCGGCCCGTTCCGCATGCTCTTCGTGGGGCGCCTCGCCCGGCAGAAGAACGTTCCACGGCTGCTGCGAGCAGTGGCTTCGGCGAGGGCTCCGCTCGAGCTGGTGCTGGTGGGCGACGGCGACGACCGGCCGAGGCTCGAGCGGCTCATCGGAGACCTCGCGCTGACCAACGTCCGGCTGGTCGGCGCGCAGTTCGGCCAGCCGCTCGTCGACTGGTACGGGTGGGCAGACGCGTTCATTCTTACCTCGGACAGGGAGGGCACCGGGCTGGTCCTCCTCGAGGCCATGGCGGCAGGGGTTCCCGTCATCGCCAACGACGTGGCGGGGATCCGCGACACCATCGGCGACGACGGGATCCTGGCAACAACCGCCCCCGCCGACCTCGCCATGGCCATCGACCGGCTGGCGGCAGACCCCCTGCTCTGGGAAGACCTCTCCCGCCGGGGGTCGCGGCGGGCCGACCGATTTCCTTGGACGGTGCTGTTCGACAGCCTGGAGGAGCTGTATGAGGAGACCATCTCCGCTGTGGCCGACTAGAACTAGAGACAGCGCCGGGCTCGCCTTCGATGAGTCGACAGAGCCAGCAATGGCCTGGTCGGACGGTGCGCAGCGATGAAGAGGAGGGCCTTGTCCTTTCTCGAGGCTCACCCGCGAGCTCTGGCTTCGGCACGTGCTGTCGTCGCCGTTGGTCGCGGTCCGGTCGCCCTCCAGGGCTGGTGCCGAGCCATTGGCGCGCTCAGGGCAGCGAGGCGCCTGGCACCGACGGCGGTCGCTCAGGTGATGAGGGAGGAACTGGTCGCGGCCCGGCTGTCTTCGGTGGTGCTCTCCTCCACGTGGAGCGGGAGGACCGGCACGGCGATCATCAAGGTGGGCCGCCCGGAGGGGCCGGCGGCCATGGTGGTGAAGCTGACCGGTGCCGCCAACCGGAGGGAACTGTTCCGCTCGGCGCAGATGCTGGCGGCGCTGCGGTCGGAGGCGGGGCTCGACGGGTTGTGCGACCTCCTTCCGAGGCCGATCGGCGTGGGTGAGATCCACGGCAAGTCATTCAGTGTCGAGACCGCGCTTCCCGGCACTGCTCTGTCGCTTCTCCTCGATCCGCGTCCGTACCAGTCGGCGGTGGCCAGTGCGGCGCTCGTCGTGACAGAGCTGCACCGTCGCACCCGGCACCGCGTCGTCGTGGATGATGAAGTGATCGACGCCTGGATCGTCTCCCCCGCCCGCGTTGTCGCCGCCGCCTGCAAGGACGCCACGGCAGTGGCCACGCTGGTACGCGTCCTCACCGAGGCGTGCAAGGGACGCTCCGCCTCGGTGGGCTGGATCCACGGAGACTACTGGCCGGGCAACCTGCTTGTGTCCGCCGTCGACGGTCGGATCACCGGCGTCGTCGACTGGGAGCGGGCCAGTCCGGCCGACCTCCCCCATCACGATCTGTTCCACCTGCTTGTCTACGCCCGCATGTCCGCCACCCGGTGCGAGGTAGGCGATGTCGTGACCTCCATCCTCGGCGGCGGCGCATGGGATGACGAGGAGCAGGCCATCATCGACGTTGCCATGGCGGCGGATGTGGGCGTGGGCGGCCAGGCTGTCGCACCGCTGCTGCTGTTCTGGCTGCGTCACGTGTCGTTGACCCTGACCCAGGAGCCCCACCTCGCTAATGACTGGGTATGGATGACTCGCAACATTCAACGTGTCCTGAGTGTGGTCCGGGCTCTGTGATCTCGAGGTGCTACCCCGTCGGGCGGACAGCCTTCCGGCCTGACCGGGGTTGCCCGTTGTCCGGCTTTTCGTGGGCCCGGTCGACCATGCCGGCTCGGAGTAGCGCGGCGTAGCGGTCCACCCGGTCCGTCCAGGTGTAGTCGGCAACGACCATTTTGCGGCCCTTGGCGCCCATTGCTCCCGCCGTCTGTCGGTCCGTGAGCAGGCGCAGGCACGCGCCGGCAAGGGCCTTCGCGTCGCCTGGAGGCACCAGCAGCCCGGTGACCCCGTCGTCGATCACGAATGGGATCCCGCCAATCCGCGAGCCGACGACGGGCTTTGCGCAGGCCATGGCCTCAATGAGCGACATTCCGAAGGATTCGGCCTCGGTCAGGGAGGGCAGCACGACGACGCTGGCCATCTGGTAGGCCGAGACGAGGTCGTCGCCCCCGAGCTCCCCGGCGAGGTCGACAGATTCCCGCACGCCGGCCCGCTCGGCCCGCTCGAGGTAGCTGCCCACAGCGTCACCGCCCCCGACGAGCACAAGACGTGCCTCGGGCACCTGCTCCACGATGAGGGTGAAGGCGTCGAAGAGCTGGGCGAGCCCCTTCCACTGCGCAGACGTGGCGATCTTCCCGACGTACAGCACCGTCGGCGGCCCCTGGGCTGAAGAGGTCGGCGCCGGAACGAACCGGGCCGCGTCGACCCCCGGCGAGAGGACCGACGTCTTCTCCGGATACTCGGTGAAGAACCTCGACGCCACTGACGCAGAGACCGCGACGAGCGCGTCCGCCCGTCGCAGCAGCCGGGGAAGGATCGCTCGCTCATAGCGGCGGATGACGCCGTCCACGGGCTGTCGCCCCTTGATCATCGATCCGGCGTGGTAGGTCACGATGAGAGGCCGCGACCCCGCCGCCATGGCAGCGATGTCGGAGAGGAACGGAACGGGGGTGTGGGCGTGAACGGCATCGATGCGGTTGGCGGCGAACGCCCGTCGGAGGTACCAGAACCACATGGGGTTCACCGGGGTGTTGGAGACGCTGAGCCACGGCCGGAGCCGGTGGACAGTCATGGCGTCGCTCACCTCGACCGTCGTTCGTCTGGCCGCATGGTTGGCGGTGAAGACGGTCACGTCCCACTCGCCGAGCCCGACCAGGCCACGGGCGATTTCCTGGGCGTAATGCTCCAGACCGCCGACCTTCGGCGGAAAGAATGGAGCGACCACGGCGAGATTGCGCCGGCCGCTGGGCGACCGCCCGGCGAGCACCTCACCGAAGAGGTCATTGGTTCGGGCTGCCTGGGCGTCCCAGCTGAGCGAGGTGAGCACCTTTCTCCGCGCCGCCGCCCCCATAGCGTCGGCGCGGGCCGGGTCGTCGAGGAGCTCGCCCACCCGCTGGGCAAGGAGCGCGCCTGCGCCGGCGGCGACGAGGTGGCCCGTGCGGTCCTCGACGATCATCCCTGCGACGTCGCCGGCGGCGGTGGCGACGACCGGGAGCCCACACGCCATCGCCTCGACCAGCACCGAGGGGAAACTGGCGCTGGTCGTGGGAAGCACCAGCATGGCGGCGCCGCGCAGCGTGTCGACCAGTCCGTCACCGGTGAGATGGCCGTGGAATCGAGTCCGATCTCGGAGGCCGAGGGCCTCGGCCAGAGCTTCGCAGGCTGTTCGTTCCGAGCCTGCACCGACCACGTCGAGGGTCAAGGAGGCCCGACTTCGGGCCAGGTGGGCCGTCGCGTGCAGAACCTCGACGAGGCCTCCCTCAGCGTCGCCCCTGTTCAGTCCCCCGACGAAGACGACGCGATTGATGTCCCGCACTGGCGCAGGCGTGAAGCGTTCCGTGTCGACGCCGGGCGGTACGGTCGTGCACTTGGCCCGGACAGGTGCGAGGACGCTGTCGCGGAGCAAGTCTGACGTCGAGATCACCCACGCCGCCCGCGACAGGAGGCGGCGACGGCGGATGCCCTCGTAGCCGGTGATATCGGTGGCAGGTGGAGCGTCTCCGATGCGCTCGCCGCCTTGATGCCAGGTGACCACGACCGGAACGGTTGGGACGCGGACCGTCGGTACGCGGGCGACCAGTGGGGCGAGGCCGGGGACCGGCGCGTGGGCGTTCACCAGTCCAGGGCGCTCAAGGGCCAGGATCCCGCCTAGGTGCTTTCTCCATGCCGCGCCAGGTCGAGTGCGAGGTGTCGGTGCCAGGCCGGGGAGCCTGTAAACATGGAGGCCGTCCTCGTCTCCGGCCGAGGTCGGCCAGCCGCCACGGTCGGACGAGATGACCACGGCCACCCTCCAGCCGTGGTCACGAGCCAGACGCCGACAGATGTTGAGTGCGTAGGCGTCCCCGTCCCCCTCCTCGGGTGCGAGGCGGGGAGTTGTGACCAGAACGGTTCGGGCACGCTCGCTCGGTGGCCGTCGACGGGGACTCGTCATTGGCCTACGGCTTCAACTCCGGCTAACTCAGTCGATCCTGTCCCGGCCTGTGGGCGGTCGGGGCGCAGGCAGCGTGTGCGAACGGTCAACAGCCAGACACCGCCCGCGATGCCGGACATCAAGTTGCCGAGGAGCCACGCCAAGGCGACGTCGCTGAGCCCTCGGCTGGCCCATGCCGTGGCGCCCAGGCAGATCGTGGCGGCGAAGATGACGTTCGACCATACGAGCGCGCCCAGGGACCCTGTCAACCGCAGCAGCGCAGTGGTCCAGGTGTTCAACGCCACTGCCGGCGCAGCCGCGGCCAAGAGGACCAGGGTGCCGACCGCGTGAAGCCGGTAGACCGGGCCGAAGATGCCCAGCAGTGGGACCGCGACGAGGGCCAAGGCGAGGGCGGCAGGCACTATCACGCCGGCTTGGATCTTGGCCGACCGCCGGGCGAGGACGCCGATGCTGCCGCCGGGATGGGACCCTTCGGCGAGCAACGACTGCGACACCGCGTAGGTGATCGCGTACAACAGGTTGGCGATCTGGAAAGCGACGAAGAAGAGGCCTGCGTCGGCCGGACCCCTCCGGTTGAGCACGATCAGCGGCAGCGCCATGATCGGCAGGAGGTTGAAGAGGTTGGCCACATAATTCGCCGCGGAGGCCCGGAACGCTGACCGGACGACCCCCACTCGGATTCGGAGCCTCGGCCTGTAGTCAAAGCGGAGTACCAGCAACGTGATGCTGGCGACGACCGCGGCAAGGGCGGCGAGGCCGGATGCCAGGAACAGCCCGTAGGACCCGAGGCCGACGACCGCGGCCACCAAGGCCAGCTTCGCTCCGCCCTGGATCACCCCGTCCACCACGAAATTGAACCGGGCCGCACGGTAGGCGATGAAGACCGAGTCCGTGAGCAGGTTCACCGCAGAGAACGCCGTTAGCAACGCGAAGCCAGCGACCAGCGGCGCAGAGTCGCCAACGAACGCCAGCTTCGGAGTGAAGGTCGGGACGATGAGGATGTAGGCGAGCGCGGCCGCAACCGTGGCAGCGAACACCAGCAGCACCGCCGAGTCGATCTCGTCGCTCCTCGCACTCGCACTGGGCAGGGACGTTATGAGGGTGGTGTTGAACCCGAGCAGCCCGACCTGGGACAGCAGGTTGGTGGCTGCAATGAGCGTCGTGGCGACGCCGATTTGCTCCAGCGGGAAGAGGCGAGCGGCCACCAACCAGAACAGAAATCCGAGGAGGCCCATCGTTGCGGTGGACAGCAGGATGAAGAAAGAATTCTGGAGGAGATGGTCGTGACGAAGCCCACGCAGATAACTCCGCGGCTGCGACTGCATCTGTTCCGCTGCTGGAGCTGCCGCCATCAGCGTCACCCTCCCCAAGGGTCGACCGCGATCCCCGAGGTGACCGACACCAGGACACAAGCTACACCGGAGGAGGTCCCCCTGTGGCCAAGGGTGCTTTCGACGACCCGTCGACAGAAGCGGGTAACCGTTCCCACGAACGTGTCCCTTGCCTCCGACGACGGTGCGACGAATGTCGGCCCGTCGGGCCTCGGCCTCGTCATGACGACTCCAATCTGGCGCCGTCGGCGGCAGGCGGCTCGGGACGTCATTCCCGACCGCCTGCCGGGGCAGGCCTCACGTCACAGACGCGCCGTGGACACCGCCGCCTGGAACGTGGCCCAGGCGGGCTTGTGGCTGCCATCGAAGCGGCGTAGCCCGAAGAAGTTCTCTGACGTCGCAGTGCTCGTACCGAGATCCTGATCGGAGTACCAGAACAGGGCACCGACATAGGGCGTTGCCGCCGCGGCCTGAACTGATTGCGTCGCCATCTGGGCCTGGAGGTTCTCGTCCACGTGGTCCGGGTTGTTCGACAGCTGCAGATCGGTGGCCGTCGCCCCCACGCCCGGCCCGTTGGTGGGAGCGCCGTACTCGGTGATCCAGATCTTCTTGGCGGCGAGGCCGTTCGCCACCAGAATGCCCTCGATGCTCGGCGTGGTGGCACCCATGATCTGCCAGGCGTTCCACGGGCCCGGATGAGACGGGAGCACCGGGTAGGAGTAGGGGTGGTAGCCCACGGCGTCCACACCGGCGAGCGCACCGGACCGGGCGAGCGCGGTGACGAAATCAACCTGGGAAATATTGCCCCCCGGTACCGTCGCCGCCGGCGAGATACCGGCCGACACGATGACCGCGCCAGGGTCGACCGATCGGATGGCCGCGGTGGCCACCTTCAGCAGGGCGCCGTAGGCGGCCGGATCCGGATAAGGGGCCCAGAACGGGGTGATGTTGGGTTCGTTCCAGATTTCCCAAGTGTGCACGCCGAGAGGCCCATAGCGGGCGGCCGCGGCCGCGGCGAAGGAGGCGAACTGGGAAGGGTCCGCCGGCCCACAGCTCGCGATGGTGCACCCGGCCGGGCGTGCCCAGGCCGGGGTGAAGTCCAGTATCGGCAGGACAGACAGCCCGCGGGCCGTGGCCTGTTGAACGACAGCATCGTGCTTCGCCCAGGAGTAGGTCGAGGGTCCCATGGGCTGAATCTGTGACCAGGAGAAGTCGGTTCGGATCCAGCCCGCCCCGAGAGCGGCGGCGTCGTCGAGCACGACCGCCCGCTGGGCGTCGGTGAGCCCCGGGAGGTAGCCACCCATGGAGATCCCGATGGGCAGTCGGGAGGGGGCGGGAGGCGGCGTGGTCGTGGGGGTTGTCAGTACCGTCGTCGAGGTCGTCGAGGTCGTCAATGCGGCCGTCGAGGTCGTCTTGACGGTGCTGGTGGTGGTCGAGGTCGACGTTCGCCTGGCCCTCCCGCCAGCTACCCCCGCAGAAGCGTCGGGCATGCCGCCGGCCAGCAAGACCACAGTAACGCCCACGTTTGCTGCGGCGAACTGTCGAAAACGGGCGCGTTTCGCCACGGCAATTTGTCCTATCGGTCGTGCTGGCCGGGCGGGCTCCTCCCGTCCTCACGTTGAGATCGGTCACATGAGCCGTCGACTTGAGCAAAAATTCGGGTTCTTCGCGAAATCCGGTGAAGCCCGGACCCTGACC
>JBHENM010000296.1:0-9469 GCA_046262035.1 Acidimicrobiales bacterium | reverse complement strand
ACTAGCCTGCGCGGGTGGCTGCCCCCGTGAAGATGGCAGGTCCGCGGCCGCCGGCGAACCTGGTGAGATCCTCCAAGCCCCGGTGGCTGACGCGGCTGCTCAAGGGCCTGATCCTGTTCGTGGCCCTGTGCGTGCTGCTGTCGGGCGTGGCCTACGTCTACCTGCGCACCCAGCTGGGCAAGATCAGCCGCGTCGACATCCCCGGGCTCAGCGAGGACGCCTCGGGGGAGGTCATGAACGTGCTGCTGGTGGGATCGGACAGCCGGGATCGGACCGAGGGCGACATCGCCGACGCCACGGGCAAGGGCCAGGCCGGGGCCGAGGGCCAGCGCAGCGACACGATCATGGTCCTGCACATCGACCCCAGGGCCCAGAAGGCGGCCATCGTCTCCATCCCCCGGGACCTCTACGTGCCCATCGCCGGCACCGACTACAGCGACAAGATCAACTCCGCCTTCTCCGTGGGCGGCGCCTCCACCCTGGTCCAGACCGTGCAGGACAGCCTGGGCATCGAGATCAACCACTACGTCGAGGTCGACTTCGCCGGCTTCGAGCGCATCGTCAACACCGTGGGCGGGGTGAAGATCTACCTCGACGCCCCCGCCCGCGACGCCAACACCGGCCTCGACCTGCCCGACGCCGGCTGCGTGGAGCTCGACGGCTACCAGGCCCTGGCCTTCGTGCGCAGCCGCTTCTACGAGTCCTACGAGGGCGGGGACTGGGTGGCGGACGAGACCTCGGACCTGGGGCGGATCCAGCGCCAGCAGGACTTCATCCGCAGGATGATGAAGAAGGCCGTGTCCCAGGGCCTGACCAACCCCCTGACCCTGAACCGCCTGGTCAACATCGGGGTGGACAACGTGGTGCTGGACGGGGCCATGTCCACCCGCGACATCGTCACCGTGGCCAAGCGCTTCCGCTCCCTCGACCCCAACGCCGTCGACATGCGCACCCTGCCCACGTTCGGGGACTTCGTGGGCGACGCCGACGTGCAGCTGCTCGACCAGGAGGCGGCCCAAGAGGTCATCGACATCCTCAACGGCACGGCCGACCCCGAGGCCCCGGTGCGGGCCAGCGACGTGCAGGTCCGGGTGCTCAACGGCAACGGAGGGGACGGCTCGGCGGCCAAGGCCGCCCTCGCCCTGCGCCAGGCCGGCTTCGGGGTCACGGGCACGGGCGACGCCGACTCCTTCTCCTACTCCAAGACCCTGATCCGCTACGGCCCCGGCAACCTGGCCACGGCCGAGCTGCTCCAGAGCTACCTGCCGTCGGGGGCCAACCTGGAGGAGGACGACACCCTGGGCATCGTCGACCTGGCCCTGGTGGTGGGGGCCGACTACACCGGCCTGCGCCCCGGCCCCGGCCCCGTCGAGCCCAGCCCCGACACCACCCAGGTCCAGCCCTCGGACAAGCCCGACCCCCGGGGCAGCGAGGAGCCGGCGTGCTGAGGGCGGAGCTCGGGCAGTGAAGCGGTGACGCGGTGAAGGCCCTCATCCCCGCCGGCGGGGCGGGAAGCCGCCTCCGTCCGATCACCCACACCAGCGCCAAGCAGCTGGTGCCGGTGGCCAACAAGCCCATCCTGTTCTACGCCCTGGAGGCCATCGCCGAGGCCGGCATCGTCGACGTAGGGATGATCGTGGGCGACACCGCCGAAGAGGTGAAGGCCGCGGTGGGCGACGGGACCCGGTGGGGCCTGTCGGTGACCTACCTCCGCCAGGAGGCCCCGCTGGGCCTGGCCCACTGCGTGCTGATGGCCCGAGACTACCTGGGTGACGACGACTTCGTGATGTACCTGGGCGACAACCTCCTGGGCGAGGGGGTGGCCGAGTTCGTGGCGCAGTTCCGGACGGAGGACGCCGCGGCCCGCATCCTCCTGGCCAAGGTGCCCGATCCTCAGCACTTCGGCGTGGCCGAGCTGGACGGCCACGGCCGGGTCGTGCGCCTGGTGGAGAAGCCGGTGTCGCCTCCGTCGGACCTGGCCCTGGTCGGCGTCTACCTCTTCGACCGGCGGATCCACGAGGCGGTCCGGGCCATCCGCCCCTCGGGACGGAACGAGCTGGAGATCACCGACGCCATCCAGTGGCTGATCGACAGCGGCCAGCCCGTGCGGAGCCAGGTGGTGGGCGGCTTCTGGAAGGACACCGGCCAGCTCGAAGCCCTCCTGGAGGGGAACCGGCTGGTGCTGGAGTCGATCGCCAGCTCCGTCCACGGGAACGTCGACGAAGAGACCCAGCTGATCGGCCGGGTGGTGGTGCAGGAGGGGGCCGAGATCTTGCGCTCCATGATCCGGGGGCCGGCCATCATCGGCGAGCGGACGCGGGTGGTCGACAGCTTCGTGGGCCCCTTCACGTCGATCTACTACGGCTGCGAGGTCCTCCGGTCCGAAATCGAGCACTCGATCGTGCTGGAGGAGAGCCGCATCGTCGACATGGCCCGGATCGAGGACTCGCTGATCGGGAAGCAGGTACAGGTCACCCGGTCACGCCGCAAGCCCCACGCCCACCGCCTCATGCTCGGGGACCACTCGCGCGTCGACCTGGTGTAGACACGTCATCTGTGAACCTCCTGGTCACCGGCGGCGCCGGCTTCATCGGCTCCAACTTCGTCCGCCACTGGGTGGAGGGCCATCCCGACGACCACGTCGTCGCCTACGACCTCCTGACCTACGCCGGGAACCGGGCAAACCTGGCCGGTCTCGAGGACCGGCTGGCGCTGGTGGTGGGCGACGTCTGCGACGTGGGTCAGGCCATGGCCGCCCTGCGGGACCACGACGTGGACGTGGTCGTGCACTTCGCCGCCGAGTCCCACAACAGCCTGGCCGTGGTCGACCCGGGGCGGTTCTTCCGCACCAACGTCCTGGGCACGCAGGCCATGCTGGAGGCGGCGCGCCAGGCGGGCGTCGCCCGCTTCCACCACATCTCGACGTGCGAGGTGTACGGCGACCTGGCCCTCGACTCCGAGGAGGCCTTCACCGAGGAGTCCCCGTACCGGCCCCGAACGCCGTACAACGCGTCCAAGGCGGGATCGGACCACGCCGTCCGGGCCTACGCCGAAACCTACGGCCTCCCCGTGACCATCACCAACTGTTCCAACAACTACGGGCCCTACCAGTTCCCGGAGAAGGTCATCCCCCTGTTCATCTCGCTGGCCATGGACGACCGGCCCCTGCCGCTGTACGCCTCGGTGGACCACCGGAGGGAATGGCTGCACGTCCTGGACCACTGCCTGGCCATCGAGCTGGTCATCCAGTCCGGTCGGGTGGGCGAGACGTACCACGTGGGCAGCGGCGTGGAACGCAGCATCGAGCAGATCGCCGACCTCGTCCTGACCGCCCTGGGGAAGCCGGCGGAGCTGAAGACGATCGTTCCCGACCGCCCCGGACACGACCGTCGCTACCTCCTGGACTGGTCCAAGCTGAACCGGGAGCTCGGCTGGGCTCCTCAGATCGGGTTCGAGGAGGGCCTGGCCGCCACCGTGGCGTGGTACGTGGACAACCGGGCGTGGTGGGAGCCCCTGCGCGACCGGGCGCCGGTGGAGGAGGCGGCGTGGGCCGAGGCGGCGGCAGCCACTGGGCCGGTGCGGTCGGCGGCCTCCTGATGCGGGTCCTCGTCACGGGCGCCGGCGGCCAGGTCGGTCGCGAGCTGGTCGACGCCTTTTCCACCGACGAGGTCGTCGCCTGCGACCACGCCGACCTGGACGTGGGTGACCGCGACCGGGTGTTGCAGGTGGTGAGCGGCGCCACACCGGACGCCGTCATCCACGCCGCCGCCTGGACCGACGTGGACGGGTGCGAGGCCGACCCCGATCGGGCCTACCTCGTGAACGCCCTGGGCACCCGCAACATGGTCGAGGCCGCTCGCCTGGCCGGCGCTCGGGTCTGCTACCTCTCCACCGACTACGTGTTCGACGGCGCCGCCCCGCGGCCCTACAACGAGTGGGACACGCCCAACCCTCTGTCCGTCTACGGCCGGTCGAAGCTGGGAGGCGAGTCGGAGTTGAGCGGGAGAGACACCGTGGTCCGCACGTCGTGGGTGTGGGGTCGCCACGGCCGGAACTTCGTGAAGACGGTGCTGGCCCGGCTCGAGGCGGGCGAGCCGATGCGGGTGGTCGACGACCAGTTCGGCTGCCCGACCTTCGCCGGCGACCTGGCCCGGACGGTCCGACGGCTGGTGGTGGCGCGGCGCCCGGGCGTCTACCACGTGACCAACCAGGGGGCCACGACGTGGTACCGGTTCGCCTGCGACATCGCCCGGGCCGGCGGGTTCGACCCGGCCGGCGTGACGCCCATCGCCACCGCCGACGTGGACCCGCCCCGGCTGGCGCCCCGGCCTCCGAACTCCGTCCTGGACAACGCCGCCCTGCGCCTCTCGGGGATCCCCCTCCCGGCCGACCACCGCGAGCCACTCTCGCGGCTGGTCGCGCAGCTCGTCTGAGGCCCGGAATAGAGGAACCGCCCGACGGGCCGTACTGTTGGCCCCTTGAGCCGGGTCGCAGTCGTGGGTACGGGGTATGTGGGTTTGACCGCGGGCGCGTGCTTTGCCCATCTCGGCCATCACGTCCTGTGCGCCGATATCGACGTGGAGAAGATCGAGCGGCTAAGCCGGGGCGACGTCCCCATCCTGGAGGCCGGGCTCCCCGACCTCGTGCGGGAGGGGATCGAGAACCGCAGGCTCAAGTTCGTGGTCGGGGCGGCGAATGCCGCCGCCAGCTGCGAGTTCACCTACCTGTGCGTCCCCACGCCTCAGGCCGACGACGGCTCGGCCGACCTGTCCTACCTCCGTAGCGCGGCGGCCGAGATCGCCCACCTCCTCCCGCCGGAGTCGGTGGTGGTCAACAAGTCGACGGTGCCCGTGGGCTCCACCCGGGTCGTGGAGGAAGTGATCGCCCGCGACGACGTGGCCGTGGTGTCCAACCCCGAGTTCCTGCGCGAGGGCTCGGCGGTGTGGGACTTCCTGCACCCCGACCGCATCGTCATCGGGTGTGACGACCAGCAGGCCGCGGCTCGGGTGGGCGAGCTGTTCCGGAACCTGCGGGCGCCGGTGATCGTCACCGATCCGGCGTCGGCGGAGATGATCAAGTACGCCTCCAACGCCTTCCTGGCGGCCAAGCTCTCCTTCGTGAACGCCGTGGCCAACGTGTGCGAGGCGGTCGGGGCCGACGTCCGTGATGTCCTGCTGGGCATGGGCTACGACCGCCGCATCAGCTTCGAGTTCCTGAAGCCGGGCCCGGGTTGGGGGGGGTCCTGCTTCCCGAAGGACGTCAACGCCCTGCTGCGTATCGCCTCTGACGCAGGCTACGACTTCGAGCTGCTCCGGGGCGTGGCCGACGTCAACCGGGAGCAGTTCGAACGGATAGCGGCCAAGGTGGAGCGGATGGTCGGCGGGGCCTTGGAGGGCCGGTCCGTGGCGGTGTGGGGGCTGACGTTCAAGGCCCGCACCGACGACCTGCGGGAGAGCCCGGCCCTCGCCGTGATCGACCGCCTCCGGGCCCGGGGCGCCCACGTCCGGGCCTACGACCCGGCGGTGAAGACCCGCGCCGAAGCGGCCGGCGGCGAAGCCGCCCCCCGCGGAGAGCACCCCTCCCTGGCGGGCATCGAGGTGTGCACCGACCCCTACGCCGCCTGCGACGGGGCCGACGCCCTGGTCGTCCTGACCGAGTGGGACGAGTTCCGCAGGCTGGACTTCACCAAGGTCGCGAGCCTGCTGGCCACCCCCCGGGTGGTCGACGGCCGCAACCTCCTCGACCCCGTCGCCCTGCGCCGCCTGGGCTTCGAGTACACCGGGGTCGGCCGGTGACCAGTCCCGTGAACGGCTCATGAGGGTCGTCGTCACCGGGGGGGCGGGCTTCCTCGGATCGCACGTGTGCCGGGCCCTGCTCGGACGGGGCGACGAAGTGGTCGCCATCGACAACCTGCGGACGGGCTCACTGCGCAACCTCGACGATCTCTTCGGCCAGCCCGGGTTCACGTTCCAGCACCACGACGTCACCAACTACGTGCACGTCCCGGGACCGGTGGACGCTCTCCTGCACTTCGCCAGCCCCGCCTCGCCCGCCGACTTCGAGCGGATCCCCATCCCCATCCTGAAGGTGGGGAGCCTCGGGACGCACAACACCCTGGGGCTGGCCAAGGACAAGGGGGCCCGCTACCTGCTGGCGTCGACCAGCGAGGTGTACGGCGATCCCCTCGTCCACCCGCAGCCGGAGACGTACTGGGGGAACGTCAACCCCGTCGGGCCCCGCAGCGTCTACGACGAAGCCAAGCGGTTCGCCGAGGCCATCACCATGGCGTACCACCGCTTCCACGGCGTCGACGTGCGGGTCGTCCGCATCTTCAACACCTACGGCCCCCAGATGCGCCCCGACGACGGGCGCTCGGTGTCCAACTTCCTGGTCCAGGCCCTGTCCGGCCAGCCCCTCACCGTGTACGGCGACGGGAGCCAGACCCGGAGCTTCTGCTACGTGGACGACGAGGTGCGGGGTTTCCTGGCCCTGCTCGACAGCGAATACGTGGGGCCGGTGAACATCGGCAACCCCACCGAGTTCACCATCCTCGAGCTGGCCAAGACCGTGTTGGAGGTGACGGAGTCCAACTCCGAGATCGTGTTCCAGCTCCTGCCCACCGACGACCCCACCCAGCGCCGGCCCGACATCACCCTGGCTCGTGACCTCCTGGGCTGGGAGCCGGCCATCGATCTGCGCGAGGGGTTGGCCCGCACGGCCGAGTGGTTCAGGCATGCCTGACCTCGACCCGGACGCGCCGCCGGGCACGCCCGTCTACCGCACGCTCTCGGTGATCGTGCCCGTCTTCAACGAGCGGACGACGGTGGCCGAGATCGTCCGGCGGATGCGACGGGTGGAAATGCCCCTCGACGTGGAGATCGTGATGGTGGACGACGCCTCGTGGGACGGCACGGGCGACATCCTGAAGGCGCTCGAGGACTCCACCGTCCAGGTCGTCACCCACGAGTCCAACTCGGGCAAGGGGGCGGCCATCCGCACGGGCCTGGGCCGGGCCCGGGGCGACGTGATCCTGATCCAGGACGCGGACCTGGAGTACGACCCCGACGACTGGCCCCGGCTCCTGAACCCCCTGCTCAAGGGCAAGGCCGAGGTCGTCTACGGGAGCCGTTTCACGGGCGAGCACCGCAACATGCTCTTCACCCACTGGGTGGGGAACCGCTTCCTCTCCCTGGTGACCAACGTCCTCTACAACACCACCCTCTCCGACATGGAGACCTGTTACAAGCTCTTCGACCGGCGGGTCCTGGACGGCATCACCATCAACGCCAACGGTTTCGACTTCGAGCCGGAGATCACGGCCAAGATCCTGCGCAAGGGCTACCGGATCTACGAGGTGCCCATCTCCTACGCCGGGCGGGAGTACGACGAAGGCAAGAAGATCACCTGGAGGGACGGCTACATCGCCCTCTGGACGCTGCTGCGCTACCGGTTCTGGAGAGCGTCTTGAGCGGGCCGTGACCGGCGTGGCCGCAGTTGTCGTCAACTACAACGCCCGTGACCACCTGGTGAGGTGCGTGCAGAGCCTCCGGGCCGACGGCGTGACCGAGATCGTAGTGGTGGACAACGCTTCCTCCGACGGCTCGGAGGCGGCCCTGGCCGACAGCGACGCCGAGGCCCGGTGGCTGCCCACAGGGGCCAACCTGGGCTACGGCAAGGCCGCCAACCGAGGCGTCGGCGTTACCTCCGCGCCCTACGTCATGGTGCTCAACCCCGACGTGCTGGTGGAGCCGGGGACGGTGAAAGCCCTGGTCGCGGCCCTGGAGCGCGACCCGGCGCTGGCCGTGGTGGGGCCGCGGGTGGAGCAGCCGGACGGGAGCCTCTACCCCTCGGCCCGCCGCTTTCCCGACCTGGGCACGGCCGCCGGGCACGCCTTCCTGGGCTACGTCGCCCCCGACAACCGCTTCAGCCGGGCCTACAAGCTGCTGGACTGGGACCACAGGCATGCAGGGGACGTCGACTGGGTGTCCGGGTCGTGCCTCCTGGCCCGGCGAACGGCCTACGAGGGCGTGGGCGGGTTCGACGAGCGGTACTTCATGTACGTGGAGGACGTCGACCTCTGCTGGCGCCTGTGGCGTGCGGGGTGGCGGGTCGGCTACGAGCCTTCGGGGCGGGTGGTCCACGCCGGAGCGGCCTCGACCAATCAGGCGCCGTACCGCATGATCCTCGAGCACCACCGCTCGCTGTGGCGTTTTGCCCGCGCAACAGCCGCGGGAAACGGCAGGCTGGCCCTGCCCGTGGTCGCCGTCGCGCTCGTCGCCCGCACCGGTACCGCGTGGGCTCAGCGGGCCGTGGAAACGTGGCGCGGTCGGCGCTAGCGGCCATTCCCCCGCCTCCTGCCGCCAGGAACAGCCGCGCCGCCGGGGTAGGGTCGGGCCGTGGCCAAGCCTTCGTCCACCAGGAAAGTCGCCCGCGTTGCCCGCACCGGAGGCGGGCGCACCGCCCGCGGCCAGCGATCCTGGTTCTTCCCAACGCTCATGATCGCGGTCTCCATTCTCGGGGTGTTCCTGATCGGGTTCTCGCGGTCCCAGCGCTCTCCCGACGTCACTCCTCCCCGGATCGGCGCCGACCACTGGCACTCCGCCATCGGCTTCGACATCTGCGGAACGTTCGCCCCCCCGCTCGCTGACAACGGCCAGGACCCGCTCGGGATCCACGGCCACGGGGACGGCGTAGTCCACACCCACCCCTTCAGCCGCCAGTCCTCAGGCCAGCGCGCTGTCCTGCGCCACTACCTGGACACCTTGGAGATCGAGGTCACCGAAACCGAGCTGAAGCTGCCGGGACAGGACGGGAAGAAGAACGGCGACCGCTGCGGGGACAAGGAGGCCAGTGTCCAGGTCAAGGTGTGGGACACCCGCGCCCCGTCCGACCCAGGCCGCGTCGTGACCGGGGACCCGGCCGGCATCCGGCTGGGCGACAGTCAGCTCATCACCGTGGCCTTCGTTCCCGAGGATGCCGAGCTCCGCCGTCCGCCGACCGAAGCCCAGCTCGACCAGTTGACCGACGTGGGTCCCACCCCCTCGTCCACCGTGCCTGGGGCGGTGGCCACTTCCATCGTTCCTCCGTCGTCGATACCTGACTCGGCACCTCCGTCCAGCGCCCCGTGAGAGCGGTCGTCCTCGTCGGCGGAGAGGGAACCCGCCTCCGGCCCCTGACCCTCGCCACGCCCAAGCAGATGCTGCCGATCGTCGAAGTGCCGATGATCGAGCGAGTCCTGGCCCACCTCGCGGCCCACGGGGTGGAGGACGTCACCCTCTCTCTCGGCTATCGCCCGGACGCCTTCCTGACCCTCTTCCCCGGCGACCGGGCGGGCGACATGACCATCCGCTACGCCATCGAGCCGGAGCCGCTGGGGACCGCCGGCGCCATCCGCTTTGCGGCTGAGGCGGCCGAGATCGACGACACCTTCCTCGCCTTCAACGGAGACGTCCTCACCGACCTCGACATC
>JBHENM010000295.1:0-1264 GCA_046262035.1 Acidimicrobiales bacterium | reverse complement strand
TCGAAGATGCGGTCCTGGAACAGCTGGGCCAGCGGCGTGGCGAGGGCTTGCTCCAGCACATGGCCGAGGATCTGGAACCCGAAGTTCGAGTACTCCGTCGGGGCCACAGCTGGCGCCACGTCAGCCAGGGCCTCTAGGAGGCGCTCCTCGTCGAACCGGGCGTAAGGATCTGTCGGGTCGTCGCCGGCAGTGACGTGGTTGCGTGCCTGGCGCGGGAGCCCGGAGGTGTGCGTCGCCAGCTGGACCAGCGTGATCGGCGCCACCTGACGTGCGGCCGAGCCGAGCACGTCCCCCAGAGTGGTGTCGAGCGTCAGCTCGCCGCTGACCGCCGCGCCGGCCAGCACCAAGGCGGTCATAGTCTTGGTCACCGACCCGACCTCGAACAGCGTGTGGTCGGTGAGGAGGTCGCGACCGGCGTCGAGGACGATCGACGTCTCGCCGTCCTCGGAGAGCGCCACCGCAAGCCCGCTCGCCCGCCGGCGCACGCCGTCCACCGCGGCCTGCACCCGTGCGTGCGTTTCGAGTGCGTCGTCCAGGCCGTCGGACGGTCGGTGGTCGGAACCGATGGTCATACCCTTCTCCCCGTCGTTGGAGGCATCGTGGCGGACGAAACAGACCGAAGCAGCCCCGAAGTCCACGAAGCCCGCCGGCGATGCCTCAGGCTGCCGCCGCAGCGCAGCTCAGGCATCCTCGGTCGCGGACGCCGCCGATCGAGCCAGGGACACCGCCTCGCCGAGTGACTGCGAGGCACCCGCCGCCCGTGCCGCCAGGACGCCGTCACCCTGGTCGATGTCGGCGAGCGCAGCACGCGCCTCGCCTGCAGCGGTGGCACCGGCGCGCCGATGGCAGCTCGGGTCGCCTCGGCCGACGCGAGCAACGAGGCGGCCAGTGGCCGATCCCCACCTTCGCCGGCCAGCACCGCAAGCTCCTAGTCAGTATGGAACGGCCGGCCCCGTCCATCTGCTCGGGGTCGATGGTGATGCGCTGGATCGTCATCGTGGCGGTCCTCCTAGCTGCGTCGCCCGCTTGAGCGGTCGGGCTTGGTCGGTTGAGCATGGCGGCCAAGTCGATCGTGTACGCCCCGTAGGGGTTGATGGCCTCGAACCGCGCTGGGCTGAGGTGGGCGATCACATCGTCGCCCGGAGCCGGCGGTCAGGTGGACGCGGCCGTCGCCTCGGCGGCATGGCCACTCGACGCCAGTCCTCCCGCCACCCTGCAACCGCGGCGGTCTCCGGCCCGCCTCGGCGCACACTCGCCCAATGAG
>JBHENM010000294.1:0-10441 GCA_046262035.1 Acidimicrobiales bacterium | reverse complement strand
CGCCCGGTCACCTCCTTCTCCACGGTGACGGGGACGAGCTTCTCCTCTGACAGGGCCAGGGACTCGAACAGCTTGGCCTCGGCCTCGGGGGTGACGGTGGCGAACAGGGCCTCGCGGGGCCCGCCCGGGCTCTTGTAGCTGACCAGGGTGGCGAGTGAGTCCTCCAGGTCGGCCCCGCCCACCAGCAGCGGCGTCCCGCAGACCTCGCCGGGGGTGGGCTCGGTGGGCACGGGGGTGAGGACCTCGTCGTCGGTCCACCGAGCTGGCGCCGGCTCAGCTGCAGCTGCTGCCGCGGCAACGTCCGCAGGCGGATCGAGGGCCTCACCGGGCCCGGGCGCTTCCCCCTCGAACTCCGGCGGTGCCTCGGCTGCTGGCGACTCGGACCCGGCGCCGGCGTGGCCCGGGAGCCCGGCCTCGACGACCCCCGCAGATTGCTTGGCGCCTACGGGCTCGGGGGACGGTTCGACGTCGAGCGCGGGAGGCTGGCCGGCGAGCTGGGCGACGGCATCCTGGTCGACCACGGTGGTCCCCGAGGCCGGGGCGGGGCTGACGGTGAAGCTCTCATGGGCCTTGTGCTTGCCCCCTCCCACCGCCTAAGCCACCTTCTCGAGCTTGGACCCGCCGGCGAAGCCGTTGGCCGAGAAGAACGAGGCGAAGGCAGAGCGGAGCCCGTTCTTGCGCTGCACGGCCTCGTGGAGGAACTCCTCGGCCACCTCGGCGTCGGAGACCTGGGTCTTGCCCAGCCGCTTCTGGGCCGCCTTGCGCATGGGCCCGACCCAGTGGACCTTCGCCTTGACGCCCTCGGTGGCCACCGGTGCGAGCATCGCCCGGTAGGCGGCGTCGGGCATGGCCTCGAAGGCCTTGATGGTGGGCAGCGCCGCCTCGGGCCGCACGGCGACGCCCGTGGCCAGGACCCCGGCCTTGGAGGCGCTGTAGGCCTGGTGGAACACCGGCACCGACCCGAAGGAGCTGTTGGGGTGGTAGTCGGTGGCCAGGCGGTCCTGGCCGTAGAACTTGAAGGCCTGGCCGTGGTCGATCGGGCACAGCCCCCCCGACGGCGTGCGCAACATGTTGTGGGGGTTGCCGTCGTGGTCGCCGGTGGCCCACGCGGCCACGTGGTAGCGGACGATGCCGTCCACGTCGGTCTGGGACCAGCTCTTGGGGTCGGCCGCCAGGGTGGAGGCGCCTTTGACCAGCGGCTGGATCGAGCCGGGCTTGCCCCCGACCTTGCGGGCGTAGACCGGGACGGAGGGGACGCCGGCCCGGGCCAGGATCTCCGACGCTGCCGCCTCGGCGTGGGCCCGGGCCCCGCCGGCCTGGCTGTCCGGCTTGAACATCCACACCGACCCGTCGGGGGCGGTGTGGAGGCTCTTGGTGTGGGCGCCCCCGAGGTTGGCGGCCTGGGCCGGGCCGAACTCCCAGCTGGCCACCTCCGCCGCCGGCGGCCGGGCCGGGAGATCGGCGGCCAGGGCCTGGTGGGCCTTGAGGGCGGCGACGACCTGGAGGTGCTTGGCCGCGAACGACTTGGCCGACGGAGGCGACGACGGCCCCGGCACCGACTTGGCCGAAGGGGCGGGCGGTGCGGCGGCCGGGGACGCCGGCGCCGGAGCGGGGGCCTTGGGAGCCGGCGGCTTCTTGGGCGCCTCCACCGCGGCGATGATCGAGGACTTCTCCAGCGCCGGGTCCCACGTGGCGGCGACGTAGTTCTGCAGCTGGGCCCTCGAGGCCTTCGCCGTTGACGACATCCCCAGTGAGCTGGCGACGTCGCGCAGGTCGGCGAGCTTCTGGGTCTTGGCCCAGTTGCGCCACTCGGTGGTGAGGGCGGCCGCGTGCTGGGCGCTGTCCCAGGAGCCGTAGCCGGAGATGGGGGTGACCTCGGCCGAGGCGGCCACGAGGTTCGCCCAGGTGGCCACCTCAGTGCGTCGGGCGAAGTACTCCCCCGCCGTGGTGGCGAAGGCCACCGCCTCGTCCTTGCCCCCCGGAGTGTCGAGGCCGGCCAGGGCGGCCTTGGTGCCGGAGGGCCCGAGGCCGGAATAGGCGGCCTTGGCCGCCTCCAGCTTGGCCAGCTGCTCGGCCCGTCCCGCGGCCAGCTCCTTGAGGCCCGCGGTTTCGGTGGGCGCCGTCGAGGACCTCAGGAGGGCTAGCTGCTCGGCCGGCGTGAGGTACTTGGATTCGGCCTCGGTGACAGTGCCTTCCGCCTGGGCCGCGGCCATGACCGTGGCCAGCGCCGCCTTGCGCTGGGAGCCGGTGAAGGTGCCGAGGGCGTTGTCGACCGAGGCCTTGGCCGCCCCCTTGGCCACCTCGAGCTCGCCGCCCAGCTCCGGGCAGGCGGCGGTGGCCAGGTGGTTCTCGGCGGCCAGGAGGCCACCGAGGCCTCCGTCGACCGGCCCGCCGGTCTTGCCGAAACCGAAGTCGGCCAGGGCCTGGTGGAGCTGGGCCTGGGCGCCGACCACCTCCGCCGGCGTCGCCGTCCAGGATCCCGACGGGGGTGGGGCCATGGCGGCCTCCGCCGCCTGCACGTCGGCCAGCTTCAGCCCGGCCACGGTCTCGCCGGCGGCCAGGGCGCCGTAGCGCTCGTCGGCCTTGGCCTGGATGTCCAGCTTGGACGGCAGCTCGCCCGGGTAGGCGGGGTCCAGCCAGTGCACCAGGGGGTGCTGGCCGGGCGGGGAGTTGAGCCCCACCAGCGACGGGTGCTCGAAGCCCTCCTGGGCGGCCAGGGACTGCAGCTCGGCCGCGTCGAGGCCTCCGAGGTAGCCCTTGGTCAGCTTCTTCAGGTCCTGCTCGCTCTCGGCCAGCAGCTGTGGTGGCACACCGGCCGCCTTGGCCGCCTCCATCTCGGCCAGTGCCGCCTCGGTGGCGGCCTTGAGCGACCCGTACTGCTCGGCGAGCGGCCCGGAGTCCGCGGCGGCCGCCGTCGCGTCCTTCACGGCGGCGTCGAGCTTGGCCAGGTGCTCGGCCGCCGGGCCCGACGCTGCGTCGAGCACGGCGAGGTCCTCGGCGTCGACGGTGGTCAGGCCCTCGGGTACCACCGACGTCGACGGCGACACCGCGAAGCTCTCGTGCGCCTTGTGCTTGCCCCCGCCCATCACCGAGCTCCCAAGGCCAGGAGCTCGTCGAGGGTGGCCTCGACGTCGCCCCGCAGGTCGGGCGTGGCCGGATCCGCCACCTCGAGGAGGTCCCAGCCGATGCCGTCGGCCAGCTCGAGCCAGTGCTCCAGGGCCTCGGGGATGTCGGCGGCCGCCGCCACCCGCTCGCGCCAGCCCCCGTCTCGCTCCTGGTAGGGAACCCACGACAGCGCATGGGCGCCGCCCGGCCCCACCCCGAGCACCCCGGCGACCGCGCTGGCCGCCCCGGTGTCGGGGTCCTGGCCCAGCAGCACGAAGACCCGGCCGTTGCTCACGACGCTGCGCCGGGTAGGAGGCCGGCGTAGAAGCGGACGTTGGCGGCGAAGAGATCCTCGGCCCGGGCCTGGCGGTCGACGCGGCCCTCCGCCGTCATCAGCGCTCCGTGGCGGGCGTAGGCCTGGGCGTTCTGGGCCACCAGGCGAAGCCGGGTGCCGAACAGTTCCACCAGTGCGCCGATGCGGTCGACCCGCGAGGACCCGGCCACGATCACCACCAGGTCCCGGGGGATGCCGAGGGCCAGGTAGGTCAGCCCCGGAAGGGCCATCACCTCCCAGTCCTCGTCGGTTCGGAAGGTCTGGAGGTTGATGGCCACCGCGGCGGGGCGGGTGTCCTCCAGCCAGCTCAGGTAGCGGTCGAGGTCCTCCTTGCGGAACCAGTAGAGGTTGGGCACCGCGGCCACGCCGGCGTCGGCCAGCTCGGTGGCGATGAGAAGGTTGCGCCGGAAGTTGAGGAGGTGCTCGGTCCGGGGCTGGTTGGCGTACATCGAGTAGTTGGGGGCCAGCACCAGGTCCCAGCCCTGCTCGGCGATCTGGGGGATCAGCGAGTGGCGATCGGACCATAGGGCCTCGACCAGGGGGTCCTCGCCGTAGCCCACGAGGACGGCCAGCTGCCCCGGCGCCAGGCCCAGGGCCTGGTGGGCGTCGACGCCGGCGAACTTGGGGTAGATGCGGTGGGTGTCGGGGCTGAACACCCGCCGCAGCCCCACCCCGTAGGCCGGCCAGGCGAGATCGGCATCGAAGCCGGCGACGTCGTGCCCGTCGACCTGCGGGATGTAGCGGGGCAGGCCGGCCGGCAACTTTGTTTCCAGGACCAGGTCGTCGAAGGCCAGCGTCCCCCCGACGTCGGCCATCCACGCCCCGATGTCGGTCCGGCTCCCACAGCGAATGGGGCACTGACCGCACGGTGAGGAGCCGGGCTCCCGCACCGGCGCCTGGGCCCGGGCGCAGCCGCAGTAGTTGCAGTCCGACGACGAGCCCGAACAGATCGGCTCGGTTGCCGCCGGATTGTCCACGTAGAACGGGCACACGCTGCAGTCGCAGCCCCGGGCGGGGGCGATGGCGGCGATGAGGGTCCTGGTCACGCCTCAAACCACGCAGCTGCCCGGCCGGACTCAGGTATGGCGTCGAGGAGCTCGGAGATCCGACCCTCGGTGAGCTCGCCGTCATCCAGCAGGCACAGGGCTTCCTCCACCGCCCGCCCGTAGCCCACCGCCCTGTCCCTGTACTCCCTCGTCCGGTCGGCTCTCGTGAGACCACCGGCGGCGAGGGTCCACCTGTGCGTCTCGGCATCGCATGCCATAAAGCCCGCCTCCCGGACCAGCTCCTCACGAAGCCAGAGCTCGTCGAAAGCAGTTCTGTCGCTGAGGTCCGGGATCCTCGTCAGGTCCCTCACCCAGCACCTCACCCAGCACCTCACCCAGGTCAAGCCGTCGGCGTACCCGGCGTTGACCTGGACGTCATCCGGTGCGGGCGGGCAGTAGGGCGGAGCAGTAGCGAGCCCGGCCCGGTCCGCCAGCCACGACAGGAAGCGGTGCCGGCTCAGGCGGTCCTGAACGAGCTGCGAGTGGGCCACGGCATCGGCCAGGGCCTCGGGAGTCGACAACCGGCGGCGGCCGGCGTAGAGGCGAACCTCGGGGCGGCCCCGACCACAGTCCTCCACGCAGCCGATCACCACTGCGGGACCCACGCCGAGCAGCACCGGAGCCGTCGTCGGCGACGCTCGCAGCCACCGGAGGCGCCGGCGTTCGCATCGGGGCGGCTTCGCTCTGCGGCGAAGGGCGCGACCAGGGCGCTCACAGTCGGCGGTGAGGAAACGGACGTGGCGGCTTTGGGCCATCTCCTGGATGGACCAGAACGCCTTCCAGCGAGCGGAGGCCCGGTCCGCAAGCCACCAATCGGCCGCCCCCGCCCAGGTGTTTCCACGAACACCGGTTGCAGTGCCAGCCCCGGGCCGGCTCATGCCACCGCCTCGGCCTTGGCCGGCGCACCCAGCAGCTCGAGCAGCTCGATGGCGAAGAGTTCGAGGGACCCCGTGTCGTAGCGGTTGATGCAGGTCCCCGCCCGCAGCGCCTCGAGGAGGTCCTTCAGCCCCCGCAACGCGGCGTCCACCAGCTGGCGGGAGACCGGCTGCACCGAGGGCGGTTCGTCCTCGGTGGCGTAGCGCTGGCGGCCGGCCAGGGCCCGGGCCTCGTCGGCGGACTCATGCAGCGCCTCGGCGGCGTCCACCGCCGCCTCGGAGTCGATGTCGGGGTGGTCGGTCTGCTCCCGGATGGCGGCGGCCAACAGGTCCGGGCGGCCCCGGGCCTTAATCGCCTCCCACAGCTCGGCCGCGGCCTGGGCCCGTCCCTGGTTGAGCTTCAGGTAGGCCAGGCGGGTGGCCAGGGCGATCTCCGCCGCATCCATCTCAGCCGACAGGTCCTGGGGCAGCGCAGAGAAGGCCCGGACCAGGGCCTTGGCCTTCTCCTCCCGCAGCTGCAGCCCCAGCCGGCGCAGCACCTCGCCCCAGGGCGCGCCCAGGTGGTGGCAGCCGGCTTCGGTCCGCAGCCGGTCCAGGGCCCGGAAGCGCTCCACCGGGTCGTCGAGGTAGGCGACGGGGGCGGGTACCGGCACCCCGGCGGCCAGCAGCCTGGTGGTCAGCACCGCAGCTCGCTCGAAGAGCAGCGCGGCGGCAAGCTCGGCCGGCTTGAGGTCCTCACGAGCCAGGTTCTCGACCAGCTGCCAGCAGCGGCGCTCCTCCTCCGACAGCGGGCCCGGGCAGACCACGGCGGGAATCTGGGTGAAGTGGGAGTTCTCCGGGTGGTGGCTGGCGCCCCACAGCACTGCCCGCAGCCGGCGCTCACCCGAGACCAGCCGCACGCCGGCGTCGGGGAGCTCCTCGACGAGAATGGGCTGGAGCACCCCGACGGTGGCGATCGAGCTGATGAGCTCGACGAGGCTGGCCGGCGCCATTGACTCGCCCGGGCCCCTCCCCTGCACCTCCGTCCAGGGACTGCCGGGCCCGGACGTCGGCAGCTGCTCGAAGCGGCGCCGGCGCAGCCGGCCCGACTGGCCCAACCGCTGCGCCGCCTCCAGGGGGCTGAGGCCGTCGCCTCCGGGAGCGGGAGAGGTCGAATCACTCCCCCTGATCTCGGTGGACTGGTCGCCTGGGCTCACCACACGGGCCTCCCGGCGTACAGGAACACCACGGCGGCGCCGGTTGCCGCGGCCCCGGGCGTCACACGCCCTCGTGGTCGGAACGATTTCGCCCTACTGCGGGCACGATCATGCGAGGTCCTCGACGCTGTGCTCGGCGGCCACGTCGACGTTGACGACCACGCCCTCGCCTTCGAGGGCGGTGCCCCACAGCTCCGAGCTCCACCGCCCGTCGCCGTCGTCGGTGCTGGCCAACTCCTGGGTCCAGGAAGCCACCGCTCCGGCGATCACCGCGGTGGCATCCGCGCCCGGGGCCAGGGCCAGCCGCACCCGGACCACCGGCCGGAAGGTGATCTCATGCGTCGCCTCCGGGTCGTCGTCCTCGCAGGTCGCCCACCACCGCCGGCGTTCCTCCTCCATGTCGTCCTCCTCTGTTCCAGTCGGGCGCACCTCAGGCCTCCACCAGCGCCTGTTGGCCGGGAAGCGGCGGCCGCCGTGGCGGCGTGCGGCTCTCGACCCGCGTCGGGCCCACGCTCTGGCCCATCACGTCGACGGGTCGGTCGGGATCGCCGACCGGCCAGAAGATGGGGGCGAAGGGCCCCCTGGTCTGGAGGTCCTCGAGGGTGGTGAAGACGATGGGCAGGCGGGTCTCGCCCACGGTCCGGTCGCGCCGGCATATCTCGGCCACCGAGCGGATCCGGGACATGAGGAGGCGGTGCTCTGCGTTGGTGAAGACCAGGACCACCGCCGGGAAGGAGGGGTAGCGCTCGACCCACCGGGGGGGGTGAGGACTCTTCCCCCCCGTGGCATCGACATATCCCCGGTAGAGGGCCACGTAGTCCTGGAGCTTCTCGACCAGCACGGCCCGGGGCATGTGGCCCCGGTCGACCTCGAAGAACCGCCACAGGACCACGTCGGAACCCCGGCTGCCGGCGCCCACCGCGACGTAGTGCAGCAACACGTCGGCGATGACCGAGCCGGATCCGCCGGGGAGCTTGTGGGCCACCTCATGGCGCCAGCCGAGGTAGCCACACTCGTGGTTGTGGCGCCGGGCGGCGCGCATGAAGGCGATGCCCACGTCGTTCTCGGCCAGCATGTGGGCCTGGAGGGGCCCGGTGGCCACGTCGGGGGTGACCACGTAGCGGCGGCGCCAGGTGCCGGGGTGGCCATGTTCGACCAGCTGGGCCCCGTCGGGTGTGAGGAACCACACCGCCTGCGAGGCCGGCGGCCGCAGTCGGATGCGGTCGACGAGGCCGGAGGTGGCCAGGGCGGCCATAACCCGGCGCAGCCAGCCGGGATGGGAGCCGGGGCTGAGTATCTCGGCCAGCTGCGAGCTGGTCAGCAGCCGGTGCTGGTAGAGGCTCTCGAGGACCCGGGGACGGAGCGGCTGGTCCATCAGGTCTCCAGGTCCGTCCAGCGGACGTGGTCCGAGCGGCGCCGGCCCGGGCCCTCGCCCGGTCCGACCACGTGCAGCGGGACTCGCTCCTGGAGCGACTCGAGGTGCTCCAGGATCGCCTCGTCCAGGCCCTCGAGGTGGGTGATGGTCTCCGCCGCCGGGCGCCGGCGCAGGGAGGTGTCGATCGTCTCCTCCATGGCGGCCATATCCTCGGGGCGGTGGTGCTCGGCCCACATCTCCGACACCGAGAACCCCCGCACCAGGAAGGGACGACTCACCTCCCCCCCCAGGGTCACCGAGATGAGGTAGGTGTACTTCTCCAGCCGGGAGATGGTCTTGGCGTCCACCGCCCCGCCCCACTCCTTGGCCAGCGAGGCGGCCGCCTTGGCGTTGACCAGTGTCGTGGCCAGGTGCGAGCTGTTGGTGGTCACCGCGTCGCGGGTGGCCTCGGTGAGGCGGTCGGGGTTCTGGTTCAGCAAGAACGCCCGGATGCCGTACTTGCCCGACTGCTCGAGCAGCGCGGCCAGGTTGCCCCTCGAGGCGCCGTCGTAGGTCTGCACCTCGTCGAACCACACGTAGAACGGGCGCCGGCGCCGGGGGTCGGTGTCCTTGCGGGACAGGGCGGCCTGCAACAGGTCATAGACCAGGAAGTTGGCCACCAGCCGGTCCTTGTCACCCACGCCGGCCGGGCAGGCCAGCACGATCTTTCCCTCGTCCATGGCCTGGCGGATGTTGTAGGTGGACCGTGACGAGCCCAGTAGGGCCGACACCGCCACCGACGACCGCAGACGGTCGATGAAGTTCGTCACCGGGGTGATCGCCTCGGAGGCCAGCTTGGGGAACCGGTGGTCCCAGAACTCCTGCAGCGTGGGCGGCAGATGGGGCACCACCGTCTTGCGCCACTCGTCGTTGGACAGCAGCGTGGAGACCTGGAAGATGGTCGGGGCGATGTCGTCGGGCACCAGCAGCGCCAGCTCGCACAGGCTCTGTGACGCCATGGTGGTCAGGGCCAGGGCCCGAGTGTTGATCTCCCCCCACCGCAGCGCCGAGGCGAAGGAGTCCACCACTGCTGAGACCCGGGCCTCGATGTGCTCGGCCGTGAGGCCTTCCATCGAGAACAGGTTCCAGCCGGCCTGCCGACGGCTGCTTCCGCCGGCCAGGTTGACCTCGACGACCCGGTCGGCAACATCGGTGAGGTAGGGCTTGATGCGGTTGAGCGCATCCTCGTGGGGGTCGAGGAAGAAGCACCCCTCGCCCGATCGGGCCAGGTGCAGGAACTGGTTGATGGCGGTCTCGGTCTTGCCATACCGGCTGCGCCCCGCCATGTAGGAGAAGTAGGTGTCCCGCAGGTACACCCCCACCGCCTGCTCCCCGTCGTGGGTCTGCACCTTGCCGAGGGGCAGCACCCCCGGTTGGTGTCGGAACTCCGGCAGCCCCCGAGGAGGCCTCGGGATCAGCCCCCCCGAGCGCACGACGTTGGCCGGCTTGCAGTGAGCGCTGGGCGGCTTCAGCAGCCCGAGCAGCTCACTCGCCGTCACCAGCGCCTTGTTGTCGGGGCGGAAGAGGCCCGAGTCCAGGCGTCGGTCGAACCAGGCCCGTCTCCAGGGAAGATCAGCGCCGAAGAACCAGGGGCCCACTCGCCGGCCCCGCACCCGCAGGTAGTTCTCGCCGGCGAAGATCTCGAAGCACGACACCAGCGCCTGGAGGTGCGCCTCCTGGCGGCCCCGGATCTCCGAGCTCGCCCGGATGAGGACCTGCATCAGGAACGCAGGCTCATGTCCCACCAGCTTCTCGGAGATGGCTTTCTGCTCCGCCCGCCGGTCGCTCCACTCGACGCTCATCGACGGAGGACGCCGTGGCGCCGCCGTCGCTCGGCGGTGGCCGTTGCCCTCGCCGAGGCCGTCCTTGACCTGGTCCCAGAGGCCACCTCCGCCATGGAGGGACTTCCGCTCGTCGGCGATGGCCTGGCGGAGCTTGCGACGCCGCATGGCAGGCGTCACCGGCATCAGGTCGATGACGACCGATGCCGACTCGCCGAGGTCCTCCCGGAGCTCGCCGAAGACGTGAGCGAACGGAGTGAGCGGGTCAGGACGCAGCGGGACCTCCCGCAGCGGTCTGTCGTCGGACTGGGCCAGCACCAGCTCGGCCCGGGCCACATGGAGGCGACGGTCCATCAGGCCTCGACTCCCAGCTCTTTCAGCGCTTCCCCGAGTCGGTCGGGGAGGTCGACGAAGTCGACATCCCGATCGACGTCGTCGTGATCGGGCTTCTCGTACGGCGACGAAGGAGCCGGCCGAGAGTCATCGACCGGTGCAGGGGCCGGAAGGTCGTCAGGGCGTTCGACCTGGCGGATTTCGACCTCGTCGTAGCCGAGCGAGCGAAGCAGCGAGGATGCCCGGGCAGGTCCCTCGACGCTGTAGAGCATTCGGCCATCGGCCGTCTGATCCAACCGGACTCGGAGGGCAGTCGCTCGGCGAACGAAGGAGCCGAAGACAGCCCTTCGAGTGCGG
>JBHENM010000293.1:0-8461 GCA_046262035.1 Acidimicrobiales bacterium | reverse complement strand
CCCTTCAAGTCCCGAAGGGGTCTGGTCGACAATGTCCTTGTGCGGCGCGCCCTCGTCCTTTCGCTCCTCTCTGCTGTGCTGAGCGCCCTTCCGCTCGTCCAGCCCGCAGCGCCCGCTCTCGCGGCTGGGACGAGCCCTGGGGGCCGCATCGTCACCGCGGCGGGACCGCTTCTCGAGATCGCAGATCCAGATGGCACCCATGTGCAACTCCTCATCGGCGACGGCCGGGCCGAGTACGTGCCGGGCACGCCCACCTTTTCCCACGACGGCACAAAGATCGCTTACGTCTCCGGGGGGCAAACCTGTGTCATTGGCGTGGACGGCTCGGGAAACCGATGTGTGGCAGGGGACTTAGGACGCCCGACATCGCACCCGCGCTGGTCTCCAGACGACCGCTTCCTGCACTACAGCGCCGGGAGCGCGATCTTCGCCATCAACCTTGAGGGCTGGGACTACCGCCCCTTCTTGTTGGACCCCACCGGAGCGACGGCTTATTCCCACCTCGAATGGGCCCCCGATGGCCGCCGCTACGTCGTGGTCGCGTCCACCAACGGCGGGCCGAGGAGGATCGCGGTCGGAGCCGTGGGCGATCCGCTGGTGGTGATCTCCAACGGAACCTACGCGGACATGGAGCCCCACTGGTCGCCCGATGGCTCCCGAATCGTCTACGGCACCCAGAGGACCGCATTCGACCAGTTCCATGTCGCCATCGTGAACGCCGATGGCAGCGCGCCGCGTATCATCAGGGACGACGCATGGGCTTTCGCGTGGTCGCCGGATGGCACCCAGATCCTGTTCGGCGGCGGCGGGCCCTTGGCGACGATGAACCCGGACGGCACCGGAGTCGTCCCTGTCCCAGGCCGATCAGGCGAGGCCGATTGGGCTGCCGGCTCGGGTCGCGCCGTCGTGTCGACCAGCGGAGGAGGGGCACATACGCTGGCGCTGCGGGCCGACGGGTCCGTTTCCGCTCGAGGGGTCAACAACGGCGGACAGCTGGGGGACGGAACCCGCGCAGACCGCGCCCGGCCTGTCGTGGTCGCCGGCCTCCCCGCGTCCCGGTCGGTGAGCGCGGGCTGGATCCACTCGGTCGCGGCTGCCAACGACGGCACGGTGTGGACCTGGGGATGGAACGGAACCGGCCAGCTCGGCAACGGGACCCGGTCCGACGCGACGACGCCTGGACCAGTACCGGGTCTCAGTGAGGTTGTGGCGGTATCCGCGGGACTGGCTCACACCGTAGCCCTGAGGAACGACGGCACGGTGTGGACGTGGGGATGGAACGTGACCGGACAGCTGGGCGACGGCACCACAATTGACCGGCCCGGCCCGGTACGGGCCAACATCCCGATCCCGGTCAGGTCCGTCGCCGCGGGCGGGGCCCATACCCTCGCCCTGGACTGGGACGGGAATGTGTGGGCCTGGGGCTACAACGGCCAGGGCCAGCTGGGCGTGGACAGCCGGATCAATTCGCTCATCCCCGTCAAGATTCCTTCTTTGGCGCGGGTTACCGCCATTGCCGCAGGCCTCTACCACAACCTCGCGATCGGCCCTCTCGGGTACGTCCACAGCTGGGGTTGGAACGGGCTGGGTCAACTCGGCGACGGTACGACCACGGACCGTAGCTCGCCCGTGAACGGGCTGTTGCACTCCGAGCTCAACCGGGCCACCACCATCGGAGCAGGTGGCGCCCACAGCGTTGCCTCCGGCAGCGCAGGCACGTTGTGGACCTGGGGCTACAACGGCCAGGGCCAACTGGGCGACGGGTCACGGGCAGACAGGTCCCAGCCGGCACGCGTGCCGAGCCCCGATTCGGTGTTCACGGTCGGCGCCGGCTGGTTCCACAGCCTGGCCGGAGGGACCGACGGTCGTGTCTTGGCCTGGGGCTACAACGGCCAGGGCCAGCTGGGCAACGGAACGACAGTCGACGCCACCCGTCCGGGGTTCGTGGGGGTCTAGCGGGAGAACGGGAACGCGGGGACTGCGGAGCGCCAGAGCTGCGGTCAGGCCACCCGGCGGCGCTGCTTGGGCAGAGGCTCGACGGCGTGGACCATGTCGTCCAGGAGAACGTCTCGGCCGATGACCCAGGTCCCGCTGTCGTCGATCGCCTCGTCCTCTTCCTGTAACGCTTCCACCAGGGCCGCCGCCGTCCTCGGGGAGAGGGTGCAGGACCACCAGGGGCGCTCGTTGCGGCCACTTCGGGACGCCTGGAGCGCGGGCCACAACAGGTGCCCGACGAAGTCGGTGGGCACGAGGGAGTCGTGGTCGCGGGCGACATGGCCCTCGAACATGAGCGGAACGGCCCAGTCCGTCACCCGCAGGCGGTCCCGGAACGTGATGGCGCCGTTGCCGGCCACCACGAACGGGATCCCCAGCCTTCGGGTCAACTCGTCGGCGAGCTCGTCGAGCCGCTTCCGCTGCTGCAGGGTCATAGTCCTACCTCCCCGGGTCCCTCTTCGGATCTGGTATCGGCAGCCGGGCCGCCAACCCTGAGGACAACTTGGGCCGAATACAGTGCACGGGTGGCCGGAACCTATTGGGTGGAGACACTCGGCTGCCCCAAGAACCAGGTCGACTCGGACAAGCTCGTCGGCACCCTCACCGCCGACGGGATGGTGGCCGCTGAAGCGCCCGACGACGCCGACCTGGTGCTCGTCAACACGTGTGCGTTCATAGAGGCGGCGCGCCAGGAGTCGGTCGACACCATCCTCTCCCTGGCCGAGACCCGACGGCCGGGGTCCCGCCTGGTGGTGACGGGGTGCCTGGCCGAGCGGTACGGCGAGGAGCTGGCGGAGGCGCTTCCCCAGGTCGACCAGGTGGCCGGCTTCGGTGTCCCCGTCACCCTGGGCCGGCGACGGGACGCGCCCTCGATGGACCTGCTGAACCTGCCCCGCCCCCCGGCGGCGAGCCCCTGGGCCTACGTGAAGATCGCCGAGGGCTGCGACCGCAACTGCGGGTTCTGTGCCATTCCGTCCTTTCGGGGCCGCCAGCGCTCCCGTTCCCTCGACGAGATCCTGGCCGAGGTCGACGCCCTGGGGGCGGTGGAGATCGTGCTCGTGGCCCAGGATCTGGCCTCCTACGGGCGGGATCTGGGCCACAAGGGTGCGATCGTGCCGCTGGTCGAGGCGGTGTCCGAGCGCGTGGCCCGCACCCGGCTGCTCTACCTGTACCCGTCGGAGCTCCACGACCGCCTGGTCGACACCATCTGCGCCACCGGGCTCCCGTACTTCGACCTGTCCCTGCAGCACGTGTCCAAGCCCCTGCTGCGCCGGATGCGCCGGTGGGGCGACGGCGACCGCTTCCTCGGCCGGATCCGCTCCATCCGCGAGCGGGAGCCCGAGGCCGCCTTCCGCTCCTCGTTCATCGTGGGTTATCCGGGCGAGACCGAGGCCGACCACGACCAGCTCCTGGCCTTCGTCGAGGAGGCCCAGCTGGACTGGGCCGGGTTCTTCGCCTTCTCGCCCGAAGAGGGCACCTACGCAGTCGACCTGGACCGCTCCGTGGACTCCCGGCTGGTCGAGGAGCGGCTGCTGGAGCTGGGTGAGCTGCAGGATCGCATCACCGCCGATCGGCGGGCGGCGCTGGTGGGTCGATCCGTCGAGGTCCTGGTGGACGAGCCCGGCACCGGCCGCACCCACCGCGAGGCTCCCGAGATCGACGGCGTCGTCAACCTGCCCCAGGATCTGGCCGTGGGCACCTTCGCCACCGTCGCCGTCACCGCCTCGGCCGGTCCCGACCTGGACGCTCGGTGAGCGGACCGGGAGGCCGCTCCCAGCAAGCATTGACAGGTCCACCGTCGACGATGGTGGACCGGTGAAGGCCCTGGGATTCGGGCCCACGGCGCTGGCCACTCCGGCCAACGCCATCACCCTCACGCGCGTCCTGGCCACGCCCTTCCTCCTCGCCCTCATCTTCGCCGACGGCCTGGAGTGGGCCGCTCTCGCCCTCTGGATCGTCCTGGCTGTGACCGACGGGGCCGACGGATGGATCGCCCGGCGGCACGGCACCACTCGCTCGGGGGCGTTCCTGGATCCCCTCGCCGACAAGATCGTGGTCCTGTCGGCCATGGCCGCCCTCGTGTCGGAGGACCGGATGTGGTGGGTGCCGGTGGCCGTCATCGCCCTCCGGGAGCTGGCCGTCAGCGCCTACCGCTCCTACGTCGCCCGCCAGGGCGTCTCCGTGCCGGCGCGATCCCTGGCGAAGATCAAGACTGTGTTCCAGGACGTCGCCGTGGGCCTCGCTCTCGTGCCGGCCACGGGAACCGCGTACCGCGGCCTCGTCGGCGCCGTGCTGTGGACGTCGGTGGCCCTGACCGTGGTCACCGGCACTCAATACTTGTGGGACGGACGCCGGATCATCCGTGCGGTGTGAAGTCGTCGCCGTAGGCACGGAGTTGTTGCTCGGCCACGTCGTCGACACCAACTCGGCTCGCATCGGCGACCGCCTCGCCCTGGCCGGCATCGACTGCCACTTTCAGACCCGGGTCGGTGACAACGAGGAGCGCATCGCCCACGTGTTGCGGATAGCGCTGCAGCGCAACGACGCCGTGCTGGTGTGCGGCGGCCTCGGGCCCACCCCCGACGACGTCACGCGGGAGGGGATCGCCCTGGCCCTCGACCGGCGCCTCGTCCAGGACCCGGCCATGGTGGCCAACATCCGCTCGATCTTCGAGTCCCGACAGCGGGAAATGCCGGAGAGCAACGTTCGCCAGGCCGACCGCCCCGACGGCGCCACCTTCATCCCCCAGGTGCGCGGTACCGCCCCGGGGCTGATCTGCGAGATCGGCGACGGGGGAGAGGCTCAGAAAGTCCTCTACGCGGTGCCGGGTGTGCCCCATGAGATGGAGGAGATGCTCGAGCGGGGGGTCGTTCCTGACCTGATCCGCCGGGCCGGGTCGCCCACCGTCATCGTCAGCCGGCTGCTCCGGACGTGGGGCCTGGGAGAGTCGGCCCTGGCCGAACGCATCGCCCACCGGGTGGAGAGCCAGACCAACCCCACGATCGCCTTCCTCGCCTCCGGGATCGAGGGGATGAACCTGCGGCTGACGGCGAAGGCCCCCGACCGGGAATCGGCGAGCCGGCTGCTCGATGCCGAGGAGGCGGAGCTGCGGGCCATCCTCGGCGACATCGTCTTCGGGGTGGACGACCAGACGATGGAGCGGGTCGTGGCCAACCTGCTCACCGAGCGAGGTCTCACCATGGGTGTGTCCGAGTCCCTCACCGGGGGCCTGGTCGGCGACCGGCTCTCGGAGACGGAAGGCGCCAGCAAATGGTTCCGGGGCTCCATCGTCGCCTACGACAGCGAGGTCAAGTACGACCTTCTCCGGGTGCCCAAAGGGCCGGTGGTGTCGGCCCGGGCCGCCCACGCCATGGCCGAGGGCGCGTGCCGGGCCCTGCGGGCCGACGTGGGCCTGGGCATCACCGGCGTGGCCGGGCCCACAACGCAGGACGACCAGCCCGTAGGCACCGTGTTCATGGCCGTCAGCATGGCTGGACGGACCGAGGGCAAGGAGGCCCACTTCCCCGGCGACCGCCAGCACGTCCGCCAGTTCTCCACCGTTGACGTTCTCGACGTCCTTCGCCGCCGGCTGCTGGCCGGCGAGTAGGGCTCCTCCCGCCACGACCCGTGGCTGCCCGGCTGTTCGTAGCCGTTTGGCCGCCGCCCGAGATCGTCGAGCTGCTGGCGGGCCTGCCCCGGCCGTCGATCCCCGGCCTGCGCTGGACCGAGCCCGGCCAGTGGCACGTGACCTTGCGGTTCCTGGGGCGGGTCGAAAACGTGAGCGAGGTGTCCCGGGCATTGAGACCGCTCCGCCTTCCCGAGGTGGACGTGCGCGCCGGTCCCGAGGTGGGGCGGTTCGGGCAGCGGGTCCTCCACGTCCCGGTGGAGGGGCTGGCCGCCGCGACCGGTGCAGTGGTGGACGCCACCCGCCACCTGGGTGAACCGCCGGAGGACCGGGCCTTCTCCGGGCACATCACGCTGGCCCGCGTGTCGAAGCGCGCTCGGGTCGACCTCAGGCCTCTCAGGGGCCGCCCCATCCACGGGGCGTGGCGAGTGACGGAGCTGACTCTCGTGGAAAGCCGCCTGCGCCCGTCGGGGGTCGACTACGAGATCGTGGACCGCTTCCCGCTCATGGGCTGAGGTTGCGGAGGCGAGCGGCCAGGTCGGCGTGCCCCCCGTCCTCGGCCATGGTCGCCGGATCCCGCCCGTCTTCGCCGGCCAGATCCACCTGCCCGCCATGGGTCAGCAGGAAGTCGACGATCTCATCGTCTCCGTGGGCGGCGGCGAGCAGCGGTTGCAGGGCCATGGCGTTCCGCGTGGTGGCGCCCACGTCGGCGCCCCGCTCGAGGATCACTCGCACGGCGTCGGGCTGGGCGAAGTAGGCAGCCAGGGCCAAAGGAAAGAAGCCGTCGTTCGAGTAGGCCGTGGCCCGTGACGGGTCCCCGTCCAAGAGCTCGGACAGACGATCCACGTCCCCCACCGCGGCGGCGTCGAAGACGTCCAGTTCCGGTGCGCCGGCGAGGAGCACGTCCACCAGATCCCGCCGGTGCCGGTACATGGCGGCCAGGACGGCGGACAAGCCCGCCGGGTTCCGAGCAGAGGCAGCCGGCGGGTCGTCGGCCACGATCTGGGCCACGCGGGCCCCATCGCCGGCCTCGATGGCCTCGAACAGTTCGGGGTGTTCGGCGTGATCGGTCATATAGGTTGGCCCCATGGTGCCAGCGGCGGACGACGCGGCGGTGGGCGCAGTCGGAACCGGGCCCGAATCCATGGAAGCGCTGGCCCAAACCATCCCCGCCGACGAGAAGGACGACCTCGTGCACGCCGTGACCTCGGCCGGCGCGACGTGCTTCACCTGGGACTACGAGCGCAGCCGTCCCGCCCTGGCCAAGCTCTACGAGAGCGCCAAGACGACGCAGTGGAACGTGTCGAGGGACATCGACTGGTCTGTCGCTGTCGACCCGTGGAAGCTGGCCGGCGATCTCAGCAACCCGTTGAACGGGCTGCGTCACGGCTACCGCAACGAACCGCCCTTCGACAAGCTCTCCGACGCCGAGTGGTTGGAGCTCGGCGTGGCCCAGCAGGGGTGGGTGATCTCGCAGTTCCTCCATGGCGAGCAGGGCGCCCTGATCTGCACAGCCAAGATCGTGCAGTCGGTGCCGTGGGTCGACGCCAAGGTCTACGCCGCCACCCAGGTCATGGACGAGGCCCGCCACGTCGAGGTCTACTCGCGCTACCTCAAGGACAAGATGGCGCACGCCTTTCCCATCAACGTGCACCTGCGGTCGCTGCTGGACGACGTCGTGTCCGACTCGCGCTGGGACATGACCTACCTGGGCATGCAGATCATGATCGAGGGGCTGGCGCTGGCCGCCTTCGGCTTCCAGTACCAGATGACCTCCGACCCCTTGCTCAAGCAGATCACCCGCTACGTCATGGCCGACGAGGCCCGGCACATGGCCTTCGGGGTGCTTTCCCTCCGCGAGGCCTACGCGCAGTTGAGCGGACCGGAGATCAGGGAGCGCCAGGAGTTCTGTTACGAGGCGGCGATCCGAATGCGCGACCGGTTCCTGAGCCAGGAGGTCTGGGAATGGGCGGGCCTGCCCGTGCGCCAGTGCTGTGAGGTGATGCTCAACTCGGAAGTCGAGCGGCAGTTCCGCACCATGCTCTTCTCCAAGATTGTGCCCAACCTGAAGAACCTGGGGCTCCTCGACGCCGGAGACGGGTGGCTGCGGGAGAGGTTCGGCGACCTCGGAGTTCTGCGCTTCGAACACGCCGAGGACGCCCCGGTGGCGGGCTAGACCGGCGGCGGACCGCTCACCGGGTCCACTTCGGAGCGGAAGTCCTCGAACTTCCCACCGGCGCTACGTGGGATCTCGCCGACGTAGGAGAACGTGATGGTGAACGGGTGCCCGAGGCTCGTCACGACGTAGTCCCGCACGGCGCTCTCCTCGTTCGCCCGGAAGGGGCGCTCGGTCACGACCCGGACCTCGAGGTCGTCGACCGAGCGCTGGATCACCTGGAACTGCTGCAGGCGGGGAAGTCCGGACAGCGCCTTCCTGAAGTCGGTGGGATCGCCGAAGCTGGGCCAGAACTGGTCACCGTTGGGCAGCGTGAACATGTTCCGCTGCCGGCCCACGACCCGTGTCAGCACCGGCAGCCCGCGACCGCACGGGCACGGCTCCCCGACCTGGGCGTAGTCACCGACGGCGTAGCGCAGCAATGGGGTGGCGAAGTTGTGCAGCGTGGTGGCCACGACCCGCCCGATCCGACCCGGAAGGCAGGGCTCACCGTCGTCGTCCAGCACTTCCACCAGGAGGTGCTCGGACTGCAGGTGGTACTGCTCGTTCTCCGGGCACTGGAGAGCGAGGTAGCCCACCTCCTGGCTCGAGTACATGTCGACGAGCGGAACGCCGAAGGCCTCCCGGCACGCGACCCGAACCTTGTCGTCGACGACCTCGCCGAA
>JBHENM010000292.1:0-2700 GCA_046262035.1 Acidimicrobiales bacterium | reverse complement strand
TTACGCTTGCCGTTCGGCGTTCTGGTGAAGCGGACGCAATCTCAGCTCCGACGACTACGTCGCATGATGAAGACCCGCTATACGGCCACGAGATAGTGGAAATTTCCCTCCCCGACGGAGCGTTCCAAGGTGCGCAGGATTCGCGTGGCATTGTCCCTGGCACCTGCGACGAAGTACGGCTTGCCTTCCCGACCGAACCGAACGGCGCCGGTCGGCGCCCAGGCCCCGAGGTGGCCAGCGGTCTGCTCGAAGTCGGGGTGCGGCTCGAAGCCCAGATCTCGGGCGTAGGCGACCGCACCCCACACCAGCTCCCGTGCCATCGCGATCGGAGCGGCGAGCGGAGGTGCCTCGTAGACGAGGAAGTACATGCGTACGTAGGTGCGCAGGTCAGCATCGTCCATCACCTTCGGGCCGAGCGCGTCCTTGACCCCCAGGCAGTAGACGTCGACCAGGTAGCCGGCGACGGAGACCTTGCCGCGCCGATGCTCCCGTGCCACGAGCACGCTGACAATCCCATGGCCGATTCCAGCTGGCACGTCCGTGTCTGGCCAGTCAGCGGGCGCCCCGAGTCCCTCGCTCCAGCCAGGACTGACCCAGCAACCCACGACCGGCGGCTCCGGGGCACGGGAGGCGTCTTCATGGGCGACATGACGCACCAGGCGGCTCGCTTCGCCCGACGCGACGCCGAGGACCGCGGCCACCTGCTTGGGCGTACAGCCCTCGGCTCGCAAGGCCCGGACCCGTGCCAGCAGCTCTTGGTCATCCATGGCGTCGTTGTACTCCTCACGACGATGGAGGTGGTGGACCCGTGAGGAACCGTGACCTCAACAGCGGGGCGCGGATCTACGACGCTCAGCGCTCGGCCTTCGGGATCTACGACCTGCTGGCCTACGTCCGCTGCATGGGCCTCGACTGGCTGGACGCTGGTCCTGAGGAGCAGGGGTCGGACGGTGTCGGAGTCCGTCGAAGCCCGGCGTCTGCGCCGATCGGTCGTCCAGCATCGTGAGGCGCGATAGGAGACCCTTCACCGAGGCGGACCTGCTGAGGCTCGCCGGACCGGCGCGGGTCGAACGCGGTCGCAGCCTCGTGGACATGGTCGATGACGAGTACGAAGACGAATACAGCCTGTGCGCCACCCGTCACCGACGGCCGACCGTACCTCGCGATGGTCCATCACCGGGTCGGGCGCCTGGCCGGCGAGTGCGATTGCGCCGACAGCAGGCCCCCTAAGTCGTTCTGCGAGCATTCCGTCGCCGTGGGTCTGTCCCTACCTCGACGAGGATGGCGCTCCCGGGGGTTGATGCCCCCTGGCACCGATCGGTCACGACCCCGAACAGCCAAGAGGCGCTGGTTACCTCGGCATCTGCGGGCGGGCGGCCGGGCAGTGCCGGCGTAGCCAGGCGGTCGCCAGGGGACGCAGACCGGGATGCGACCGCAGTCGGCGGACGGCTGGCTCGGCGACAGCCCGGTCGATCAGGGCCAGCGCCTCGAAGCCGAGGTCCCAGACGTCGCGGTCGTCGTCATCGAGCATCGCCTCGCACAGCTCGGCGGCAGCCTCCTCGGCAGGACGAGCAGCACACCAGGCGAGCAGATGAGCTCTGGCGTCGGCAGGCTCCATCTCCTCGACGCACACCAGCAGGAGGGACTCGGCATCGGTGTCAACCAGGTCGAGGACATCTTCCTCGTCGTCGGAAGTGAAGGCGATGATGGCAGCAAGAGCACCCCCCAGCTCGGTGAGGACGACCTCGTCGTCGTGTCGGACCAAGATCCCCGCATCGGCGAGCTGGTCCACCATGGCCCCGACGAGCCCGACCACGTGGGCGTGCTCGGTGTCGTCGTCCGGCTCGTAGCCGTAGGCCGCGGCCACCTGCTCCCAGGCGCCGGCCTCGATCGCGGTGAGCGGGACGGCGCCGCCCGCCTCGGCCACCGCCACGAGCAGACCGGCGGCGCCGTCGTCGAGGAGCTCGACGTAGGACTTGCGCCAACCCTGGCGAAAGCCGTCGAGGATGCCGTGCTCGACCAAGGTGACCGTGGCCTTGAACCAGGCGGCGAGCGGGTCCCGCTCCAAGTCGGGGGCCAGTGGCCCGGGCACGATCCTGGTCCCACGCCGTGCCAGGAACTCAGCGGCCGCGGCCCAGCGGAAGGCGTGCGCCGCGTCAGGGACGTCCTCCATGGACCGCACGTGGTCACGGACCTGCTCACCCGTAGCCAGCCGCCCGGCGAGGGCCACCGCGTCTGGGGCCTTCAGGTTGCCGGCCTGCGTCGCCGGACGCCCCTTTCCCACGAAGGCGACCACCTCACGCAGGCGGGCCATGGCCGGGACGGCGGCGGCGTGGCGGGTGAGCTCCTCCGCCTCGGCCTGCGCCTCCGGCGCTCCCATCAGCTCCGCCAGCGGCGCGTCCAGGAGTCTTTGTATTTCCTCAACAGCGGCGAGGCCCTGGTCGGTATCGACGTTCCCCGACGGCACGGGAGGCGCCACCGAGGGCTGGCGCCGTCCTGGATGCGTCCGTCGGCGCTCATCAGCGGCCACGCCGGACTCTACCGAAGCCTCGGATCGGACCCCCTCGCCGAGTCCACAACTAGCGGTGGGGCCTTCGTTCGCCGCGCCGTAGTGAGCGCGAGCGAGCGGCACGGCCACCGTCGTTCCCCCGAATGCATGTCCCAGGCCTATGCCCATTACCAGTCGCCGCACTGGTGCCG
>JBHENM010000291.1:0-4155 GCA_046262035.1 Acidimicrobiales bacterium | reverse complement strand
ATCTACACGATGAACGCGGACGGCTCGAATCCGATCCGAGTCACCATCAACACCACTTCGGAGCGGAATCCGGCGTGGACACCCGACGGCACGAGAATCGTCTTCAACAGCGTCCGCGAAGGCGACGCGGAGATCTTCATCATCAACGCTGCGGGGGGCCCTGAGACGCAGCTCACCAACAACGAGACTACGGACGCCCACCCGGTTGTTTCGCCCGATGGCTCGAGGGTCGCCTTCGTCAGTGGCGTAACCGGCTTCACGATCTACACGATGAACCTCGACGGTACGGGCGCTCTACCTCTAACGGCCGGCTTGCGACCCGACTGGTCCCCCGACGGCGAAACAATCACGTTCCAGAGCGGCGGCGCCAGCGACGATGTCTCCATCATCAGCGCGAGCGGCACGGGACAAATCAACCTCACCGGCTCTAGCCCATCGAACGACGACAGTCCGGCCTTCTCGCCTGACGGCACCCTTATTGCCTTTGTGAGCGAACAGTTCGGCAACCGCGACATTTTCACCATGACGACCAGCGGTGAAAACCAGACGAACCTCACGAACAACCCGGCGTCCGACATCAGCCCTGACTGGCAGCCGACGGCACCGATCGGCACGTCGACGACAAGCACCTCCAGCACCACGTCGACGACGGTCGTTCCCGTCAACTCCTGTCTGGCCTCGCTGCAGGCTGCGAGGGCCAGCTTCAACGCCCAGATAGACCGCCACGGAGAGGCCCTCACCCGAGCCTTCGGCTCCAGGGCCGCTGACGCCGTCGCCTCGCTCGAGCGGACCCGGGACGAGGGCAATGCACGCTTCTCCGCCGCCATAGCTCGCTGTCCCCGCGACGGCACATGATCCGCCGTTGCCCGCCCCGTAAGGAGGTGGTAGCCGAGCCGGACGGGGTCGGCCCGTCTCGCGCAGCTCGCCTTTAAATCCTGCTATTCCGGCTGCTACTGAACTCCGGCGGCGGGCACCGGTTGGAGCGGACCGAGCGAATGACTCACCCCCTCTGACCTGCCCTGATCGGTTCAAGCGGGCTCTAACGGAGGCTCCTGACAATCTTACAAGGAGGCGGTCGGGGGTTCGAGCCCCTCAGCGCCCACCAAAGTCACGAACTGGAGAGGTGAGCAAGGCGTGAGCGCGATGTTTCGTCAGCGGTGAACCGGCGGTAGGACTCTGGACGCGACGCCCTGCCGCGACCAGGAATGAGGAGCCTCTATGGCCCAGGAGCAGACCACAGACCTTCAGCCGGCCGCCGGCCACTCCCTGGTCACCGGTCAAGGCAAGACGTCGATCGCCGACTCCGTCGTCGAGAAGATCGCGGGCGTGGCCGCTCGGGAGGTCTCAGGGGTCCACGACATGGGAACGGGGTCGGCCCGGGCCTTCGGCACGATCAGGGAGAGACTGCCGGTGGGCGGCAGCGGCCCCAACGTCAGCCAGGGCGTCAAGGTGGAGGTCGGGGAGCGCCAGGCCGCCATCGACATCGACCTCGTGGTCGAGTACGGCGTCTCCATCCCGGACGTGGCCCAGGCGGTGCGCGACAACGTGATCCAGCGGATCGAGCGCATGACCGGCTTGCAGGTCACCGAGGTCAACGTCTCGGTGGACGACATCTACCTCGGCGACGACAGCCCCCCCGAGCCGCCCAGGGTCCAGTGAATGGCCGATCTCGAGGCGGTGGCGGCCGCCGCCTTGGGCAGCCCCCTCATCGCCAACTTAAGCGGAGGTCGCTTCGGCGAGATCGCCACGTACCGGCCCGGGCGTCGCATCCTGGGAGTGCGGGAGGTCGACGGCGCCCTCGAGGTCCACGTCGTGGCGGAGTGGGGCACGCCCCTGCCCGAGTTGGCCGAGGCGGTACGAGCCGCGGTCACCCCCCATGCCCAGGGCCTGCCGGTGTCGGTCTTCGTGGAGGACATCGTGGTCCCCGAGGATCCGCTTACGGCCCCGATCGAGGAGGCGCCGGTTGCAGCCCCATGAGGTGCTGGGGGTCAGGCCAGGTGCCAGCCTGTCGGAGGTTACCGCCGCCTTCCGCCGCTTCGCCCTGTGCCACCATCCCGACCGCGGCGGTGACCCGACCCGGTTCCGGGCCGGTGTCGACGCCTACCGCTGCCTCGTCGGGCCCCGGCTGTCGAGCTGGTCCAGCCCCCGCAGGGCGGAAGTCGTCTTCCATCGCCGGAAGCGCCCCGGTATCCCGCCCCTCCTGCGGCTGGCCGGACGCCGGCTGGCCGCCTCCCGCCCCCGCCCTTAAACAAGCCCGTAACAAGGAGGATTCATGCAACCCACCGTCGTCGGACTGTTCGTGGGCCTGCTGCTCGGTTTGGCGCTGGCCTTCGATGGCTTCGGCTCCATGCTGATCGTGGCCTTCTGCGGGGCTGTGGGCTACGTCGTCATGAAGGTGGTCCAGGGCGAGATCGACTTGACCCCGTATCTCGGAGGCGGCGGGAACCGCACGAGAAGGTGATCAACCCGACCCCCGTCGAGGACGGCGAGCCCACCGCCGACCTGCCCCGGGCCGGCCTGGTTACCAGCCGGGGTGAGACCATCATCGCCCCCACGGTTGTGGAGAAGATCGCCACCCGGGCCGCCTCGGAGGTCGACGGCGTGGGCGAGGTGGTGGAGACGGGGCTCGGCCGCCTGCTGCCGTGGCGGATCGGCGACCGCTCGTCGGCCTCGGCCGAGGTCGGGACCGAGACGGTGACGGTGGACCTGAACGTCAACGTTGTCTACCCCCAACCGGTGGCGACGGTGACAAATCGAGTGCGCGCCCAGGTCACCCGTCGCCTCTCTGAGCTCTGCGGCTTGGCGGCAACCGAGGTCAACATCGTCGTCCCCGCCCTGGTCGTCCCGCCCCGGGGCGCCCTCCGGCGCGTGGAATAGCGGCCGGATGCGAATCGCCAACCGGGTCGTCGCCGCGGTCCTCGCCCTGGGGTTGGTCGTCGGCGGCCTGCTGTTCGCGGTGGAGATCGTGGTGGCCGGCTTCGACCGCCGACCCTGGGTCGTGCCCCATGACCGCTGGTACACCAGCGCCCGCCTGCGCAGCTGGGAGTCGGCCGCGCCACGCTGGATCTTCATCGGCCTTGCCGTGGCCGGGCTGCTCTTGGTGATCCTGCAGTTGGCCCGCCGCCGTCCCACCGCGCTGGCCCTCACCGCGGGAGCTGTTCCCGCCGAGGTCGGCCGTCGAAGCCTGGAGAGAGCCCTGGTCCGGGAGGCGTCGGCGGTCGACGGCGTGGCCTCCGCCAGGGCCAAGGTCGACGACGGCAAGGCCGAGGTTGTGGCCACCTCCAACCGGCGTCAGACCACTGAGCTGCAGCCCCGCGTCGCAGAGGTCCTCGACCGGCGGATTGGCGCCCTCGGCCTGGCCCGCCCTCCGACCGTGCGGGTCAAGGTTCAGGGCCGGAGCGCCCGATGAGGCGCGGCCCCGACCGACTCAACGCCACTCTTCTGACCCTGCTCGCCCTGCTGCTCCTCGGCGTCGGCGCCTACGGCCTGGCCCGGGGTTATGGCGCGTTCGGCGACGCCCCCGCCACCGACCCCGTGCTGGGCGACGACGTTCGCGACCTGGTGTCCCGCAACGCCGACTGGTTCTGGCCAGTGGCCGCGGTGGTTTCGCTCCTGGTCGCCTGGCTCGGCCTGCGCTGGCTCCTGTTCCAGATCTCATCTCCCAGCGCCAGTCGACTGCCCGTGCGCTCGGATGGCCCCGGTCACACGGAGCTGTCGACCTCAGGGGCGACGGCCGCACTGGCCCGAGACATCGAGGAGTATGCGGGCGTGCGGGCGGCGCGGGCCCGGATGACCAGCGACCACCCGTCCCCTGAGGTCGCCATCACCATCGACGTGCACGACGATGCCGACGTCCCCGCGGTGCGACGGCGACTCGAGGAGCACGCCCTGGCCCGGTTCCGCAGCGCCTTGGAGGTACAGGAGCTGCGCACACGGGTGCACGTGCGCTTGGCGGAGCGCCCCGGCCGTACCGTCCGCTGACCGCCTCGCGCTCCGTCGCTCAACCCGGTCTCTGCGGGGATGGCGGAGTCGAGGACGATCTCGACCACCTCGCGGAAGAGTCGGGCGCCTTCTGCCTGGGCGTCGGCCTGGTCCAGCCTGACTTCGGCCAGGTCGTCGTCGCTGCGGCTGAAGACCCGCCCGACGAGGGCGTCG
>JBHENM010000290.1:0-2074 GCA_046262035.1 Acidimicrobiales bacterium | reverse complement strand
TCCTACGTTCCGCAGGTCAGCGCAGGCCTTCGGTCGAATTTCTAGACTGTGTGACGCGGCGCGGCCGGCATGAACCCGATGGCGGCGACGGGTCGTCAGGGCTGGTTCTCGGGGCCCTCACCGTCGTGCCTGGCGGTCCCGCTCGACGATGGCGATGGAGAGGGCCTCGAGTTCACTGACGGTCTCGCGTAGCCGACGAGCGTTGTCGAACCATCCCCGGTAGCGGTCGGCGACCGGGTCGGGGAGCAGGCGAGTCAGAGTCTTGCCCTCGGCAGTGCGGGTCCACTGCAGGTAGGGCCCGTGAAGCTCCGCGGGCTCGCCGTGGCAGCGACAGTTGGCCTTGCCGCAGCGCATGTGGCGGGTGATCAAGCTTCCGGGGAGCACAAAGCCCGCGTCGTCCAACCGCCTGGCCAGCGCCGTCTGGCGGCGCCGCTCGGCGGCAGTGGGTCCGGTGGTTGCCATCCGCGCCTCCTTGTCCTTCACTGACTACGATGAAGGATAGCACGACCCAGAGGAGACGGGGGGGAGGGCCATGACCGCCCGGCGAGGGATCTTGGTGGACCCAACGGACATCGAGGTCCGGCGCGAGGTGCTGTCGGGCCTTCCTCTCCTCAACGCCGTGTTGGCCCGCCTGGGGTTCGACCAGCTGCTGGGGGACTACTTGCCCGAGCCCGATGCCCGCTGCGGCCTGGAGCCGGCCCGGGCTATCGGAGTGCTGGTGCGCAACCTGGCGCTCGGGCGCGCCCCGCTCTACGGGCTGGGCGCCTGGGCGGCCGACTATGACGCTGGGCTGCTCGGCCTGTTCTCTGGGGAGTCGGCCCTGCTCAACGACGACCGCGTCGGCCGGGCCCTCGACGAGCTGTTCTTCGCCGACCGGGCGAGCCTGACCACCGCCCTCAGCCTGGCCGCCGTTCGGGCCTATGGCATCTCCCTCGACGAGCTGCACAACGACTCCACGTCGATCTGCCTCTACGGCGCCTACCGGGACGCGACCGGCGAGCGCCGTGGCGGGGTGAGCCCGCCGCGGCCGGCGCGCGGCCACAGCAAGGACCACCGCCCCGACCTCAAGCAGTTGGTGTGGATCCTCACCGTCTCCGCGGACGGGGCAGTGCCGATCACCCACCAGATGGCCGACGGCAACACCGAGGACTCCACCACCCACGTCGCCACCTGGGACGAGCTCGTCGCCCTTCTCGGCCGGGCCGACTTCTTGTATGTCGCGGACTGCAAGCTCGCCACCCGCGACAACATGGACCACATCGCCAACCATGGCGGGCGGTTCCTCACCGTGCTGCCCCGCACCCGCAAGGAGGACGGGTCCGGACGGGCGTGGCTGGCCGCCGGCCCGATCGACTGGGCCGAGATCGCACGGCGCCCCGCCAAGCACAAGAGCGATCCGCCCGAGGTGTGGTGGGCGGTCCCAGCCCCCACCTGCTCGGAGGAGGGCCATCGCATCGTGTGGATGCGATCGTCAACCAAGCGGGCGCATGACGCTGCCGCTCGCGCCGACCGCATCGAACGCTCCGCCGCCGCCCTCGGTGAGCTGGCCACCAGCCTCACCTCGGCGCGCTGCCGGTTGAGGAGCCGTGTCGCTGTCGAAGACGCCGCCACTGCCGCCGTCGACAAGGCCGGCGGCGCTCGCTGGTTGCGCTTCAAGGTCAGCGAGGAGATCGCCACCGACTATCGCCAAGAACGCCGGGGCCGGCCCGGTCCGAACACCCGTTATCGGCGGATCGATCGGAGCCGCTTCACGCTGTCGTACTCGACCGACGCCGTCCAAGTCGCCACCGACGCCGCCTCCGACGGGTGTTTCCCGTTTGTGACCAACGACAAAGCGATGACCCCAGCCGAGCTGCTGGGCGCCTACAAGGCCCAGCCTCACCTCGAGCGTCGCCACGCCACCTTCAAAGGCGTGATCGAAGCCGTGCCCGTCGAGCTCAAGAGCGACCGCCGCATTGACGCCCTCGGGTTCTGCCTCTACGCGGCGCTGCTCACCCACGCCCTCATCGAGCGAGAGCTGCGCCGCGCCATGGCCGCGGCAGGGATCACCGACCTTCCGCTGTACTACGAGGAC
>JBHENM010000289.1:0-10859 GCA_046262035.1 Acidimicrobiales bacterium | reverse complement strand
ACGCGGCGTTAGACGGCGTCCGACCTGTGCCGCCACCTGACCGGTGGGACGACGTTCCCGTGCCGCCCCGCGGGATGACGACTTAGTCCGCGCGGTCAGGGCTGGAATCGCACATCGGAGACGATGACGGGTAGCCCACCGGCCAGGTTCTGGACACGTAGCAGCAGCTTCTGGCCCGAGGGTCGTTGCCATGTGCAGATGATCGAGCCGGCCGCTCCCGAGCACTCGGCGAACGACCACCCGTCAGTTGCCTGCCATGGGCGGGCGAAGAGGTCGGCCACGGCTTGAGGCTCGGCCACTTTCTCGGCGGCCGCGAGGTCGCCCTTGGTCCAGGCCTCGTAGAGCGCCTGGGCGTACCCCTCAGGCGACGAGGCGGGCGATGCCGTGGTCGGAGGCGACGTGGTGGGGATGGTGGAACCCACCGTCGTGGTCGATGACGAAGGCGGGGACGACGGGGTGCCTGCCACCACCGTCGTTGCCGGGACGGGTGTGGCCGGCTCGTTCTCGGGCGACGAGCAGGATGACGACCAGGCTGCGACCAGGGCCACCAGGCCCGTGGCGGCGAGCCGAACCTTCCTCTGGGGGGCCGTTCCGACGACGAAGGCCGTCCTACTTCTTGGGCTTGCCGAGCAACTCGCTCAAGCCCTCCAGCACGCCCCTCAGCAGGTCCCCTAAGGGATCCGGCGGGGGTTCGGCAAATCCCCCATAGGCGGCGAGCTCCGCGGCGGAGCCGGCGAAGACCGAATCGTCGACGCGCCCCGACACCCCCGGCACCGACGCGTTGGAGGTGTACTGCCACCAGGTCCACTCGCTCCATCGATCGGTCCTGGGCAAAGACGCCGGGACGCTGCCGTCGTTCCTGCCCCAAGCCGCGATCCACAGCGGATACTGCGTGAGACGCGAAGTGGGAACGCTGTAGAGGTACGACTGGTAGCTGTACAGGATGGGTGTACGGCCCGTGCCCTCCGCCACCAGGGCGAGCCATTCGGCGGCCCAGTCGCCAACATCGGAACTGGGGGCCACTTCGAGGTCGAGCACCGCCACCTCACCGGGAGCCAACCGCCCCACGGTTCGCAGGAAGTGACTGGCTTCCGCCGCCGCGCTGTTCCGGTCCGGGCGGGCGAAGTGGTAGAAGCCGCGCAGCGTGAGGCCGGCTGAGGCCATCGCCTGCCGGTTGCCCGCAAATGTGTCGTCCACGAAGGTCATCCCCTCGGTGGCCTTGGCGAAGGCGAACAGGCGACCGGACTGCCGAACTGCGGCCCAGTCGATCGATCCCTGCCACGCGCTCACATCGATGCCGTGTATGTAGGGGGCGGCGCCCGCGGGAGCGACGGTGACGACCGCCCCGAGCCCGGCCGCGGCCAACGACGCCATCAGGAGAGCGAGTGCCGACGAGATCGCCCTCCGGAAGCCCGCTCGGCCCGACATTCCCACAACCACCATCCGTTCCACGGCAGCCAGATGCCGGGAGACCCGGGCGGCTGAACGCCAAGGACTCTAGTTGTACGGCGAGTCTCCGACGTCGCGATGAAGACTCACGACGCGGCTGGTCAGCCGCAGTTGGGCCAGGGGTTGGACCCGCGCTCGCTGAGGAGCTGGCCGGCGCGCGCGTCCTGCTCGGCCGGCGACGCCGCCGCTGGGTCTCCGCTGCCACCCACCGACTGCCACGTCTGGCGGTCGAACTGGTAGGCCCCGCCGTATTGGCCGTCAGAGCTCACCGCCCCGTAGTCGCCGCCGGACTCGCAGGCCCGAATGGCGGCCAGGTTCCCGTCACCGTCACCGAAGGAGGCGACGGCCTGGCTCGGCGCGGGGTCATCGCCGCCCGTCGTCACCGACTGGTTCGCCGGCGCGGGCGCAGGAGCGGGCGCCACGCGGGCGAAGAGGTCGACGGGGATGGCCACGGGCGACAACGGGATGTCCAGGACCTGACCGACCCCGATGATGTCGGGATTGGCGACCGTGTCGAGGTTGAGGGCGAAGATCTCGACCCAGCGGTCCGGCGTGCCTAGCGCGGCCTCCGAGATCGTGGACAGGCTCTCGCCAGCCAAGACCGTGTGGGGTTGGGCCGGAGGCTGCTCCGAGGGCGGGGACCCTTCCTGGGCGGAAGCGGCGGTACCCGCCAGCACGGCGACTGCGGACAACGCGGCGAAATAGAAGGTCTTCTTCATGGATGGCTCCCGATCTGTGGGCGTCTAACTGCGCCCGGCCGCGCCAGTGCGCGACCAGGGTGCTGTCATTCGCGCCTGCCCCCGTTCAGGCCCGGTCGCGGCTCTACCTACAGATGGCTAAGGAGAGGCACACCGGGGCGGCTGGAACAGGTAACAGGCCGCGGGCCCGCACGAACATGGCGGACGTCCCACTTTCTAGTCGCTTGTGAAGGCGCGCACAAGCTCGAGGAGGCACCACGCCTTCACGTCCGGCGCTGAGAGCTCCCTACTTGAAGGCCGCGTACCCTGTGTTCCACATGAGTGGGAACAGCCACAGCGCCAACCCGAGGGGCACGAGCACGAGTCGGGGGGCGAGCCCCTGGCGGCCGAGGCGCCCGAACCGCCACCCAGCGCCCACTGCGGCGATGAGGAAGCAGAGGACCGCGGCAAGGTAAAAGAAGAATTGGCCCTTGGCGTCGATCATCGATTCCTCCGTTCGGGTCAGCGACCAGGAGTCCTTTCCCCAGGAGTTGCCCGGCCACACCTTCTGCCCCCCATGAGCGCCGGCGATGATCAACCCGAGCCGAAGCAGACGAAGCCCGCCGCTTGGGCATGGGAGGCGGCGCCCCCTTCGCGGAGTAGGCGGTGGGCACTGGCCAGAGCCTGCGCCGGCCGTTCCCCGGCGAGCATCCTGCGGTGCAGCTCCACCATCAGGCTCCGCGTGAGTAAATCGGAGACGGGCACCACGCTGGCGATCAGGGTCTCGACGCCGAGGGACAGCAGCGCTGACGACACACCCATCAGCTCGTTGCCGGGCCGGACGGTGGACAGTCCGGCCTCACACGCGGAGAGCACCATCCGGCGAGGCATTCGCTCGACCTGCTCGAGGTCGTACACCGTGAGCGGCCCGTCGACCAGCCTCAGGGACGAGAACAGAGCGTTGTCGTCTCGAAACGACCCATGGGCGACCACATGGACGAGGTCGGCTCCCCGGAGCGCGCTCAGCACGTTCGACGAGGTGGCGTCCGATCCGAGGAGGGTGGTCGTTCGGGGGTAGAGGTCGGACAGGGCGCGCACCTCCTCAACGGCGTGACCGAGACCCGGACCAGCAGCAAGAACCGTGTCGCCCGCCGCCGAACGATCCGACGAGACGGCCCTGAGCCAGATGGCCGCCGACGGGCAGACAGTGACCGCCCGTCCGCTCAAGGACGGGAGCGTGGCCCACGGCACGGCGTGGAGAGATCCGGTGGGAATCACCACCAGCGAGCGCCCGTCGATGACGCTCTCGAGCGGCAGCAGCAGGAGCTCGTCCAGGCGCCGCGAGGCGTGGTCGAGGGCGTCGGCGACCCGTAGCGAGTGCGGGCGATACGGGCGGGCCAGGCGACTGACGGCGAACCGGAGATTGGCCACCTCCGCTTCGATCTCGGCTGCGGCGGCCAGGGTCACGAGCACCGCCTTGCGGCCCGAAACGGCTACGGCGTGGATCTCACCGTCGAAATCCACCAGTTCGACGAGGGCGGCATCGCCCAGCGCCACCAGCAACTCCTCCACCGTCGGTGGCGCGTCCCAAGCCGCGGGTCGTTCGCCCTCGACCCGCCACGTCGCCTTGCGGACACCAGCCTCGAGGGCGGCTTGGCGGCGCACCAACGAAGCGACGTCCGAAGCATCGGACGCTGCCCTTTCGATGAGGCTCACCACATGCCGCAACTCGCCCAGCAACTCGGCCACACCATCGTCCGGGGGAGGTACGGCCGGACGCCACCGCATGGAGCCGGCCCGCCACCTCTCCGACCATCCGAGAACACCATCGGCCCGACCCGAATCCATGGCGATCCTCATGCCCAGGCCGGCCAGGTCTCCCGCCCGGACTCCGGCGTGAACGCGGAGCTCGGTCGCCCCGAGAGTCGCCTGGTGCCGGGCGAGCAGGCGGAAACCGGCTCGGAGGGCAGAATCGGCGGCTCGGTTCTCGCCCCGTGCATGCCGGAGGAGCGCCTCTGCGTGCCACGCTCGCGCCCGCGCGTCCACCGGGCCCGACCGGCGGGCCTTCCCGAGCGGCCGAAGCTCTTCCTCGGCCTCGCCCACGAGGCCGAGGGCCAAGGCGATGGTCGCGGCGATCACGCGGGCCTCAGTGGCCGGAGCCACCCAATCACTCGAGGCCAGCTCGGCCGCGACCTGCTGAGCGGCCCGCAGCAGCTTTCTCGTGGGCGCGTCATCGGTAGCCCAACTGCCCCGTACCCAGGCGAACTGGGCGAGCGAGGCCCACCCCCAGCGCCGCTGGCGAACGAACGCTCGCCGCGCCCGGAGAGCCAGAGCCGCCGCACCCCGGGCGTCTCCTTCCAGCAGCGCGACCTGGGCCAGGAGGAGCTCAGCCTCGGCCAGGTCAGCCTTCATCCCCGCCGCCTCGAAGTCGGCCATGGCCGCTTCGCCGGCCGCTCGCGCTTCCGGAAGGAGCCTCACCGAAAGCAGGGTTTCGCATCGGTCGAGCAGCGGGACGCCGTGCCGCATCCCCAACGCCTGGAACTCGGACTCGGCCCTGTCGTACATCTGGAGGGCGCGGGGGACGTCTCCACGCCTTCCGGCGACGAAGCCGAGGTTGTGCCGGGCCTCGGCCGCGTGCAGACGCTGTCTCTGCCTCTCGAAGATCTCGGCCGCTTCCTGGAGGTCGGCGTCGGCGGCCATGAACTGGCCGCGCTGCGCCTGGAGGACGCCCCGGTTGGCAAGCAGGCGCGCCTCGCCATCGGTGTCTCCCAGCCTTCGCATCACCAGGAGGACCCGCCCGTAGCCGTCCAGTGCCTCATCCAGCCGCCCCAGCCGCTGAAGTATGAGGGCCCTCTGCATCTGCAGGCGAGCCCCGTCCTGGCCTCGGAGAGCGGGCACGGCCAGGTCCGCCTGACGCAGGGCCTCGGCGGTGTCGCCGGCGTAGGCGAGCACCAGCGACAAGCTCATGCGCGCCTGCGCCGCTCTTACGGCAAGGCCCGCGCCGAGGGCGACGTCGCGCGCCCGTTCCAAGTGACCGGTGGCAGCCTGCATGTCGTTGAGCTCCTTGGCCGCCAACCCGAGCGCCCGCTCGGCCACGGTGACCGTCTCCGCATCACCGGCTTCTCGAAGCAGGGTCCGTGCGCGCGCTCGGCCCTGCTGAGGGTCAACCTGAGCTAGAACGAGGACGTCCTCGAGTGACCGGTCGGAATCGGCAGCCGGACCGCGGTCCTCGACGGCCACGCTCCCTAGATGAGCACCGCCGGGCTCTCAGTGACGGTACCGCCCTCCTCGTCCGTGAGCCGGAGTCGCATCGGCCCCGCCGGCAGGTCCGAGGCCGAGAAGCGCCCCACCTGGTCGACCTTCACCGGAAGGAATCCCCGCGAATGCTGAATCTCCAGCCGCGGGTTTCCAGGTCCGTCGACCTGTCCGACCAGCCGGCGGTCCCGGCCCGAGATCTCCAACTCCACCGTCACTCGAGCGGAGCTGAACACCAGGAGCCGTCCGGAGCCCCCTCGGATCCCGGCCAGCTCGGGAGCCTCGAGTGAGGAGTCATAGGTCAGCTCGGCCAGTTCGCTCTCCAACGTCCGCCATGAATAGGCAGCTTGTGCGGCGGCAACGACGCGGCGCGGCACCGGGTCGACTCGACCGACCACCCGCCGGAGCTGGGTCAGGATTTCCTCTTCTGTCACTGCACCGCTGTCCATTCACCGCCCTCCTAAGCGAGTGACCAAGTCCCGTTTCCTGTGACCATCGATACTTCGCTCGATCGACGCAGCTGCTGCAGACACCGCCCTCGGGTGGGGCCGATGCTCCCGACCGGAAGGTCCAGTACCTCACTGATCGCCGCGTAAGTCGAGGCGGGCTCGGCCGTCAGCATCCGCAAGAGGGTGCGGCAGCGCGACGGGAGCTCGTCGAGGGCCTTCCACAAGGCCCGGTCCCGCTCGCTCTCCAGAAGACGAGAAGCAGGATCCGGCTCCTCGCCATGCGTACCGACCTCCGGCCCGGCGCCGATGGCTATGTCCCGCCGGCCGCGCCGGATGAGCGCGATGGACTCGTTCCGCGCCGTCGTCGCCAGCCATCCTCCGATGCAGCTCGGGTCGCGGATGCTGTCGACGTGCTCCGCGAACCGTAGCCAGGTCGTCTGACTGACATCGGCGGCGTCGGCCGCGGAAAGCCCCTGACCTCGCGCAACAGCCCAGATCATACCGGCGAACCGATCCACCAGCTCCCGCCAGGCATTTTCGTCGCCGCACGCGGCGCTTCCGACGAGAGCCCCCACCTCCCCGGCAACCACGTCTCCAAATTAGTCGAACTCCATGTATCAGGCGCCGTGCTAGCGCGTCTTCCCTGCACTCGGCGGACCCCCGGACAAGGAGTGGAACATCGAATGAAGCGGATCATTGAACGCACCTCACGTCACAACGCCCGTCGAACTGTCGCCTTCGTCGCGTCGCTCGGAGCACTGTGGTGGGCCGCAGGCGCGCCGTTCTACATCGGCTTCTGACCGGGCGCATCGTGCGCCTCCCGCACGTTGAGCTTCGAGCGCCGTCCCTCCTCATCGCTTCTCTCGCTCTCCAGGTCGCCATCCGTCTCCTGCCTGCCGGTGGGCGCTTTCCGGCCCTGCTCGCGGCCAACGTGCTCGTCGGGTACTGGCTGCTGGTCAACCTCCGGGAACGCGTGGTCCCGGTGGCCCTGGCCTTCTCCCTGGTCAGCATCGGCTGGGGTATGAACCTCATCGCCATCTCCTTGAACGGCGGCATGCCCGTCTCCATCGAGGCTGTGCAGCGAGTCGGTGCCACGGCCGGCCAACTCGACGAAGCCGTCCTGTTGAAGCACACTCCGGCGGACCAGGGACTTCTCGATCAGTGGCTGGGCGATGTGATCCCGGTGCCGCCGGTCGACATGGTGGTGAGCTTGGGCGACATCGTCATGGGGGCAGGCCTCGCTACCCTCATGGGCTTGGGGCTGGTGCTGCGTTCAGAGCCGCAGCTCTCGGCATCGCCATGATGTCGACCATCCAGATGATCGGAGGGGGCGGGCGGTTCGAGACGAGCCGCTGGGGGTGACCTGCCCCGACAGTCCGCCCGCCCTCTCCGATCATGAGGTCGCCGGCCGTGGGCGCCTCGCGCTCTCGCTATCTGTAGGCGCGTTCCCCTTTCCGGCCTCGCGGCCCGCCCAGGCCCGCCTCTGTCGAGCCCTACTGCCTATAAGGAGTCCCGAGACCCTTCCGTGATACATGCCCGTCGGAGATACTTCTCGCGTGAGCGCCTTCGACCCCGCTGACGTGGTTCGTTCGGCGGCGGCAGGGGACGCGTCGGCATGGAGCGCGCTCGTCCAGCGGTACTCCCGCCTCGTGTGGAGCATCGCTCGATCGCACGGCCTCTCGAGCGCCGACAGTGAGGATGTCAGCCAGACCACGTGGCTTCGGCTTGCGGAGAATCTTCCCCGCCTCAGAGACCCCGGCTCGGTCGGTGTCTGGATCGGGGTCACGGCGCGCAACGAGGCCCTGCGGGTGTCGCGTCAGGGGCGACGTTCGCTCGCGCTCGCGCCCGACCAGCTCGCGCAGGTCCTCATCGGCCGGGAACCGGGAGATCCGCTCAGCGGGGCCGACGTCTCCGTTCTCGCCGCTCAACGGGATGAGGTCCTCTGGGCCGCCCTGGACGAGCTCCCCGCGCCCTGCAGGTTGTTGCTTCGGCTCCTAGTGGCGGACCCTCCTCTGACTTACATCGAGGTGGGAGCGATCATCGATCGTCCGGTCGGGAGCATCGGTCCCATGCGCATGCGGTGCTTGAACCGCCTGCGCGCCGCCCTCGAGGCCCTGGATCCGGACCGCGTTCCGGAAACCCCGCCGGCATGTGGCGTACCATCGGACTCGCGGTAGTCGCGAGGCGGGGAGGAACACGCTCATGGCCACGATCGGCCCGATCAAGCTGACGATCAAGAGGAAGAACGCCAACCAGTTCATCGTCGACGTGAAGTACGAGATCTTGTTCGATTCATACGACCTGCAGTCCAACCAGCCCTATTCCGAGGTTTGCCGGCTGGTGGGCGACGACACGATCATCGGCGACCCGCCGGCCGCCGGGGGGGACGACACGCTCGGGTTCCTGACACCTCTGTTCTTCCGGAGCACGCAGGCCGACGGGAAGACGAAGCTGGCGCGCCACTGGACGAAGCCGTTCCGGAAGTCGGAGCTCGACGAGGACCGCGGACCGATTCCCAACCCGGACGAGATCAAAGCGGTGGTGATTTTGACGCCGATGCCACCGTCGGTTGCGACCGCCGAGAGCAACGTGGTCAAGAAGAGGATCAAGATCTAGGCCGAGCGGTCCGCTGATGCGGATGGCGCCCCATCTAGCATCGGCCGGTGTCGGAGAGCGCGGCTGAGACGGACCCAGCGAGCCTCCAGGCCCGTCTGGAGGGCAAGGATCCGGGCCCGGCAGACGGGAGTTCCACGATCACGGACCCTGTCGCCCTGTTCCGCACCTGGAGTCGAGCGGGCACTTTCAGCGGGACAGCGGTTTCGGCCGCATTTCCACCCCGGCCAGGTCACGTTACGGGAGAACGAGCCGACCGACAGCCTCCACGTCGTAGCCGCATGGTAGATGTCGACCGTCCAGGCACCAGCCAGAACGTCTTGATGGCTGCGCTCCACCTCGCCGTCGGCGACTGTGAAAGCCGTCACGGCCCAGACCACCCGCAAACAAGCGCTCCCGAACGGGAATCGCCCTGATCGCAGCTTTGAAGCGAGCAGGATTGCTGCCGCTCTGGGCCAAGCAATCACTCGTCCTGTTGCAGCCGCTCACCCGTAACCGGCTGGTGGACACCGCCATCTTCAGCAACCTCGGCTGGCTTCACCACCGCCCTCGTTCGGAGCCTGCGCCGGGGAGACCGTAGACCTCGGTACTCGGTACCGGCGAGAGCATCCCAGGCCCTGTTTGTCGGCGCCGTGACCGTCGGAGGCCGGCTTCATCTCACATCGCGCTATCCGTACCGCCTGTTCAGCCCGGACGCGGCGCGACGCTTCGCCCACTGCTACGTGGGACGGATGCGATCCGTGGCCGAGAACCGATCGAACCGGTGATGCGCCGCCGGCACCGGAGGCCAAGAGGTCTCACCGGTGGCGAAGCCGATCAGCCAACCAGCGCGCGTCCTGGACGGCGAAGCCTGAGTCGTCGTTGTTGAAGTAGGCGTAGACGTCACAGCCGGTGTCGAGCCAGGTGCTGAGGCGGTCGGCCATCCAGAACAGGCCGTCCTCGCCGTAGCGCCCCTGGTAGGCGTGCTCGGTGGCGTTGGGACCGTGGAACCGGACGTACGTCCAGTCGGTGGTCAGCTCCCAAGGGTGACCGGACAAGAGATCGTGGACGCACAGGGCGGCGCCGTGCCTCTTCAGGACGTCGTAGACCTCCTCGTGCAGCCACGACGGCTCACGCAGTTCGACCGCCCACCGGTACGTCTTGGGCGCCACCGACAGGAACTCGTCGAGGCGCTCGGCGTTCCGTCGCCATCGCGGCGGAAGCTGCACCAGCGTCGGTCCGGCCGTAGCACCCAGGCGCTCCAGCCGGTCGAGGTGGTTCGGAAGCCAGGAGCCGGCGTCCTTCAGCTTCATGCGGTGGGATCCGAAGGCCCCCAGCTTCAAGGCATAGACGAACCCCGGCGGGGCCTGCCTGGCCCATCCCTCGACCGCGGCCTCGGTCGGCAAGCGGTAGAAGGTGTTGTTGATCTCGACCGTGTCGAGGAGGGTGGCGTAATGCTCAAACCACTTCCGCTGGGGGAGCGACTCCGGATACACCGATCCGCGCCAGTGCTTGTAGATCCACCCCGAGCATCCAACCCGAGCAACGGCCGTCATCCGGTGGTCAGGCGGTGACCTCGTCCCCGGCCTGAGCGTCCTCGGTACGACCGATCAGCTGCTCCATCCGCTCGGCGATCGTGTCCCAGTGGTGCCAGTGCAACGTGGGCTGACACCTCGCAGCCCGTGTCGTCGGGCAGTGCTCGGCCACCCGCCGGCAAGCGTCGGCAAACCCGGTGGCGCCCTCCTGGAGGTCGACCAGCTCGCTGAAGTCGCTCACCACGTCGGGCACGTGGGTCGAGACCACGGGGAGCCCGGCGGCGAGGTACTCGAGCGTCTTGGTCGGGCTGATCGAGCGGGTGGCCTCGTTCAGAGCGAAGGGCATGAGGGCCACGTCGAAACCGGCCATGACTGCGGGAAGGTCGCGGTACTGGGCGGGCCCGGGGTAGGTGATGTTCGGCCCTTGGGGCAACGTGGCGACGTCGATCTTCAGGACGGGGCCCACCATCCGGATCTCCCAGTCGGGAAGAGACTCGGCCAGCTCGGCCACCAGCTCGAGATCGAGCCGCTCGTCGATGACGCCGACGTACCCGGCCACCGGTCGGGGGCGGGTGGCGGGGCGCAGCGCATAGGCGCCGGCGAAGTGCTCCGGCTCGACGCCGCTCGGGAACAGGTGTGTGCGCTGGGGGCGGTGGGCCACCACCCCGCGGTGCAGCGACCGGCCACCGGTGAAGACCACGTCGGCCCGGCGCAGGGCCTGGAGGTGGCGCAGGCGGAGCTCGGCCGGCGCGCCCCGGAACGAAGCCAGGTTGTCCATCACGTCGTAGACGAGAGAGGCGGGCCGGAGGGTCGTGGCCAGCTCCAGCGCCATCGGCGTGTACAGCCAGACGGTTCGGTCTTCGGCGGTGCCGACCAGTTCCGCGACGGCCGCGGCGTAGGAG
>JBHENM010000288.1:0-36946 GCA_046262035.1 Acidimicrobiales bacterium | reverse complement strand
CGATCCTGGCCGGCGTCGACAACGCCATGACCGTCGCCCGGGAGGAGATCTTCGGGCCGGTCGTGGTCGTCATCGCTCACGACGGGGACGAGGACGCCGTACGCATCGCCAACGACTCGCCCTACGGACTCCACGGGGCGGTCTTCTCGGCTGATCGGGCCCGGGCCGAGAGGGTGGCCCGGCGGATGCGCACCGGGCAGGTCGACGTGTGCGGGGCCGGCGGATTCAATCCCTTGGCGCCCTTCGGGGGGTACAAGCAGTCAGGCTGGGGGCGGGAGCTGGGGCGGTGGGGCCTGGAGGAGTTCCTCGAGGTCAAGTCGCTCCAGCTCCCGTGATCTCCGTCGAGCGCACGATCCGCCCCCCGCGGCCGATCGACCTCCGCTTGACCCTCTGGCCGCTGCGCAGAGGCCGATCCGATCCGACGATGCTTCTGTCCCGAGGCGAGGCGTGGCGGGCGACCCGCACGCCCGAGGGTCCGGTGACGACCCGCATCACCCCTTCTGACCAGGGCCTGACCGTGCGGGCGTGGGGGCCGGGAGCGGCTTGGGCCTTGGAGACCTTCCCCGGCCTGGTGGGGGCGGAGGACGACGACCAGGGTTTCACGCCGGACCATCCGCTGCTGCGGGACCTCACCCGCCGCCTTCCCGGTCTGTGGCTGTGCCGGAGCGGAGCGGTGGTCGAGGCCCTCGTGCCCAGCATCTTGGAGCAGAAGGTGATCGGCCTCGAAGCCCGCCGGTCGTACGCCGGGTTGGTGCGGGCCCTCGGGGATCCCGCCCCTGGCCCGGGCGGGCAGGCCGGCCTACGGGTGCCGCCGTCGCCGGAGAAGCTGGCGAGGACGCCCGGGTACGTGTTCCACCGGTGCGGCGTCGAGCGCAAGCGGGCCGATGCCGTGCGGCTGGCCTGCTCGTACGCCCGCCGGCTCGAGGAGGCGGTGTCGCTGCCCCTTCCTGCCGCCTACGCCCGCCTGACGGCCCTGCCCGGGATCGGCCCGTGGACCGCGGCCGAGGTGGCCCTGGTCGCCCTCGGTGACCCGGACGCCGTCAGCCTCGGCGACTACCACCTGCCCAACCAGGTCGCCTACGCCCTGGCTGGCGAGTCCAGGGCGGACGACGCCCGCATGCTGGAGTTGCTGGAGCCCTATCGGGGCCAGCGGGGCCGGGTGATCCGTCTTGTTGTCGCCGGTGCGCCCGCCCCGCCCCGGTTCGGCCCCCGCCTCGCCCTCAATCCCATCGCCGCCATCTGAGGGAGGCCTGTCGGGCCGGCTAGAAGTCGCCTCCGCCGCCGCCGAAGTCGCCTCCGCCGAAGTCGCCACCACCGAAGTCCCCGCCGCCGCCCCAGTCCCCGCCGCCGAAGTCACCGGTGCCTTCCGACTGGTTGTCGCCCTCGACGTTGATGTTCTGCTCGTGGTAGCCGCCGTCCCAACCGCCGCCCAGCATCTGACCGAGGAACAGGCCCGTCAGCAGACCTCCCCCTCCGCCGAACCAGCCGCCGCCGTAGAACGGCGACCCGGCGCCGATGTACGCTGGCCGGCCGTCTTCGTCCACGTCGAGCGCGGGCTCGTCCCGCCGGCCCGGCCGGGACAGCTCCTCGGGCGGCGGGGGAGGGTCCCGCCCGTCGATGATGGCCTTGGCCCTGCTCATGGCGTACTGCCCCTCGGTCACCACCCGCTGCACCCGCACGTGGTCGATCCGGCGGTCGCCCTGCTCCACCGCCGCCTGGGCCACGCGATAGCGCGCCACGGCCGCCTCGTAGTCGTCCTGGGCCTCGGGATGGAGGGCCACCTCGGGCTCCAAGGCCATGACGTCCTCGGCCAGCACCGAGACCTCGGCCCGGAGCAGGCTCCAGTCCGCCTCGTCCTGAAGAGCCTCTTCCTGGCGCCGGCGCTTGCCCTTCTGCCACAGGTAGAAGCCGCCTCCGCCGGCGCCGGCCAGCAGGAGCAGGGGAAGAACGCTGGAGCCGCCTCCGCCTCCGTCTCCGCCACTGTCGCCGCCCTCGCCGCGACCTTCGAAGGGAGTCCCCTCGGCACTGCCGCTTCCGTTCCCGCTGCCGGAGACGGTCGTCGCCACCCTGTCCACGAAGTCGACCAGGACGGCCTGGAGCCCCTCCCCCTCGTGGGCCTGGAAGGAAGCGCTGGCCAGGGCCGCGGCCCGGCCCGTCGGCAGGTTGGTGCTGCCGGCCCGGAAGCTCCTGCCCGTCACCACCCCGTAGGTCCCGGCCAGGCCCACCTTGCGAGCCAGGGCCTGGGGCATGGCCGACGCGTTTCCGCTCGCCTCGCCCGCCGCCGACTCCGGCAGGACGGCGATGTAGATCGGGGCCTCCCGCTGACGAATCCGCTGCACCAGCCGGTTGGCATCGACGTCCTGGCCCAACTCGGCGGCTCCGTCGACGTACACCGGTTCGGCGCGCAGGGCGGCCGCCACTCGGTCGAGGACGGGCTGCTCGGCCTGGGCCCGAGCGGGGCCGGCGGAGAGGACGGCGAGGGCGAGGGCGACGATGACGGCCACCGGAAGGCGCACGACGCACCTCTACCCCCGCGGGTCGGCGACCACGCTGAACCCGTCGAATTCCAGGACCTGGCGTTTCGACCCGCGCCAGCCGTGGGTAGGGCCGAGGCCCGGTTGAGCATCCAGCCACTCGGCGAGCCTGGGTCGGCGGTACGTCCCGGGACAAACCCACTCTTTCGGAGGAACCGATGACGGACTTGCAGCAATCTTCGACGCCCACGGGCGGCTCCCCTTCGGCAGCCGAGGCAGCCAAGGAGGAGGCCGCGGTCGTGGCCGCCACCGCCGCGGAGCAGGGAAAACAAGCGGCGGGCGCAGCCGTCGAGGCCGGCGGACAGGTTGCCGGTGCCGCCGCTGACGGTGCCCGGCAGGTCGCTTCGGAAGCGGCGCAGCAGGTGACCGAGGTCACGAAGCAGGCGACGACCCAGGTGCGGGACCTGGCCCAGCAGGCCCAGTTCCAGATTCGAGACCAGGCCGATGCGCAGACCGAACGCGCCGCCGGCGGACTCCGCGACCTGGGTCAGCAGGTCCGGGCCCTGACCGAGGGCCGCCCCGAGCAGGCCGGGTTCGCGGCCGACGCCACCCGCCAGGTGGCGGACAAGCTGACCGAGCTGGCCGGGCGGTTGGAAGAGCGTGGGTTCGAAGGCACCGTAGACGACGTGCGGGAGTTCGCCCGTCGCAAGCCGAGCCTGTTCCTGTTGGGAGCGGTTGCCGCCGGATTGGCGGTCGGCCGCCTCGGACGGGGGATCAAGGCGGCCCAGCAGGGCGCTCAGGCGCCGGCGCCGCACCCGGCCCTGCCGGAGACGACGCCGAACCAGGCCCCCCCGGCGCTGCCCCCCACGGCCTCAGCCCCCAAGGCCTCGCCTACGGCGCCCTTGATGGCGCCTCCGCCCTCGCTCAGCGGTGCCGGTGCCGCCGGCCAGACCCGGGAGCTGTGATGGCGGCCCCGGCCAATCGCCCTCAGCCGGAGGTGCTCCCGACCCAGCCCCAGGAGGCTGACAAGTCCCTCGGCGCCCTCGTCGCGGACATGACGTCCGAGGTCAGCACGCTGATGCGCAAGGAGGTCGAGCTGGCCAAGGTCGAGCTCAAGGAGGAGGTGAGCCGGGCGGGCAAGGCCGGGGGGATGCTCGGAGCGGGCGCCCTCACCGGCTATCTGACCATCCTCTTCGCCTCGTTCGCGCTGGCCTGGCTCCTGGATGCGGTCATGCCCGTCGCCCTGGCCTTCTTACTGGTGGCCGTGCTCTACGGCATCGCCGCCGCCGTCCTGATCACCCGGGGGCGGGAACAGATCAAGCACGTGGACCCTGTACCGAGACAGACCGTCGAAACTCTCAAGGAGGACATGGAATGGGCGAAAGCGCAGAAGAGCTGAGGCGCGACATCGAGGAGAGCCGTAGCAGTCTCGGGACGACGATCGACGCCATCGGCGACCGGGTGAGCCCCGGGCGCATGGTCGAGCGCCGGGCCAACCGGGTGAAGCTCGGAGTCCGCTCGGTGCGCGAGAGCGTCATGGGTACCGCTTCCCAGGCCGCTGGTGCCGTAGGGGACGCCGGAAGCACGGTCACCCAGACGATGTCGGACACCGCCGGCGCCGTCGCCGGCGCTGCCGGTGGGGTCGCGGAGCGGGTCAAGGAAGCACCCGCGGCCCTTAAGGACAGCGCGACCCGAACCACCGAAGGCGCTCCCCTCGCCGCAGGGTTGGTGGCCTTTGGGGCCGGTGTGGTTGCCGCCGCCCTCCTGCGCCCCAGTCAGCCCGAGACCAAGGCCGCTCAGGCGGTGCTCAAGGCGGCCGAGCCGCTCAAGGAAGTCGCCGCCGAGGCCGGTCAGGAGCTGGCGTCGGGCCTCAAGGAGCACGGCCAGCAGGCCGTCCAGGAGGTCAAGGAGGCTGCATCCAAGGGTGCGCAGGAGGTGAAGCAGACGGGTCAGGCCTCAGCTGACACGACGGTCGAGACCAGTCGGGAGGCCGCCAGCCAGGTGAAAGAGCAGGGCCTGGAGGCGACGCAACAGGTGAAGGAGCAGGCGGCGTCGGCCAAGGATGCGGTGACCGGGGGGAGCTAACTTCGACGCCGACGGGCGGGACCCTCCGCCCGTCGGCGTCGACAGATGGGAGGCTCATGAACGACGAATCAGAGCCTGAGCCGGCCGAGGGGCCCGCCCTGGCCGCGACCGCGGGAGACGACAAGTCCGGTGGCATCTCGGTGAGCGGGGTCGGCGGGGAGAAGCTCCGCCCGGATCGGCCCGACGTCGGGCTGGAACCGGTGGCGGAGAAGGCTGAAAAGGTCGGCTGGGGCGAGCCCGACCCCAAGGCCCAGGAGGAGGACCTCCCCGAGGAGTCTCGCTAGTCCTCGGTCTTCAGCCCCAGCCCCAGCGCCTCGGCGAAGGCCGCGGTCCAGTCGGCGTACCCGAGAGCACCCGGGTGGAAGCCATCCGAGGCGAACTTGCCCCGCCACGGCGGGCCGGTGCGGGCCCAGACGTCCGCCACCCGAAGGCCGGCGCCCGGCGCCTCAGCCTTGATCACCTCATTGACAGCCACGGCGCGCTGCGGTCGTAGACCCTGAGGCATGGTTGCTATGACGGCGCCGGGCGGCAGCCGGCTCATGATTTCCCTCAGGCGGGCCACGATCTGATCCAGCGGAGTCGGCAGGAGGTCGTTGGCCCCGATGGCGCACGTCACCAGGTCGGGTTCCACGGGCAGCGACTCCAGGCGGGGCAGCTGCGATTCCAGGGCGTCGGCCGACCGGGCGCCCGAACGGGAGAGGTTGAGTACCCGCCACGGCCCGTTCTCGCCCCGCTGCTCGTCCAGGAGGATGCGGAGCTGGCCCACGTAGCCCTGGTCGTAGCCGGGCGCGCCGATCCCCTGGGCCGTCGAGTCTCCCAGCACCACCCAGAGCGGGCCGGTGGTGGTGAGGATCAGCTCGTTGGCCGCGTCCCACCTGGTCGCGTAGGGCGTGACCTGGGCGTGGACGCGGTGGACGCCGGGCACGACGCGCCGCAAGAAACGGCCGAGGGTGGTCCCGGCCCACGCCCGCATGGTGGTTCGGCTAGCTCGGCGGCGGGCGATGCCGGACCGGCGGGCTCCCGTCCAGCTCGGCGAACAGGGCCTTGACTCCGCCTAGCGCCCCGAGGAGGGCGCTGGACTCGGTGGGGAAGAAGAGCTTGGTGGCCTGCCCGTTGGCCATGACCTGGAGGGTGTCAAGGTACTTCACGGCCAGGAGGTCGGTCGTCGGCCGGCCGTCGTGGATGCCCCCGTAGACCGCCCGGATGGCGTCCGCCTCTCCCTGGGCGACGGCGATCTGGCGGAACTGCTCGGCCTCGGCCGCCATGCGGGTGGCGGCCGCCTCACCCTCGGCTTGCAGGACGTTGGCCTCCCGGAGACCTTCGGCCGAGAGGATGGCGGCCCGCTTCTCACCCTCGGCCTTGGCGATGGCCGCCTCCCGCTCACCCGAGGCGGTGGTGACCACAGCCCGCCGGGTGCGTTCTGCCTTCATCTGCTCGTGCATGGCGTGCATGACGTCGGCCGGGGGGTCGATGCGCTGGATCTCCACTCGCACCACCCGGGTGCCCCACTTGTCGGTGGCATCGTCCAGGATCTCCCGCAGCCTGACGTTGATCGTCTCCCGTGACGTCAGCGCATCGTCGAGCTGCATGTCGCCGATGACGTTTCGCAGGTTCGTCTGGGCCAGCTTGCTGATGGCCAGGAAGAAGTCCACCACGTTGTAGACGAGCCGCTGGGGGTCGGTGGCCTCGTAGTAGATGACGGCATCCACCGACACCACCACGTTGTCGGACGTGATCACCTCCTGGGGCGGCACGTCGACCACCCGCTCCCGCATGTCCACCCGCACCATGCGGTCGACGAACGGCAGGATGAGGCGCAGACCGGGTTCGACGGTGGCGTGGTACTTGCCCAGCCGTTCCACCAGCCCTCGTTCGAACGGACGGATGATCTTGACCCCGCTCACCACCACCACGAACAGCACCGTGGCGATGGCGGCGAGCACGATGATGATCGCCACCGCTCCTGCTCCTTTTCTGGTCCCCGAAGGGCCCGTGTCTGTCTAGGTAGTCCCCGGCGGGGATGGCGGCTCTAGCGGCATCGCTGACGGCTCCTCCAGCGGCAGGACCACCAGGCGGGTGCCGTCGACCCTGCTCACCAGCACGGTCGAGCCCGTGGGGATGGGCACGCCCATGGCGCTCTCGGCCCGCCATTCCTCCCGGTCGAGGCGGACCATGCCCGTGGCTCCGGCGCTGGCAGGGATGTCGCGTAGCACCACCGCCTGGCGCCCGACCCAGCGGTTGGCCCCGATGGCGCTGTGGGGGGTGTTGCGGTCCAAGCGGCGGCCGAGGGGCCACAGGACGGCCGAGGCCAGGGCCGACACCCCGACCAACAGGGCCCAGTCGACGGCCACGGGAAGGCCGATGAAGGCGCCGATGGCCGCCACCAGCGAGCCGGCGGCGAACGGAAGGAGGAAGAAGGTCCCGGCGAGGGCGATCTCGCCCACGGCGAGGACGACCGCCGTAACCAGGAAGATCCAGCGCCACGTATCGGGCGAGCTGAAGTCCACCGTCGAATCTGACCTCCTCGCTCCAAGGTACCAAGGAGGGTTCCGGTGCGCCGGTCGCTTACTCCCGGAGTTCCGTGGGGCTCACGTCCACCGTCTCCCGGCGGCCGTTGCGGAAGACCCCGACGGCCACCGTGCGGTCGATGCGGTCGCCCGTCATCATCCGCTGGAGGTCGCCCACGTCGGTCACCGGCTCGCCGTCGATGTCGAGGATGAGGTCCTCGGGGCGCAGCCCGGCCTGCGAGGCGGGGCTGCCACCCACGACGGTCAGGATCTCGATGCCGCGGTTGTGGCCCGTCGCCCGCTCGGCGCGGGGCGGGAGGGGCCGGGAGCCGCCGGCGATGCCCAAGTAGGCCCGGCGCACGCGACCGTCCCGCATGAGGGTGGTGATGATGGCCTTGGTGGTGACGTTCACCGGAACCGCCAGCCCCAGACCCTGGCCCACCCAGGGCCCGACCACGGCCGTGTTGATGCCGACGACCTCGGCCGCGCCGTTGGCCAGGGCACCGCCCGAGTTCCCGGGATGGAGGGCGGCGTCGGTCTGGATCACGTTCTCCACCACCCGGGCGTGATGGCCGGCGCTGGTGGCGATGGACCGGCCCAGGGCGCTCACCACGCCGGCGCTGACCGATCCCGCGAACCCCAGCGGGTTGCCGATGGCCACGACCAGCTGGCCGACGACCAGCCCGTCGGCGTCCCCCAGCGTGGCCGGCTCGGTCGTTCCTCCCGCGACCTTGACCACGGCCAGGTCCGACAGGCGGTCGGTGCCGACCACGGAGAAGTCCGTGTCCCGGCCGTCCCCGAACGTCGCGACACCCTCGGAGGCCCGCTCCACCACGTGGGCCGACGTCAGCAGGTACCCGTCGGTGGTGACGGCGACCCCCGAGCCCGAGCCCTGCGGTCGCCGCCCGCCGGGCACCTTGGCCATCACGCGCAGGCTGGCCACCGAGGGGATGAGCGTGCGGGCCACGGTGGTGACCACGCGCGAGTACGCATCCAGGGGATCCTCGCCGTTGCCGGCTGCGGACTCTCGTGCTTCCATTCCGTTCGGGCACGGAGCCGGCAAAGGCGGGACCCCCAGGTGAGTCTCAGTCCCGGCCATGGGCTAGGCCGAGCCTTCCTCGCGGGTGGCGCCGAAGGTCACGCTGACCGACAGCTCCTCCACCCCCCGGACCACGCCCACGGCCAGGGAGTCGCCCTCGGCCAGGCCGTCCAGGGCCTGGTGGAGGTCGTCGATGCTGGTGACGGCGTTCCCGGCCGCTTCCACGATCAGGTCGCCGGGCCGGATACCGGCGTTCGCCGCCGGCCCGTCGGGCTCGACCACGCGCACGAGGATGCCGTCCCGGTCGGGCAGGCCCACCGAACGGCGGAGCTGACGGGCCTCGCGGCCGGACAGGGCACCGATGCCGAGGTGCCGTCGAGCCGGAGACTCGCCCTTGGACAGGGCGTCCACCCGCTCCTTCAGGTCGGCGTCGGCCGGGATGGCGGCGTAGAACCCCTCACCCAGGCGGTTGGTGTTGAGGCCGAGAAACCGGCCGTCGAGGTCGACCACGGGACCGCCCGACGAGCCCCGGACCAACGGGGCGGTGTGCTCCACGGTGCCCGTCACCTTGCGGCCGCGCGGTCCCCGGAAGGTGCGGCCGACGGCCGACACCAGGCCGAGGGTGACCCGGAGACCACGCCCGCCGGGGTTGGCGAGGGCGAAGACGACCCCACCGACAGCGGGGACCACGGACTCGGGTGCCCAGGCGATGGGTGCGGCGCCCCCCGTGTCGACCCGAACCACGGCCAGGTCGCCGTCCACGTCAACACCGGCCAGGTGCCCCTCCACCGTGCGGCCGTCGGCGAAGGCGACGCCCACCTGTTCCCCGTGGATGTTGTGGGCGTTGGTGAGCACCAGGCCGTCGCCGACCACGACGCCCGACCCGAGCCCCCATCCCCGCCCGATTCCGACCACCGACGATCCCGTCTCCCCGGCCACCCGGGTGGCGGCCTCCTGCACTTCCTGGAGCACACCCATTCACTTCCTCCTCCACGTTGGCTAGTAACTTGCTAGTTGCAAGTGACTACACCACAGCTTCGGCAGTTGTGCAAGGGGGACACAATGAACGTCATGCCCGCCGAGCCGCAGCCCTCGCCCCGCCCGGTCTCCCCCCTGGCCGAGGCCGTGGGGCGCGTCGGCGACCGGTGGGCGCTGCTCCTGGTTCACGCCCTGCTCTCCGGCCCGCGCCGGTTCAACGACCTCCAGGAGGATCTGGACGGAATCGCCCCCAACGTGCTCACCCAGCGGTTGCGCCACCTGGAGCGGGAGGGGGTGCTCGTCGCCCGGCCGTACTCAGACCGTCCGCCGCGCGTGCTCTACGAGCTGACCGCCGCTGGTCTGGAGCTGGCGGGGGCCCTGCGGCTGCTGGCCCAGTGGGGGGCAGGCCGCTCGGGTGACGAGGAGTCCGAGCCCCTCCGTCACCCCACCTGTGGATCGGCCCTCGAAGCTCGCTGGTGGTGCCCCACGTGCGACCGGGTCGTCGACGACGCCGAAGGGGACGAACTGCGCTTTCTTTGACGGTCTAAACCGCCTAACCCGGGGTGCTCGGGGGCCCGCCGTCCTCCCGAGCACACCCTGGAACGACCTACCAGCGTCCTCCGCCCGAGCCGTCGTCCGCGCCCTGCGTCGAACGGCCGGTGCCGTCGTCGGCCAGTTGGAGCTCGTCCGTTTTGGCGTCGAGTGCAGCCTCCGCCGAGCTGTGGGTGCTGAGGACTTCGTCCCCGATCGGCTCTTCCCATCGGTCCGGGAGCGTCCTCACCTCGTAAACGACGCCCTCTTCCTGTCCTTCTTGTTTGGATTGCTTCTCGGTCTTGTGCAATGTGACACCTTGCCTTCCACTTCCAGTTGTACCCACGGCGACCGATAAGGCTCCTATTAAGAATTCCGCGCTCTTCGTGAACTTCGACGCGGTCAGACGGTCTGGTTGGCCAGGGCCAGGCGGTGGATCGACCAGTGCCGCAGGTTCCCCAGCCGGCGGGAGTCGAGCACCTCGCACGCCCAGCCCCAGTGGATGGACACCCAGTCGCCCACGGCGACGTCGGCGGCGAAGCCCAGGCCGGCGTGGGAGTGAAGGACCCGCTCGGGCTGCGCCTCACCCAGCACGAGCTTGCCCGCCCGCTCGACCAGGGGCTGGCGGTCGACGACCAAGGCCGCCCCCTCCACCTGCTTGACCTGGCCCCAACTGATCCGGCAACTGTCCATTGCCGCCATTCCCACGGTTTCGCGCTCAAGATGGCGGTAAACGTCGACGACATGGAAGAAGTGGAACGGTTTGGCTCCCTGAGGCGGCTTCCGAAGGACCTGCTCTCGCAGCTTTGGGGGAAGTTGACGTCCGAAGCGCTGCTCGAGCGTCTGGTAGAGGTCTCCCGCCTCTACCCCACTCAGCAGCTCGTTGCCCAGCCAGTACGCCTCAACCACCCGGTGGTCGAACGGGTCGCCGATCGCGTTGGCGGCTGCAATTGACCGCAGGTACGGCAGGGCGCCGGTGAACTTGGTCAGGAGCGGGGTCAGGTGGGCGTCGGCCTGCCCGGTCGCTGCGCTCTCCAGAAGGACCTCGTTCTCGTTACCACCGCAATATCCGAGATGGTTCGGCATGAAGGCGTACCGGATGAACAACAGCAGTCCTGACGAACTGACCACGCCGGACTGGGGCATGGCTTCCGGTCTACCACCGGTGCCGGCCGTTGGTGCCCGGTCGTCCACCCCGCCCATAGGATGTGGCGTGGCCAGGAATAACGCGCGATCCTGTGGGGCTTCGATTCTTCAGCCGGCAGTTCCCGGGTCTCCGAGTTCCTCCATCGGTGGGAGAGCGTCGTGTTCGCTGCCAGCGTCTTTACCCGTCCAGAAGTCATCGGCTCCGCCGTCCTCATCATCGGGTCGGTTATCGTGGGGCTCCGCATGACGCGCCCCGGTAGGAAATCCTTCAGGTTTCGGTCGGGCGGCAAGATCCCGGCCACCACCGCGGGAGGCGGCGGGGAGTCGCCCTTCCAGGTTGACAAGGCCGACGGCTCTGGCCGCCAGGTCACCTTCTCCAACGTCGCCGGCCTGGAGGAGGCCATTGCCGAGCTGCGGGAGGTCACTGAGTACCTCTCCAACCCGCAGCGGTTCCAGAACCTGGGAGCGGAGCTGCCCCGGGGCATCCTGCTCTACGGGATGCCGGGCTGCGGGAAGACGCTGCTGGCCCGAGCCCTCGCTGGGGAAACGGGCGTTCCCTTCTACTTCGTGTCCGCCACCAGCTTCGTGGAGAAGTTCGTCGGCCTGGGCGCCGCTCGCGTCCGCCAGCTGTTCGACGCGGCCAAGCGCGACGCCCCCTGCATCGTCTTCATCGACGAGCTGGACGCCATCGGTCGCCACCGCAACGCCGACACTTCGGGCGAGCGGGAGTTCGACCACACCCTGAACCAGCTTCTGGTCGAGCTGGACGGCTTCCTCGGCGCCTCCGGTGTGCTCATCCTCGGCGCCACCAACCGCCCCGAGCTCATCGACCCCGCCCTGCTGCGCCCCGGCCGGTTCGACCGCCGGCTGCGCATCGACCGTCCTGATAAGGAAGGTCGGGAGAAGATCCTCCAGCTCCACGCCATGCACCGGCCCGTCTCCCGCCGGGTGGATTGGGCCGACGTGGCCGCCAACACCGCCGGCCTCACTCCGGCCGAGCTGGCCAGCATCGTGAACGAGGGGTGCCTCCTGGCCGCCCGGCGCCATCGCGACCGCGTGGGGCCGGACGACATCGAGGAAGCGATGTCTCGAGTTCTGTCGGGCACCCGGAGCGCCCGGCTGATGACCGACGACGAGAAGCAGCTCATCTCGGTCCACGAAGCGGGCCACGCCCTGCTCTCCCTGCTCCTGCGGGGGGTGACTCCGCCGCCGCGGGTGTCCATCGTCGCCCGGGCCAACTCCTTCGGTCGCTCACCCTGGTCCTCGGCCGACGACAAGGACGTCACCACCAAGCGCGAGCTCATGGCCCAGCTCATCGTCCTCCTCGGCGGGCGGGCGGCGGAGATGAACATCTTCGGCCAGCCCAGCACCCGTTCCGAGGACGATCTCGAGCACGCCGCCACCCTCGCCCGCCGCATGGTCGAGCGCCTGGCCATGACGGGGCGCTTCGAGCTGGCCGGCGACGACATGAACAGCTCCAAGCTCGGGCAGGACGGTGGCTCCGGCGCCAAGGAGGTGCGGGAACTAATGGTCCGCGCCGAGCAGGCCGCCCGTACGATCCTGCGTGACAACGAGCGCGACCTCACCCGCATCGCCCAGGAGCTGTGCGACCGGGAAACCGTCAATGCCAGCGAGCTTCACGACCTCATCCGGGGCAACGGCCACGGGGTCATCGAGGAGCAGCCCGCGCCCACCCTGGGCGCCTGAGGGCGAGCCCGGTCCGGGCGCCCCTAAGGCGAGGCTGAGATGAGCGCGATCGCCGGTACTCTCGCAGAGTGTGGGTGAGCGGGGTTTGACCGACGCCGGCACCGGGGTCGAGTCCGGACAGCAGGAACGGATCCGGCTCGAGGCCCACACCGCGGGAACCCTCCAGCGCATCGGAGCGGCTCTCGTCTCCGAGCTCGACCTCGAGCGCGCCGTCCACCAGGTCACCGACGTGGCGATGGATCTGGTCGGCGCCCAGTTCGGAGCGTTCTTCTACAACGTCCTGGACGGCTCGGGCGAGTCCTACATGCTCTACGCCCTGTCCGGCGTTCCCCGGGAAGCTTTCGCCGACTTCCCCATGCCGAGGAACACAGCCGTGTTCGATCCCACGTTCCGGGGGGAAGGGGTGATCCGCCTCGACGACGTGACCGCCGATCCGCGCTACGGCCAGAGCCCTCCGTACTACGGCATGCCTCCCGGCCACCTGCCGGTTCGCAGCTACCTGGCCATGCCCGTGGTATCCCGAAACGGAGACGTCCTGGGTGGGCTGTTCTTCGGCCACGCACACCCTGGGGTCTTCACCCCTGAACATGAGCAGCTGGTCGTCGGCATCGCCCCTTACGCCGCCATCGCCATCGAGAACGCCCGCCTCTACCAGTCGGCTCGGAAGGAGCGGGAGGCGGCCCAGCGTCTGACCCAACGACTGGTCCACATCCAGTCGGTGAGCGCCCGGCTGGCGGGGGCCAAGGACGTCGACGAGGTGGCGGAGGTGGTGGTGACCGGGGCCCAGCGGGCTCTCGGCTGCGTGCGGGCGGCGCTTTACGTCTTGAAGGAGAACGGCACCGCCCTCCACCTCGTGCGAACGGCCGGAGTCAACGACGACTGGATGGGCCGCTGGTCGCGTCTCCCGCTCGACGCCGAGGTCCCGGCCACCGAGGCTCTCCGTACCCGGCGCCTGGTGACCGTTCAGGACCACGGTGAGTGGAGGGCGCGCTACCCGAAGGTCGACATGAACGGAAGCGATACTGTGGCCTTGGCCGTGGTCCCCATGGCTCTCGGACGGCAGGTGTTCGGGGTGGCCTCCTTCGGGTGGGACGGCGACCGGCAGTTCGGCGACGACGACTGCCAGTTCCTCGAGGCCCTGGCCGGCCACAGCTCTCAGGCCCTCGAGCGAGCCCGGCTCTACGAGGTCGAGCGGGAGACGGCCCGCACCCTCCAGCAGAGCCTGCTACCCCCTCGTACCCCCGAGATCCCGGGGATGGAGCTGGGAGCGGTGTACCGGCCCGGCGACCGGTCGGTCGCCGTCGGCGGCGACTTCTACGACGTCTTCCGCCTCGGGCCCAACCGCTGGGGCGTGGCCATGGGGGACGTGTGCGGGAGAGGCGCCCGTGCCGCCTCGAGAACGGCCCTCGTCCGCTACACCCTGCGGGCGGTGGCCGGCCGGGGAGACGGTCCCACCGACGCCCTGACCGCGGTGAACGGGGCCCTACTGGCCGAGCCCGAGGCCGACGACCGCTTCTGCGCCGCCATCTTCGCCGAGGTCGAGGTAGACCGCTGCGGGGCCTGGGTCACCCTCGCCTGTGCCGGCCATCCGCGGCCCGTCGTGGTGAGGCGGGCGGGATGGATCGACGTCCGGGGCCAGCCGGGCACCCTGGTGGGGGTCTTCGACGACCTGGAGTTGAGTGAGGACCGGGTGGGTCTCGGCCCCGGAGACTCGCTGGCCTTCTTCACCGACGGGATCTCCGAGGCCCGCAACGCCGCCGGTGAGCAGTTCGCCGACGAGGGCTTGGCCGAGACCCTCCTCGGCGCCACTGCAGCTTCGGCCGAGGAGCTGGCCGAAGGGCTCCGCAAAGCGGCCGTGGTCTTCTCCGGGGGCTCGTTGGGAGACGACGTTGCCATCCTCGTCCTGCGCGTACCGCCCGACGCGGCCGACGATCCCGAAGGCCGTCTCCGGAGCGCGCTGGGCGGAGAGGGCGCCGACGGCCCCGATTACCCCCTGCCCCACGGGGGCCACACGGTTCGCCTGCTCCCGCCGCGGGAGGCTCGGATCCAGCTTCCTCCTCACCCGTCGAGCGCGGGCGCCGCCCGGCGGTTCCTCGTCGGAGTGCTGGCCAGCTGGCGGATGCCCGAGCTGGCATCCGGCGACGCCGCCCTGCTGCTCAGTGAGGCCGCGACCAACGCCATCCTTCACGCCCGGTCCCCGTTCTCGGTGGTCATCCGGTACGACGGCGACCGCCTGCGCATTGAGGTGGGCGACGGTTCCCCCGACCAGCCTCGTCCTCAGCTCGTACAGGAACGGACCCACGGCCCGGGCGGGCGGGGGCTCGTCCTCCTCGAGCGCCTGGCCACCCGGTGGGGCATCAGCCCTACCCCTCGGGGAAAGTGCGTGTGGTTCGAAGTGCCTGCCCCATCGCCGGCGTGAGGACGGGCCGGATTCCGGCCTCTACAGGGTCAGTTCACCGTTCGAGCGGTCGCGCACCTGGGCTGCCAGTTGGGCTCGAGTGGCGAAGCCGACGGCCACCGACACCTCGTTGACCAGGGCCTGGCCCCGGCGGTGGAATTCGAACCGGTAGGTGACGCAGCCACCGTCGAACTGGTAGGTGCGCACCGCTTTGAACTCCCTCACCACCGACAAGATCCGCTCGAACCGCCGCGTGTTGGGCTCGTCGGAGGGAATCTCGGTGGCGCCGGTGACATCGCATTGGCGCATCAGGTTGACGCGGACCGCGGAGATGCCGGCCCGGTCCGAGTCGAGGACGAACTCCGACCGTCCGCTCCGGATCGTCATCTTGGCGAAGTGCCACCCCGCCGGGTAGCTGGCGATGCAGGGGATCTGGGCGGCGCTGGGCACCGACTGCGCCATCAGTACCAGGGTGTCCGCCGACTTGGGTACGCACGTCGGCGCGGCTGAGGTCCGAACCGTCGAACACGCCGGAGCCGCGGCCACGACCGTCATGGCCAAGAGCACCCAGGCCCGGCGCCGGCCTGTCCCGCTCACAGCAGGCTCGCCCGGGAGAAGGCGCTGATGGTCAGGGCCAGGGTCAACAGGGACCCCAACAGAACGCCGACGGTGAGGACGATGCGACGGACGCTCCACCGCTGGATCCGGATCGGGGCCCGGTCGGGAGCCAGCTCCCGGAAGCGGCCGATCAGGTCGCGACCGTCCTGGCGGATGCGGGCCCGGAGCTGGCTGGTCAGGGTAAGCCCCCGGGTGGCGGCGAAGGCTTCGGCGATTTCGTCCGGCGTGAAGAGGCGGATGGCGCGGGCGTAGACGGTGTCGGGGTCGGTGCGCAGGGCCAGGACCAGCATCATGTTGGCCAGATCGACCGCCTGCCGCCATGGTGACGGCCGGACCTCGGCGAAGGCCACGTCGATGAGCAGGACCTTGCTGTCGCGCACGAGCACGTTGGCCGGCTTTATGTCCCGATGGGCCAGGCCGGACTCCCACAGGCACCGGACGACGCCGAGGGCGTTGTCGATGACGGCTTCGTCCACCTCGACCTCGGTGATCTCCCTGGCCCCTTCGAAGAACTCGGTGACGATGACGTACTCGCGCTCGGGCGTGATCTCGGCGAATCCGTAGGGCTCTGCCGTGGGAATGCCCGCGTGCCGCATGAGCCGCAGGAGGTAGTCCTCGTATTGGACGAGCCGGCGGACGGTCGAAAACGTCGACTCGTCCTCCAAGCGGCCGTAGAGGAGCGTGCGGCCGAGCTTGTACCACCGATCGGATCGCAGGTGCGTGGCCGCGTACAGCTTGCCGAAGAGGGCCGTTTCCGGCGGATCGGCCACACTGATCCGCAAGGGCGTGGAGCCGGCCGAGCCGTCGAGCCCGAAGGGCTCGACGGCCAGCACCTCGAGGCCCAGCTGCTCCCGGATCGCCTGGCGGATGGCCTCTCCCCGCATCCCCCCCACGTCCAGGTGGGCGCTCCGGCCGCGGTTGTAGGTGATCGGGAAGACGTCGTTCGGCACCACGACCCGGAACGTGATCACGGTCAGGCCCACGCCCAGGATCAGCCCGAACACCACGTCGGTCGGGTTGTCCACGGCCAGGTAGATCCGGGTCAGGGCCAGCAGGAGGAGATACCCCGCCGCCACCCATTTCGCCCGGGATCGCCAGGGGCCGCGTGGAACGACCATGTAGATGAGGGCGACGAGGGAGATGCCCACGTCGACCATGGGCCTCGACGGGTGGGAGAAGCCGCTCCAGCTTCCGAGGATCTCGACCCCGAGCGGCCGGGAGCGCCCGAAGATCTCCGTCAGGATGGACGTCAGCGCGGTGGACAGGAGGATGCAGGCGACGAACACCAGCACGTGGCGGAAGCGCTTGAAGGCCAGGGCGATCAGGAGGGCCGACCATCGGAGCACGAGGATGGCCTCGTCCGACCCCAGGAACTGGAGCCACCGCATGACCCGGGTCAGGCTGGGCGTCCGCACGCGGACCACGCGCCTCAGGATGCTGTGGTCGATCCGATCGATGGTCTGACCGAAGCCGACGAGCACGACGAGGAACCACACCACCAGCACGCCCACGGTGAGCGCGGCCCAGTACCGCCCGCTTCGCCGGAGGTCGCGGGGGAGCGGCGGAGGTTCGCCCGAGGGGCGCCGCCGCCGACGGCGGGTGTCCGGGGTCGGCAGCGGACTGGGAGACAATGACGCCGTGCCCCCCGGCCCGCCCCGTCGACTAGTGGTCTCGCTCATCGCCTTGGGCCTGGTGATCAGCGCCTGTGGGGGCGGGGACGGCGAGCGGGCGCTCCCCGAGGACCCCGCCGTCACGGTCGCAGCCTTCGGTTTCTCGGAGAGCCGGATTCTCGCCGAGCTGTATGCCCAGGCCATGGAGGCCCGGGACATCCCGGTGGAGCGGGCCCTCGACCTGGCGTCCCGGGAGGTGGTCGAGCCCGCCCTCGAGCAAGGCGTGGTCGACTTCGTCCCCGAGTACGCGGGCACGGCCCTGGAGTTCCTGAACAAGGGGGCGGGGCAGGCCACCGCCGACTCGGATCGTACCTACCAGTTCCTGCGTCAGGCCCTCTCCTTCCGAGGCATCACCACCCTGGACCGGGCCCCGGCGCAGAACCAGAACGCCCTGGCCGTTACCCGCACCACCGCCCGGACCTACGGTCTGACCCGGGTCAGCGACCTCATTCCGGTCGCTCCCCGGCTCTCCTTCGGCGGGCCGCCGGAGTGCCCGGAGCGCCGGTTCTGCCTCCCCGGCCTCATGGCCAGCTACGGCCTCACGTTCAGGACCTTCCTGCCGCTGGACGCCGCCGGTCCGCTCACCGTGGGCGCCCTGGAGGGGGCCGAGGTGGACGTCGCCCTCCTGTTCACCACCAGCCCGGTGGTCGCGGTCAAGGACCTGCTGCTGCTGGCCGACGACCGCCAGCTGCAGCCGGCCGAGAACGTGGTCCCCGTCGTCCGGAACGACGTGCTGGCCCGCTACGGCGAGCGGATGCGCCAGGCGGTGAATGCCGTGAGCGCGGCGCTCACGACCGACGAGCTGGTCCAGCTCAACAAGGCCGTGGACCTCGACGGCCTCGGTCCCGTCGAGGTGGCCCGAGCGTGGCTGGGGGCCCGCGGCCTGGGCCGGGCCTGAGATCCTCATCGGCTGGCACCGTCCCGAATTCTGAGGATCCCGTCGACGCACAGCCCGAGGGCCGCCCCTCCGACGATGTCCAGCGGCAGGTGGGCGCCGACGTACACCCGGGAGAGCCCGACCAGAGGAACGGCGGCGATGGCCAGGGAGCGGGCGGAGCCGGCGACGTCGGGAGCGGCCGCCGCAGCCAGCGCCGTCGCCACCGCGGCATGGCCGGACAGGTAGCCGAGGCCACCGGCCTTCGCTCCCCGGCAATGGACCTCGGTGAGCATGGCGCTTGGCCGACCTCGCCGGACGACCCGCTTCACGCCCTTGGCCAGCAGCCACGTGATGCTGCCGCCCCGCAGGAGGCGGATGGCCAGCCTCTGCCTGCCGGTGGCGTAGGCCACGGAGGCGGCGGCCGGCGCCGCCGCCAGGGCCCCCAGCTGCATCACTGCCCACGCCGGCCGGAAGAGGAAATCGGGCAGGTCGTTGACCAACCGGAAGGCTCGCAACTCGTGGCTTCCGACGCGGGCCCGGTTCTGGGGAAGGGTGCCGACGAGGGCGGCCACGGCGAGAGCCGTCCGGGCTCGGATCGAGGCGGAGCCGTGCCCGCTCATGAGCGGACCGGCCCGGGCGAGGGTGATGGCGGCGACGATGAAGATGCAGGCGGTTCGGGCTCGAGGTGGCGGGGATGAGAGCGCAGCCGCCGTTCTCGAACCTCTTGGAGCAGGGCCGGCCACCCGATGGCGACGGTCACCCCCAGCAGGGCGCCCCCGATCACATCCGACAGCCAGTGGGCGGAGAGGTACGTCCGGCTCAGAGCCATGAGGCCGGCGAAGACCGCGGCCCGCAGCTCCCACGCCCAGCGCCGCGGACCCGGAGGCAGCAGCACCACCACGAGCCCGACGGCCGTCACCGCGCCGGCCACGGCGTGACCGGACGGAAACGAGAACCCGGTCGTGGCGATGATGCCGCCGTCGGGCCGGGGTCGGGCGTACAGGTCCTTCATGAGGCCGATGAGTACCTCCGAGGAGGCGATGGCGAGCACGAAGGCGGTGAGCTGCAGCCACCGGCGCCGCTGGACCAGCAGGGCGAGGGCGATCAGCCGGAGGGGCCAGTTCACGTAGACCCCGCCGATGAAGGCCATGGCCTTGGCCAGCCACACGAGAGGCGTGACCCGGGCGCTCACCATCAGGCGGTGGAAAGCGTCGTCGATGTCCTGGACGAACCCGCGGTTGGGATCCGTCCCCACCAGGAGGAAGACGACGACCGTGGCCACGAACAGCCCGGCGACGAGGCGGAGTGCTCTCCGGTGGTTCAGGAGCACGGTTCGGCCCCCCTCACGTCGGGGCGCCGGTCGCCGGCGCCAGCGACGGGCTGAGGGGAGGAGCCGAGTTCCGCCAGGAGGTGTTCCTGCGCCAGAACAGGTAGGTCGCCAGCCCGAAGGGGATGGGTAGGACGTAGGTGAGGAAGCGGTAGATGAGGACGGCGGCCACGACCTCGGGCCGGTCACCTCCGGCGGTGGTGAGTCCGGCGATCAGCGCCAGCTCGACCACGCCCAGCCCGCCCGGCGTGATCGGGATGGCGGTGATCAGGCGGACGAAGGCGAAGATAGCCAGCACTTCCGACCAGCTCACTTCGCGGTTGGAGACTCCGATGTGCCGCAGGGCGATGAGCAGCACGAGGTACAGGGAGAAGTGGCTCACGAGGGTGGCGACGGTCAGGCGCACCCAGGCGTGCCGCACCAGGCCGATGGTCCGGGCCCGGAACTTGGCGCAGGCGTCGCCCCAGCCCTCTACCGGCGCCCGTCCGAACGTCCTCCTGACCCTGGACATCCAGCGCGCCGCGGTGTCGCCCACCGGGCGAGCGAAGTCCTCCCGCCGGAGAACGAGGGCGAAGACGGCTACCGACCCCACCAGGGCGGCAATGCCGATCAGGCCGGCCGTGACCCGCCCGGCGCTTGCGTTGCCCTGCAGGGCCAGGAGAGCCAGGGCCAGCACGGGCAGAGCGAGCTTGGCGTAGCTGTTCCACAACCCCGAGACGAGGACGGAGAGCGTGCTCCTCGACTTGGAGAAACCCCACGAGCTGAGCATGGCGTACGTCAGCCCGATGGCGACGGCCGCTCCCCCCGGAATGCTGTTGGCCACGGCCGTGGACGACTGAGTGAGCACCATGGCCTGGGGATAGGTGAGGCCGGGGGTGGCGGCCACCATCACCAGCCAGTACGAGAAGAGGTTCCAGAGCGCCACCACGCCGAGGGTCGCCAGCTCGCCCCCGGTCATGTCTCCGATCTCCGACCACACGTCCGAGAACTCGGAGCCGCTGTTCACGACGTAGAGCAGGATCCCGACCGCGAGCCCGAGCGAGATCAGGATGCGGATGATCTTCCCCGCTCGTCCCCGGCGAGGCTTCCCGTTGTCTGCGACCATCTCCCTCAAGCTAATGAACTGGTGTCATTGCGGGGGCCGTGACACCCCTGAGTGTCACCGGTTGGAGCCGCGGGCGAGGCTGGAGCTTGTATCTTGACGGCCGTGAGCAGGCTCACTCACTATTGACACCGGCGCCTCCTCGGAGGGATGCCGTTCGCCGTCCGGGCGCCGGCCTCGGCCCTGGTGGCCGTCCTGCTGGTGCGCCTGGCCGACGAGTCGGCGGCGTTCCTCCCGTCGGGGACCCTCGAGTCCTTCCGGACTGATCTCGGCCTGAGCTACACCCAGGCCGGTGCGGTGTTGTCCGCCATCGCACCCGGCGCCCTGGTGGGTGCCGGCTTCGCCGCCGCAGCCGACCACTACAGCCGCCGGGTGATCGCGGCCGGCGGAGCGTTGAGTTTCGCCGTCTCTCTGGCCGCGTTCGGCTTGGGTGGGTCGTTCGCCGTTCTGTTGGGCGCCGCCTTCGTCCTCGGTTGTGCCTCCACCGCGATGGTCGAGGCGGCCGAGGTGGCTCTCGTCGAGCTGGCCGGCGACGACCTACGGCGCTATCTGGCCCGGTCCAACCTCCTGGGGACGCTGGGAGACCTCATGGGACCGGCCCTCGTCGGCGGAGTGGCCTTCGCCGGCCTCTCCTGGAGGGTCGCCTTCCTGATCGGAGCGGCGGCCATGGCGCTGTACGCCCTGGCCCTGTCTGCCGTCCCCCTGCCGCCACCGCCGGCCGCTCCGGAAGAGGCCGACGGCGCCCGCTCGCCGGCACGGTCGAAGCTCAGGGCCGTCCTACGCGATCCCGTCGTCTGGGTGCTCGGTCTCATCGGGTTGTTGATGAACCCGTTCGACGAGCCTCTCGTCGGGTTCACCATCGCCCTCTTGGAGCAGGAGCGCGGGGCGTCCTCGGCCGCGGCCACCCTCGTCGCCTTCGTGGGCGTCAGCGGGGGGCTGCTCACGTTCACCGTGCTGGCCCGGCGGTTCGAGGACACGAGCGACGCCCGGCTCTTGCTCGGCGCGGCGATCACGATGACGGTCGGCACTTTGGCCATCGCCCTCGTCCCGAACATCGCCGTCGTGGCTCTCGCCTCCTTCGTCGCCTCCGTCGGGCTGAACCTGGCCTGGCTGGCAGTCCAGCACCGGTCCCTCACCGCCCGGCCGGGCGAGGTGGGGACGACGAACGCCGTCCTGTCGGCGGTCGAGTTCGCAGGCTTCTGGATCCCGGCCGCCATCGGCGCCGTGGCCGACGGTCTCGGCCTGGTTCCGGCGGTGGCCTCCTACGGCCTGCTCGGCGCCCTTCTCATCGGGCTGGCCCGCTCCCAGGTCGGGGCCGGCCGGGACCGCGAGCGCTCCAATCGATCCGACTAGTGGCCGGTATCGTCGTGACGTGCCGTCCTCCGGGCCCGCTCAGGATTCGGCTCGCCGTCTCGTGGCCGAGCGGAGCCTGGGACGGAAGGCCTTCGAGCACCTGACCGTCGACGCTTTCATGGCCCTTCCGTTCGAGGCTCTCGGCCCGACCAAAGCGCTGCTCAAGCGATTCTTCTCCGCTGAGGCTTGGGGCCCGGAGGAGGACGCCGCCCTCTCCGCTGCCGTCGGCCCCGGTGAAGGCTTCTGGAGCCGGCCCCTCGACGACGACGTCACCCTGGAGTACGGCTGGGACGGCGGCCGCTTCCTCATCCGGGTCGCGTCGAGCCCAGCCGGAGCCGCCCCGGAGGCGGCCCGTCCGCGGCCCGACGATCCCCTTGCGGCCAGCTTCGATGGCCCCGTGGTTCCGGAGGCAACGCCCAACCCGCGCACCATCAGATTCCACGTCGGCCCGCAGAACGAGGGTCCCAGCCGCTGGTACGGGTCGCCGGCCAAGGTCGACGACCCGAAGGTCAGCCGCCTGTTCGCCCAGTTCCAGCAGGTCGCCAACGTGCTCGTGGGTCCCGACTTCGTCGCCGTGAGCCTGCGGAGAGCGGCCGACTGGGAGCAGCTCCTCGGGCCGATCCTTGCTCTGGTGACCGAGGAGTTCGGTGTCGTCGACGCGGTCGACGACGACGGCGAGGAGACGGCTCGCACCATGGGCGGGCCTTCAGGGGCGGGCACCCCATCTGGGGGCACGTCCGCCAACCGAAGGCCCAGTCGTCTGGAGCAAGCGTGGCGGGATCTGGGGTCGCTCCACCCCGCCGACCCGGCTGACCTCGCCCTCGTTCAGGCCGCGGCCAGGGGCGACGATCCGTTCCGCCGCCAGGTGGCGGCCAACCTGCTGCGGGAGGCAGACCAGGGCGAGGCCGCTGCCATCTGGGCCGAGCTCGTGAAAGACGGGGCCCGGTCCGTCCGGCGGGCCGCGGTCGACGCCATGGTCGACGTGAAGCGTGAGGAGCTGAGGCCGCTGCTCGAGGTGTCGCTGTCAGACCGCGACCCGTGGATCCGCTGGAAGGCGTTGCGGGGCTTGGCCGAACTCGGGCCGTCTCCGAGCCGGGCGGCCATCGCCGCCCATGCCGACGACCCGGACTTCCGGGTGCGGCTCGAGGTTGCGGCCGCCATGAGAGCGGGATCGGCTGCCCGATGAGCACCCCCGAGGAGCGGCTCGAGACCTACCGGGCCAAGCGGGACTTCTCGGTCACCGCCGAGCCCGCCGGGTCCGGAGCTCCCGGCGGATCGGACCGCTTCGTCGTCCAGCGCCACCGCGCCCGCCGGCTCCACTACGACCTCAGGCTGGAGGTGGAAGGGGTCCTCGCCAGCTGGGCCGTTCCCAAAGGGCCGACCCTCGATCCCAAGGCCAAGCAGCTCGCGGTCCATGTCGAGGACCACCCCATCGAGTACTTCGACTTCGAGGGTGTCATCCCCCGCGGCGAGTACGGCGGTGGTGACGTCATCGTGTGGGACTGGGGCACGTGGTCCCCGGTGCGAACCGACGACCCCGCCTCGGCCATCGAGCGGGGTGAGCTGCACTTCGACCTCCAGGGCCAGAAGCTCGCCGGCCGGTTCGTCCTCATCCGCCGCGACAAGGACGGGTCGGGCAAGGAGCAGTGGTTGTTGCTTCACAAGAACGACGACCACGCCCAGCCCGGTTGGGATCCCGAGGACCATCCCCGTTCCGTCAAGAGCGGCCGCACCAACGACGAAGTGGCAGCCGCCCCCGAGGCCCTGTGGAGGAGCGACCTACCGGCCAGCGAGGCGACGATCCTGGTGGGGGAGGCGGCCAGGCCCTCCTGGGACCCGCCCACCGAGGACGAACTGGCCGCGCTTGATGCCCTGCGCGGCGCGGGTCCGTGGATGCTCCAGGGTCGGGAGCTGAGGCTCACCAACCTCGACAAGGTCCTCTTCCCCGGTCGTGACGGGGATGGCCCGGTCACCAAGCGAGACCTCGTCCGCTACCACGCCTTGATCGCCCCGCACATGCTGCCCTACCTCTGGGACCGGCCTGTGAACCTGCACCGGTATCCGGACGGGGTGGCACGGCCCGGCTTCTGGCACAAGGAGTTGCCCAGCCATGCGCCGGACTGGCTCAGCCGCTGGAAAAATGACGAAGCCGATCCCGGCGAGACCGAATGTTACGCGGTGATCGACAGCGTGCCCGCGCTGTCCTGGATGGCCAACTTCGGGGCGGTGGAGCTGCACGGCTGGACCTCCCACCTCTCCGACGTCCACCAACCGACGTGGGCTCTGATCGACATCGACCCCGGCACGCGCACCGGCTTCGACGACGTCGTGGTGCTGGCCCGCCTGTACCGAACGGCACTCGATCATCTGGGCGTCTCGGGGATGCCCAAGGTGACGGGGCAGCGGGGCATCCAGATATGGGTTCCGATCGCCCCCGGCCCCACGTTCGACGACACCCGGGCCTGGGTGGAGAAGGTCTCCCGAGCGGTCGGCCAGACGGTGCCGGCGATGGTCAGCTGGGAATGGCAGAAGGATCGCCGCCAAGGCCTCGCCCGGCTCGACTACACCCAGAACGCGATCAACAAGACCCTGGTGGCCCCGTTCAGCGCTCGTCCCGCCCCCGGAGCGCCGGTCTCCGTTCCCATTCGGTGGGAGGAGCTGGAGGGCCCTGACCTCCGCGCTGACCGCTGGACCGTCTCCACCGTGCTCGACCGTCTCCAACAGGAGGGGGACCCGCTGGCCGAGCTCATCGGGCGTCCGCAGAAGCTTCCGAAGCTCTGACGACAGCCCGGGGCGATCCGAGCGCCCGGCCCGCCTATGCGACAGAATGGTCCCCTCCACTTCGGGTGGTTGGTGTGCCGGGAAGCCTGGTCGGCGAGTCTCGAACCGCGACCTCTTTGGAGTTCGGCCATGGACACCACGACACCTGATGGAGCGGAGAGTTACCCGCCGGACGACGCCCCCGTGCCCGGGCGGCGAATCCCCAGGCTCGTTCGGCAGTTCCTCGAGACAGAGGCGTCCGGTGGCATCGTCCTGCTCGTTGCCGCCCTCGTCGCCCTGGTCTGGGCCAACTCCGGTTGGAGCGCGTCCTATCACACCCTCTGGGACACGGAACTGTCGATTCGTCTCGGCCGCTTCGAGCTGGCGGAGGACCTCAAACACTGGGTCAACGACGCGCTCATGGCCCTGTTCTTTTTCGTGGTGGGACTCGAGATCAAGCGCGAGCTCGTCCACGGTGACCTCCGCGACCCCCGGACGGCGGCAATGCCCGCTATCGCGGCCGCCGGAGGCATGGTGGTGCCGGCCCTGTTGTTCCTGTTGGTGACGGGCGGGGGTGTCGGCGCCAAGGGTTGGGGCATTCCCATGGCCACCGACATCGCCTTCGCCATCGGAGTCGTCGCCCTCCTGGGGCCTCGCGTCCCGGCGACACTCAAGTTGTTCTTGTTGACCCTGGCCATCGTCGACGACATCGGGGCCATCGTCGTCATCGCCGTGTTCTATGCAAGTGACGTGCAGCCGGAGTTTCTCGTTACCGCGGCCGCGCTCGTTGGCGTCATGGTAGGGCTCCGCCGTTTCGGCATCGTGTGGATGGCGCCTTATGTGCTTCTCGGGATCGGGGTGTGGCTGGCCACGCAGGCATCTGGGGTCCACGCCACCATTGCCGGCGTCGTTCTCGGCCTCCTGACGCCAGCCCGAGCCCTAACTCCGGCGGCGGTGGCCCGGGAATGGGCTTCTGACTTGGCTGACGAACCGAGTCCGGCCGAGCTTGCCGCCATGAAGCAACTGGCGCAGACATCGGTCTCGCCTGCCGAACGCCTGGAGCATCTGCTCCACCCCTGGACCACGTTCGTGGTCGTCCCGCTGTTCGCGCTCGCTAACGCGGGGGTGACCATGAAGGCCGCGGTCTTCGACACCCCGGGGGCGGTGGCGGTGACGGGCGGCGTAGTCGTCGGCCTCGTGCTCGGCAAGGCGGTCGGTATTACAGTCGCCGCCTGGCTGGCGGTGCGAACGGGCCTGGGTCGCCTCCCGGAGGGGTCCACGTGGCCGATGCTGGCGGGGATCGCCACCGTCGCCGGAATCGGCTTCACCGTCTCCTTGTTCATCGCTGAGCTGGCCTTCACGCCCGGACCGTTGCAAGACGCAGCTAAGGTCGGGGTACTGGGCGCGTCCGTCATTGCCGCCGTCCTGGGGAGCGTCATCCTCCTTCGGGCGCTTGCGGCACAAGGCGAATACGCCGACGACATGCGCTGAAAAGCGACGCCCCGTCACCGTGGACTCCCTGGCCCGGTGAGCCTCGAGGGTTGAATCGGCCTCCCGCCGGGGATAACTGTCCACAGTCCTTTCGCGTTTCTTCTTCGGCGCGCCCACTTCATCGAGAGCGCTCAGGTGTCCCCGTTCAGCTCAGTAGTGGCTCAGGTAGGGCCTTGCGGCCCCCCGGACCAGGCGGGGAAACTCTGCAGCGGAGTCTTCGACCTCACCGGCCACGAAGGCTTGGCCCACGCCAGCGACCTCTTCCTGGCCAAGCCGGCGAAGCTGGGGCTGATCCTGTTCCTGGCCTGGCTCGCGGCCAAGCTGCTACGCCGTGCCATCGGCCGTTTCACCAGGGGGCTGGGCCATGTGCGAGCCGACGTGGGCACAGCCATTGACCGCTCTCCGGGCACCCTTCTGCGGACGTCTTAGGCGTCAACGGCCCGGGCCGCTCAGAGGGCCGAGACCGTCGGTGCGCTCCTGGGCAGCGTGGGCTCATTCGTGGTCTGGTCGGTGGCGGTGCTGATGGCCGTCGGCGAGCTGGGGTTCCAGTTGGGGCCGCTGCTGGCGGGGGCAGGGATCGTCGGCGTCGCAGTGGGGTTCGGGGCGCAGAACCTGGTCCGCGACTTCTTGTCGGGCATCTTCATGCTCATTGAGGACCAGTACGGCGTGGGCGACGTGATCGACGCCGGCCCCGCCTCGGGCACGGTGGAGGCGTCAGCCTGCGTACCACCCGCCTCCGCGACCTGGAGGGCAACGTCTGGCACATCCCCAATGGAACCATCGCCCGCGTGGCCAACAAGTCCCAGCAGTGGTCCCGCAGCCTCCTCGACCTCCCCGTCTCCTATGACGCCGATACCGAACAGGCGCTGTCGGTGATGAGGCAGGTCGCCCGGACCATGTGGCAGGACGAGGCCTGGTCCGACGCTTTCTTGGAGGAGCCGGAGGTCTGGGGGGTGGAGAATTTGGGGACGGACGGGGTGGTCATCCGCTTGGCCGCCAAGACCAAGCCGCTCATGCAGTGGAAGGTCGGGCGGGAGTTCCGACGGCGCGTCAAGGCGGCGTTCGACGCCGAGGGCATCCAGATCGCCTCGTCGCAGCGGATGGTCTTGGACCGACCCGCGCCTGAGTACCAGGGCACGGTTGAGGCCGACTGGCGCACCTTTGGGGGCCGCACCGCTGAGCCAACGGATGATCCCGAAGTGAGCGTTCCGGCGGGCCGCCGCTAACCGGCACCGCAAATCGAGTCAAACCTTGACCTCCTCCCGGCCGAGAAGGCTCAACGCCACCAACGGGAAGATCACCACCGACAGCAGACCGGCGGAGACCAGCGCCGCCGCCGTGTCCGGTCGGATCTCGCCCAGCGACGCTCCGATCTGGGTGGCCGTCACCAAGAAGGGCAGCGACGTGGCCTGAAGCAGTCCGGCCGCCACCGCCCCCCGGCGCCCCACGTCCGGCGCGTACAGCGCCGCAGGTACGGCCCGGACCACCAGCAGGGCGAGGAGGAACAGCGGGACCTTCAGGAACGCGCTGGGGCTGCCGAGCAGGGCGTCGAGGTCGAAACGCAGGCCGCTGGAGATGAAGAAGACGGGAACGACGAAGCCGTAGCCGATGGCCTCCAGCTTCAGGCGGAAGTGCGGGTGGCTGACGCTGTCCCTGTCGACCAGGTTGAGGATGGCTCCCGCCAGGAACGCCCCCAGAATCGTCTCCAGACCCAGCTTGCCGGCAAGGGCCACGAAGCCGATGAGCAACACGATCGCCAGGCGGACGCGGATCTCGGCCGTGGTGTCCTGCAGGCGCACCAGAATCGCCTCCAGGCGCAGCGAGCGGTTGAGCCGCGCCAGCGCCACGGCGGGGGCGACCACGAGGAGGGCGAACAGCCCGAGCAGGACGAGCGTGGACCCGATGCTGGCTGACATCTCCGAGAAGAGCAGCGATAGGAGCACGATGGCCCCGAAGTCGGCGACTGAGGCGCCGGCGATCGTGAGCTGGCCGAGGGGCCGGTCGACCTCTCCCGCATCCTTGAGAACGGGAACCACCATGCCGAGGGACGTCGCCGAAAGCGCGACGGCTATGAGAAGCGGCGACCTGACGTAGCCGGCGGCACTGAAGGCGAGCCCGACGGCGACACCCAGTACGAGGGTCGCAGCAAACCCAAGGCCGGCGAGGCGAAGCACGGGCCCTCGAAGCTGGGCCAGGTCGATCTCGAGACCGGCCAGGAACAGCAGGAAGGCGAGGCCGATGAGGGCCAGGATCTGGATGGGAAGGTCGATCTCGACCCACCCGAGCCCCGAGGGACCCACGAGGATGCCGGCCAGAATTTCCAGCACCACTGCGGGAACCCTGATGGCCGGCGCGAAGCCGACGAGAAGGGGAGCGGATGCGGCGACGACAGCGACGATCAGCAGGTTGCCGAACGAGACGTCGGGCACGGTCGGCCGTCAGCGATGCTCGGGGTTGTCGAAGTCGAAGCGGCAGCCGGCGTCCCACTCCGAACGCTGGTTGCCGTGGACCGGCATGCCGCCCGCGTCCTTGAGCATGCGGGCGAGGTGGAGGAGGTTCCAGGTCATGAACGTCGTGTTGCGGTTGGTGAAGTCGTTCTCGGGGCCGCCCGATCCTGGGTCGAGGTACGAAGGCCCGGGGCCGGCCTCGCCGATCCAGCCGGCGTCGGCCTGTGGGGGTATGACGTAGCCGAGGTGCTGGAGCGAATAGAGGATGTTCATGGCGCAGTGCTTCACTCCGTCCTCGTTGCCCGTCACCAGGCAGCCGCCCACCCTGCCGTAGTAGGCGTACTGGCCGGCGTCGTTCAGAAGGTGGGAGTTCCCGTAGAGGCGCTCGATGACCTGGGTGCACACCGACGACTTCTCACCCAGCCAGATGGCAGTGCAGAGAACGAGGATGTCGGCGGCCATCACCTGTTCGAAGATGGCCGGCCACTCGTCCCGCTCCCAGCCGTGTTCCGTCATGTCCGGCCACACCCCGGTGGCGATGTCACGGTCGACGGCACGGATCACGTCCACGGTCACGCCTTGCCGGCGCATGATCTCAATCGACCGGTCGGCCAAGCCCTGCGTGTGGGACAGCTCCGGGGATCGCTTCAGTGTGCAGTTGATGAACACCGCTCGGAGGTCGCTGAAGTCCCAGCGATCCTGCCGGCAGAGCTCCTCCTCCTTGGGCGTGAGAGCCGTCATCGGCTGGGCCCGGGATGAACGAGTCGCATCCGTCCTCCTCGTGGTCGTCGGCCGCGTTCTGTGGCGAGGCCGTAGGAGTCCCCTCCCGATCGCCAGCGTTACACCTGTTTGTAACGCGGCGCGGCTCGCACCGGACTGCACCGACGAACCGTGTCGCCCTGCGATGTGATCTACGTGCTAGGACAGGGGCCCGCGATGGAGGAGCCCGCGTCGGAGCGCGCGATCGTCGAACGCCTGCGAGCCGGCGACGAGCTGGCGTTCCAGGAGCTCGTGAGACGCCATCACAACGCCATGGTCCGTTTCGCTGAGACGTTCGTGCCTTCTCGCGCCATCGCCGAGGAGGTTGCACAGGAGGCCTGGCTCGGCGTCATCAAGGGAATCGACCGGTTCGAGGGTCGCTCCGCTCTCAGCACATGGATCTTCCGCATCGTGGCCAACATCGGCCGGACACGGGGTGAGCGCGAGCGCCGGACAGTGGCAACCGTGAGCCTGTCGCACGAGCTCGCCGAGGCCGGGCCTCGGTTCCGCCGAGCCGGTTCAGCGGGCCGACCGGTCGAGGCGCCTGGGCCCACCCGCCGGCACACTGGAGCGACCTTCCCGACGAACGCCTCATGACCCAAAGCACTTTTGCGCGGGTAGGGGAGATCGCCGCCGGGCTATCCGAGAACCAACGGCGCGTGTTCGTCCTGCGCGACATCCAGGGGTGGTCGCCGGCCGAGGTCTGCGGCCTGCTCGACCTGAGCGAGGTCAACCAGCGCGTGTTGCTCCACAGGGCCCGCAGCCGGGTGAGGGCGGCCCTGGAGAACGACCTGGGGGTGCCCTCATGAGGCTGAGGCGGCGACGGTCCATCATCTGCCAGCAGTGGGTGGAGATGGTCACTGACTATCTGGAGGGCACCCTTCCCCGGCGGCTTCAGGAAGCCTCTGACCGGCACCTGGCCGCTTGCCCTCACTGCCGGGAGTACCTGGCGCAGATGCGTAGGACGATCGCCCTGTCCGGCCACCTCCGCAACGATGACGTCCCTGACGAGGTCCTTTCCGCCCTGACCCGGGCCTTTGCCGACTACCGCCGCGAAGGCCCGCTCAGCGGGCCCGCGTGAGGTGCCGCGTCCGCCCCGTTGGCCTGGAGGCGTCTGGCATCATGGGCGAAGGCGGTCAGCCCCCGCCTCATCAGCGCTAGGAGACGGTCTATTGACGACTCGGCAAGCCCTCGTTCTGGTGGTCATCCTGCTCGCCGTGGCCATAGCCTTCGCTGCGATCTCCGTAGAGGTGTTCGGCACCGACGAATAGTCGCCGTATACCGGAACCCCTGGTCGTCAGCCCGTTTGGGCGGGCTCGCGTCCTTCGGCTCGGAGGCTCGCCCACACCGTCACGGTGAGGACGGAAGCGATCACCACCAGGCTCAGCCACGTGGGCAGGTGGTACCACTCGACGATGAGCATCTTCACGCCCACGAACCCCAAGATCACCGCCAGTCCGTAGTTCAGGTAGCGGAACCGGTCTGCCATGCCGGCCAGGAGGAAGTACAGAGCACGGAGCCCGAGAATGGCGAAGGCGTTCGACGCGAAGACGATGAACGGCTCACGAGACACAGCCAGGATGGCGGGGATGGAATCGACGGCGAAGACGACGTCAGTCGTCTCGACGAGCACGAGGACGGCCAACAGGGGCGTGGCCAGCCGGCGGCCACTGCGGCGGGTGAACAGTCGCTGGCCGTCGTACTCGGTAGTGGAGGGGATGATGCGCCGGACGACCCGCAGCACCGGATTTGCTTCGGGATGGACCTCGCTGCCGCTGTGGCGCGCGATCCTCACCGCCGTGAACAGCAGGAAGGCTCCGAAGACGTAGAGGATCCAGTCGAAGGTTTCGATAAGGGTCACGCCGGCGAAGATGAAGATCGCCCTCAGGACGAGGGCGCCGAAGATTCCCCAGAACAGAACCCGGAACTGGTATTTCGCGGGTACCGCGAAGTACCCGAAGATCACCGCCCATACGAAGACGTTGTCGACCGACAGGCTTTTCTCGATCAGGTAGCCCGCCAGGTACTCACCTGCAGCTCCCCCTCCGAACGCCCAGGCGACCACCGCACTGAAGGAGAGGCCGAGGCTGATCCATACCGCACTCTCGATCGCCGCCTCCCGAAGGGAGACCGCGTGAGGTCGGCGATGGACGATCAGCAGGTCGGCCAGGAGCAGAACGGTGATTGCCGCCACGAGCGCGGCCCACGCCCATAGCGGGACGTCCAAGGAGACGAAGTCCGCCGGACCCGCCGCCGCAACTACGGTCATCAGCCCTCGAACAGTTCGCTGAGGAACGAAGTGCGCTTCTTCTTGTGCGGGCGCGAGCGATCGTCGTCACGGTCCCAGTCACGCCGATCGGGGCCGGAGGGAGGGGACCACGATTCGGCTCGCTCGACGATCTTGTCCAGCTCACCCCGGTCGAGCCAGACGCCGCGGCACGTGGGGCAGTAGTCGATCTCGACGCCTTGGCGTTCGCTCATCTCGAGGGTGGCGCCATCCACGGGACACTTCACACGATCACCTCCGGTTGGTCTTCGTCGATCAACCGGAGGTCTCCCCCGCCCGCTGAGGAAGCGAGCCGGCGCGCCGGGCCCCTGAGGACCGTGATGACGACGTCGCCGTGCGTGGGGTACTCCCCTCCGACAGCCGACACCGTAACAGGGCGGCCGGCCCTTGTGGCCTCGGTTGGTTTCCCAGCGAGGGTGGGCAGCCCACGGATGTGCCATGACAGACTGCGTCGGATGTCTCGTGCCCCGAGGCCGATCGAGCGCCACTGCCGTGGTTGACGACGAGGTGGTCTGGCCCTGGGGGATGAGTGACCGGGATCCCGACCCCGCCTCTCGACCGTGGGTCTTCAACCCGCACGGGTTCCTCGTCAACGTTCTCGACGGCACCGCCGAAGCGGAGCGGGCCAGCCTGGCCCTGGGAGAGCTCGGCTTCGCCGAGGATCACCGCCGGATCTACACCGGCGAGCAGGTCGTCGACGAGCGCCAGCGTTTCGTGGCCCAGCAGCGCCACACCGAGGCGGCCTCCGGCGGCCTATAGCCGGAAGGCGGTCGGGACGAGCGCGAGGGCTACAGCCTGGTCGACGACGACACGTCATGCTGGAAGACGCGAGCGTCATCATCAAACGATGGTGCCTTTGCGCCTGTCCGTCCCAGCCCGTTCCAGTAAAGCGGCCCGGGTTGGCGGGGAGGGTCGGCTCGCCTTGGGTGGGCCTATCACCACGGACGGGAGTCGCTCAAGGGTGCGCTAACGTCGAGCATACGGGCGTCGACGAACCCGTGGAGAGGACTTCCGGGTAGCTGGGGCCAGTGGAAGTGGCGATGGAGTTCCGGGTGCTGGGCCCGCTCGAGGTCGTGCATGCGAACCGGACGCTGCCCCTGGGGGGACCCAAGCAGCGGGCCATCCTGGGCATGCTGGTCGCACACGCCAACGAGGTGGTCTCGGTCGACGGTCTGGCTGACGTGCTCTGGGGCGAGTCCCGCCCGGCCGACCCCGCCTCGGTCATACAGGTGTACGTCTCCAACCTGCGCAAGCTGCTCGAACCGGAGCGGTCAGCGGCCACGCCTCCCCGGGTCCTTCTCACCAAACCGCCGGGCTACCTTCTGCGGGTCGCGCCCGACCGTGTGGACGCCCTGCGTTTCGCCGCCCTGGCTGCGGAAGGACACCGAGAACTGGCCGCCCACGATCCGGCCCGGACCGTTGACATCCTGCGCCAGGCTCTCGGGCTGTGGCGGGGACGGCCGCTGGCCGACATGGCCGACCATCTCCCCTTCGAGTCGTATGCGCTGCGCCTGGAGGAGGCGCGCCTGAACGCATTGGCGGACCTGTACGACGCGGAGCTGGCCATGGGCCGGCACGCCGAAGCGGTGGGCGAGTTGAAGGCCCTCGTGACCGAGTACCCGCTTCGAGAACGGCTGCGGGGACAGCTGATGGTGGCCCTCTACCGCTCTGGGAGACAAGCCGAGGCACTGGCCGTGTACCAGGAGACACGACGGGTCCTTGTGGAGCAGGCGGGACTCGATCCCAGCCCGGCACTACAGGAGCTCGAGCAGGGCATCCTCAGCCAGGCGCCGGCCTTGGCCGCCGCAGCGGCGGAGCCGGTCCTCCGGCCCCTGGCCATGCCCGCCCCCCTCTCGGTCCCACAGCACGCTCGGTTCTTCGGACGCACGTCCGAGCTCGAGGTCCTGGCTCGGGCGTGGAAACGGGCGGTGGCCGGGGAGCGCCAGGTCGTCGTCCTCGCTGGCGAGCCGGGAATCGGCAAGACCCGGCTGGTGACCGAGGCCGCTCTGGCTGCCCACGGCGAGGGGGCCCGGGTGCTCTACGGACGGTGCCACCCCGAGCTCGGAGTCCCCTACCAGCCGTTCATCGACGCCTTCGGCCACTGCATCAGCGGCTGCGGCGGCGGCGAGCTGGCCGCCCAATCGAGTGACTGGGGCGGTGAACTGGCTCGCATCATCCCCGGCCTCCTCGCACGACGGCTGCCCCATCTGACCCCATCGCCCGCCGCCGACGCAGAGACCGAGCGGTACGAGCTGTTCCAAGCGGTGGACCACCTACTGGCGCGGGCGTCCGCGGCTTCTCCGGTCGTGCTCGTGCTCGAGGACCTCCACTGGGCCACCAAACCAACCGTCCTGCTGTTTCGCCACCTGGTGACTTCGGCCGAGCCTGCGGCCGCGCTCTTGGTCGCCACATTCCGCGACACCGACCTCCCGCCGAAGCACCCCCTACGCGAGGTCCTCGCCGAACTGGCCTGCGAGCGGGGCGTCGGGCGCGTCGTGTTGGGCGGACTAGACGAGGCGGAAGTTGTGAGCCTGGTCGAGCACGCCGCGGCACTACCGCTGGGCGGCGGCGGCGCCGTGGCCACGGCACTCTGGAGGGAGACCGACGGCAACCCGTTCTTTGTCACCGAGATGCTGCGCCACTTGGTGGAATCGAGTGCCGTCTCCGACTGCGGCGAACTTCGCCTCTCTGCGGGGAATCTGGACGGGGTCGGCGTCCCCGAGAGCGTCCGAGTGGTGATCGGTCGTCGGCTAGAGCGCCTCTCGGCGGCCGTCAACCGCACCCTTCCGGTGGCGGCGGTGATCGGTATGGAGTTCGATCTGAGCTTGGCGAGCAGGGTGAACGATCTCACCGAGTCCGAGATGCTCGACGTCCTCGAGGAAGCCATGGCCGCCGCTCTCGTGACCGAGGTCCCCGGCACAGTCGGCCGGTTCAGCTTCTCCCATGCCTTGATTCGGCACTCGCTGTACGAGGGGCTCGGACGCACCCGGCGGGCGCACTTGCACGGGAAGGTGGCGGAAGCACTGGAACGCACGTGGCCGCAGCCCCGTGACTACCTGCCCTCTCTGGCCCACCATTGGTTCTCCGCAGGGCGGGCGGGCGACACAGCCAAGGCGGTGGCGTATGCCCGGCAGGCGGGCGAGAAGGCCCTCGCCGAACTGGCGTACGAAGAGGCCGCAGACCACTTCCAGCGGAGCTTGGCCGTGCTCGAGCCGGGCACACGAGAGGAGGAGCTTCTCCGCTGCGACGTCCTGCTCGCTCGTGGAGACGCACAGCGACGCGCCGGTGACACCAGCTTCCGGGCGACGATGCTCGAGGCGGCTCGCCTGAGCCGTCGTCTCGGAGACGGCGAGCGCCTCGCTCAGGCCGCGTTGGGAAGCTCTCGCACGTCCGCCTTCTTCGGCGAGATCGGGCGCCTGGACCAGGCGCTGGTCGATCTCTTCCAGGAGGCGCTCGCTGCTCTGGGTCCGGGGGACAGCGTGCTCCGAGCGAACCTGCTGAGCGAAATGGCGGTCGAGCTGTACTGGACAAGAGCACGTGAACGCCGGCGGGCGCTGTGTGAGGAGGCCACGGCCATGGCCCGCCGGCTGGGAGATCGGGCCGGTCTGGCCCAGGTGCTGGTGGCCCGCATCGTCGCCAGCTGGAGCCCGGCCACGCTCGACGAGCGCTTCGTCCTCGTGACCGAGCTGCTGCAGCTGGCGGGAGAGCTCGACAATCAGGAGCTCACGTTCCGGGGGCGGCTCTTCCTCGCCGTCTGCCTCTTCGAAGCCGGCGACGTCGCCCGCGCCCAAGCTGAGCTGGAGACGGCGACGCGTCTGGCCCACGGCCTCCGTCAGCCATTCTGGAACTGGCTCACCAAGACCGTGGAGACCATGCAGCTGCTCCTCACAGCATCGCCAGCAGCCGAGGAGAGCGTCTTCGACGCGTTCGAGCTCGGTCAGCGCTGCAGACAGCCGGACGCACCCCTGCTCATGGCCGTCCAGCTCTGCATCGCGTGGTGGGACCGGGGCCGGCTCGGCGACGTCATCAGCTTCCTGCGTCCCTACGTCGACGAGCTGCCCGCCATACCCACCTTCCGGGCCGGTTTGGCCTTCGCCTACTGCGAGGAGGATCGCCTGGACGAGGGACGCGAGCATTTCGAGCTCCTGGCCTCAGGCGGGTTCGACCTGCCCCTCGACTGGGCCTGGTCGACCGGCATGACCCTTCTGGCCGAGACGTGCGTCATTCTCCGGGATGAGGAGCGAGCGAAGATTCTGTACGAGCAGCTCCTCCCGTACGCACGCCAACTCGTCGTCGTGGGAATGGGACAGTTCTGCCTGGGCTCCGTTTGGCGGTCGCTAGCAACACTTGCCGCGGCGACCCGGCGGTGGGACGACGCCGAGGGTCACTTCGAGGAAGCCATCGCCGTCAACCAGCACGTCGGCGCTCGGACTTTCCTGGCCCGGACGCAACGGGCATATGCGACCATGCTGCTCGACCGCAACCAGCCGGACGACGCACACCGGGCCGGCGAGCTCATACGGCAGGCGCTGAAGACCACGATGGAATTGGAGATGGAGCTCGAGTCGGAACGCCTCCGCCAGCTGGCCACTGGAGCCGACTGTTCAGGTTGCGGCCCTCGGAGGCGGCTCGCTCACGGCCGCCGGCACCACCGATAAAGCAGGGTGCGCTTCTCGGTCTGAGCACGGCGGCTCCAACGTCCTGTGAAAGCGACGTTGGAGCCACATGCCACATCGGTGCCGCTCCGAGCATTCCAGCAGCGGCCAACTCCCCTGGTCAGGCTAGGGGTTGCAGTTGGTAAGGCTGTCGCCGTCCGGGAACGGTCCCAGGCAGATGTCGTTGCCCGCCCCCCCGTTGAGCGTGTCCACGCTCAGGTCGTTGGGAGGACCGGTCAGGGTGTCGCCCCCATCGTCGCCCTGCAGGATGTCCACGCCCGGGCCACCGTCGAGGACGTCGTCGCCAACGCCGCCGCTCAGGGTGTCGTCGCCCTCGTTGCCGTTCAGGATGTCGTTCCCCTCGCTGCCGGTGAGGGTGTCGTCGCCCAAGCCGCCGTTCAGGGTGTCATTCCCCCCGCTGCCGGTGATGGTGTCGTTGCCGGCGCCGCCGGTCAGGTCGTCGTTCCCTCCACCTCCGGTGATGGTGTCGTTGCCGCCGTCGCCGCTGATCGTGTCGTCGAACGCCGTGCCGGTGATGGTGTCGTTCCCGTCGAGGCCGTTGATCGTCTTGCCGGGACTGGCCCCGGTGCAGTCGATGGTGTCATCACCGGTGGTCCCGGTCACGGTCGTGGCCGTCTGTGTCACTCCGGCGCTGACCACGCAGTTCGTGCTCGGGCCGACCGTGGTGGTCGTGGTCGGCGGGACGATCGTGGTCGGCGGGACGATCGTGGTCGG
>JBHENM010000287.1:0-3553 GCA_046262035.1 Acidimicrobiales bacterium | reverse complement strand
TGTGGGCGTTGCCGGCCCGGGTGATGCTGCCCCGGCGCTGGCTCTTGCCCGTCGAGTGCTCCGAGGGCACCAATCCGGTGAAGCTCATGAACGGCCGGGCTCGGGGGAAGCGCCGCCAGTCGAACACCTCGGCGGCCAAACACAGCCCGCCAATGCGGGTCACGCCTCGGTAGGCGGCGAGCCGAGGCACCTGGGCCCCGAATGGCTCATCACTGCACCAGAGCCGTCCGAGCGAGGCGTTGATTTCCCGAGGCGCGGGTCTGATGCCCGGCCCCGCAGGGGCCACGAAGGGCATCAGGCCCTTGGCCAGCCCGAGGCCGCCGGCCGCGGACGGGGTCAAGGGCGGGGCGTCAGCCCCAGCGAGAAGCGGAGCGCAGCGGCGCCTCGCAGCGGGCCCTTGACGCCGGCAGTGGACGGCGGCACACGTGTCCGGTGGTCCCGAGGCGCTTCACCCACAGGGGTGCTGCTGGCTGGCGAGGGGATCGGTGCGGGATCTCCTCGGCGGAGTCCGGGCGGCCCCGCGTGACGGCGAGGGCCTTGGCCGGGCTTGCGTCCTGGCGGTCAGTACCCGAGACTCCGGGGTGCGTGGGCGTCGCCAACCCGACCGGCATCCGGTCCGGCAATCGTTCGCGGCCCATGAGCATGGTTTCTTTGCTGGCAACGGCACTGGCAACCCAACCGGCAAGCGCCCCGGCAACCCCTCAGGCCGACGCTGCTCGCCATGCACGAACCACCGAACCTGTTCCGGGCCCTGGAGGACGACTGGCGACGTGAGGGGTATACGCCCCGAGCGCTCTCAGCACTGGCGCGATGGGCCGATGACGATGGAGTGCTGGCCCAGGTGGACAGCCCGGGCGAGATGGTCGAGCGCTGTCACCGGCGCGAGGCGTGCACAAGAGGGCTGCTGCGGGCCGTGGTGGTCCACGCTCCAGCGACCCCCACGCGGCCCGCACGGTGCTACAGGCCGTGCTGCCGGGGCTGGCCCCGGGTGGAGGGCAAGACGATGCAGGAGCTCGCGGCCGATGCCGGCCTGGGAGCCCGCCGGCTGTGGCGGCGTGGGGATGAGCGAGGGAGAAAGCTCTGCTCCTTCGGCAACGGACGTCGCCGCCCGCGCTTCGGCGGTACGTCTGGCAAGGCGGCGCAGATAGCCCGAGGAGACTCCGGCCAGGGCCGCTGCCTGGGAGAAGTTGAGCAGCTCGTCGGGATCACCTTCGGGCGCCACCGCCGGGCCCTCCCGCCCGAGGTGGCCGGCACGTAGGGCCGAGCCTCGACCGTCCATGAGCTGGCGTCCCGTGGCCGGATCCTGGCCCGACAACATCCGCGCCAGCTGGGCGCGGTCCACCTCGCCGGAGAGAGCGCGGGGGCCCAGGCCCCGGCCCAACCACGTGCCCGGGCCCTCTATGGAGTCGGCGTAGTAGGCCAGTGCGCCGTCGGCCGGCTCCGACACAGGCCCTCCCGAGTCGATCGTCGGAGCGGCGAGTCCGTTGTCTTTCCACCACGTGGGCGGGCGACCGGCGGGCGTGGGTCGGCGCCCGTCGAGGTAGTCCACGACCCGGACCACGGCGCCGGCGGCGTGGCCGCCGCGGGCGCCCAGAGCGGTCACGCTCACGATCACGGCGGCAAGGTAATGATCCGCAGGTTCCGCAAAGCGGAACCTGCAAGGGTGTCTCGCTGGGGATCGGCCGGAGGCAAGGACTCGGTCCTAGATCCTCCATAGGCCGATCCGACGTTCTTTGACCTTGACCTACCCATCAGTTGGGGCCCCTATCTGGGGTCGGCAAGGTGCTTGTCCTGAAGTGGGCAAGGTCGTCGACGTGTCAGTCGGCAAGGTCGTCGCACTTGTGAGTCGGTCGGTCTGGTGGTTGGCAAGGAGTGTCGTCTCGGGTAGAGCGTCGGCGACTGGGGGGCGGCCTTTCGTGTCGGCGAGTCGGTACGGGCTCGTCGCTGCAAGACGGAGGCTTGGTCGGAGGAGCGGTCGGACGAAGCGCACGTGCGTTCGGGGGTCCGCTTTGGGGGCTGGTCGATGACGTCCATGGGGGAGCACGTCGGCCGGCCGTGGGGCTCAGCTCGCGAGCGGTCACTGCAAGGAGCTGCTGTTGCCCAGGGGCGCGTGTAGAGGGTCCAGGGGTCTGTGAGGGTTGGCTTGGCGGGGAGGGCGTCACCGCCGAGCGAGCGCAGCGAGGCGACGGCGGCAGCCCGGGTACGGGGGCGGCCCCCCGCAGGCCAGGGGAGCGTCAGCCCCGGGCCCGGTCTAGCAGCGTCCCCGCCGTCGGGGGCTGGGGTGGCGACGTCGTGTGGCCAGCTTCGCGAGGCGAGCCGCCTCATCTGCTGGGGTGGTCGATCGTGGCCATCCGAGCTCGACGAGGCTGTCGCCGATGGCGTCGAGCGCGCTGCGAACCTCGACCAGGTGGACTGCTTCGTCCTCGCCCGCCATGTACGCCCCGCCGTCTTCGGAGAGATAGAGGTACTGGCGGGTGATGCGGTGCTTGTAGGCCTCGAGGCGGAAGCCGTCGGTCCAGACGCAGCCGTGCATCCACATGAACATCTCGACCTGGTCCGGCGGGACGACGAGGTGGAGGGGCGCCCAGTTCGGTGAGGTGAAGTCGTGGATCGGCTTGGCGGCGGGCATGTGGGGGTCCTCTTGTTCGGAACGTGGTCGGCGTCGACGACGATGGGGCACGGCGATAGTGCCGGGGAGCAAGGGGCTGCGCCCGGAGGGCCGGCGAGTACCGGAGCGAGCGAACGCGAGCGAGGAACGGAGGCGCCCTTGCGCCCCGGCGCGCGGCCGTGCCACGGTCCTGGCGAGCCGGCCGGCGAACAGGCAGAAGTCACCACTGCCAGCTGCGGAGCTGTGGGTCGACCTCGGCGTCGCCGTCGAACAGCACGTAGTCACAGCCGAGGCCGCGGGCGTGGAGCTGCACCGCGAGGACCTCGTCGGGGGCGGGCTCGTCGGCGAAGTCGTGGAAGCTCTGCGGGTCATCGGGGACCCACAGGAGAGCACCGTGGGTGGTCGGGTAGGCCACCACGCCGTCGAAGCTGTTGAGCCCGGTGAAGACCTCCTGAGGGAGGTTGTTGGTCGACAGGTCGAGGAAGCTGCGGATCCGGGACCCGGATCGGTCGGTGGTCATAGCGTGTCCCTTCGGTTGGTTTGGCGGTGGAGAGCCGGGCGTTGAGACGGGGCCCGGCGCCCGTGGTTGCGCCGCCCGGGCTCAGCCGCCGTAGGCGGCCGCAGCTCCAAGCGACAGGTCGACTCGAAGGTGGCGAGCGGTGGTGAGCAAACCGGCGTCAACGGCCCGGGCGATCGCCGGGTCCAGGCGGAGCTCTACCACGATCGGCTGGGCGAGCACGTCCTCCACGTCGCGCCGGGTCAAGGGCCGCTTCTCCTCGGCGATGAGGATGAGGCCGGTGGTCGTGTGGGGAGCGTTGAGCGCTCGGCGCAGCGAGAGGTAGTCGTTGCGCAGCACGAGGTACACCGAGCCGTCGTGGTCTGAGAAGCAGTCGGTGCCGGCGTCGACCACGTTGACGGCGTCCATGTCGGCGTCGGTGCAGCGCT
>JBHENM010000286.1:0-1728 GCA_046262035.1 Acidimicrobiales bacterium | reverse complement strand
GGCGGCCTGCGGCCGGCCTTGACCCCCCTGGTCGTCGGGGCGCTATCCGGTCGTCGCAGGAGCCTTGACCCGGCGGGCGCGGGCGGTCGACGATGGTGGCGGGGAAGGTCGCCTCGTAGCTGCCCCACGAGGGCCGAGCTGTGCATGTCCCGCGAGGACTTGGTGAGGGGCCTTCCCCTTCTTCGACCGCCGCCGCCGACGCACCTCCTCGGGCACCGTCCAGGCCTCGGCGATGACGGCCCTGGCCTCCTCGGGGCTGACCGGGGATCCGTCGACGTCACAAACGACGTAGGGCATGCCTCGGTCCATCACCGCCCACGTCCGCTCGGCCAGATGGGCGGCGGTGACGCAGAGGGCCTTGAGGTGATCGGCACCCCGCTCGACCATCTGCACGTAGTAGACGCGGGCCAGCTGGGGGTCGGTCTTGCGGGCGTGGTCGGCGGCCCGCACGAAGGTGGTGCGCAACAGCGATGGCCCCGCCTTGGACATGGGCTGACCCTTGTGGTCGGTCTCGCCGGTCTCGGAGGCCCGGGGGACCAGGCCGGTGAAGGAGCGGAACTGCGAGCCATGACGGAAGCGCCCCGGGCGGCCCATCGCCGCCACCACCGCCGGGGCGCCCACCTCGCCCAGGCCGGGCAGGCTGCGGGCCAGCGCTCCGGGGTCGGCCCAGCGGTAGGCCTCCTCCCGCTCGGCGGCGTGGGCGGCCAGTTCGGCCTGGGTGGCCCGCAGCAGACGGACCTCGGTGGCCACCTCGGCGGCGAGGTCCTCATAGGCGACGGCCGGATGGGCGCCGTAGAGCTCGACGGAGGCGGCCGCCGCGTCCAGCCAGCGCTGGGCCCGGGCCTCGCCCAGGTGGTTGTTGGAGGTCTTGGCGATGCGCTTGGTCAGCCGGGCCCTGCCCACCTTCAACAGCACGTTGGGGTCGGCCCAGCGCTCCAGCACGGCCAGGTCGGCGGCGCCGATGTCGCCCACGAGGGGGCTGCGGGGCATGAGCTGGCGGACCAGGTCCTTGATGCGGACCTTGTGCTCGGTGCCCAGGCGGGTGAGGCGGTCGGCCGCCCGCACCCGTCGGTCCAGGGCAGCCCGCTCGGGGCCGGGGAGCTCCAGGGGAAACAGGCTGGTGGGGCTCAGCAGCGGCAGGCGGGCCAGGGTGTCGGCGTCGATGCCGTTGGTCTTGGCGTGGCGGGACAGGAAGCGGCGCAGGTCCGCCGCCTTGGCCGAGGACACCCGGTAGACGGTGTGGCCCCGGTCGGAGAAGAACACGGCGATGGGCAGCCACGCCGGCCCTGTGGGCTCGATGACCACCTCCAGGGTGGTGCCCGGCTCTGCGCCCGCCAGTGCGGCGGCCGCCACCGTGGCCAGGCTCTCCACCGTCGGCACGCACCGTCGCCGGCACACCTCGCTGCCGTCGGCCCGCAGCACTCTCACGGTGTGGTCGCTCACGATGCCCAGGTCGATGCCGACCAGGCGTCTGTCGTCTTGCATGTCGCTCCTCTCGGGTCGGTCTCCTCCGGCTGCCCCGTAGGAGGCGACGCTTCTTCGACCACGGTCCCAAGGCGATGAGCCCGACGACGGCTCCCACTCATGTGCTGCAAACGGGCCCGGCCTCGATGGGCCGGCCCACTTTCCTCATCCGGGGCGTCCGTGGCCAGGCCGGGTGTGGCAATCAGATGAACGAGGCTTGGGGCTCACGCACCTCCCTCAGAGCAAGTCTCGACGCCACCCCCC
>JBHENM010000285.1:0-5655 GCA_046262035.1 Acidimicrobiales bacterium | reverse complement strand
CCTGGGTATCGACCCGAATAGACATGCGCTGCCAGGGTCCTGAGCATCGCCCGCACCGACGCTACACCCGGCGTCGGATTGCCGATCCCCGGGGGCGCCGACAGCACCGCTTCGTAGACACGGCCGGCGGGGCATGCCTAGAATGCCCAGGTCGATTGATCGCTCGGCGGTCGTTCGACGCAGTTCGTTGCCCAAGACCCCGGCAGCGTCCCTTAAGTGGACGATGCTTTCGGAGGTCGGGGTGGCCGTGAAAGAGCGGATTCCGGGTCGGTATCGGTTCGCATTGACGCGCCCTCGCTGCACGGCTCCTCCCGGTCCTGCGACCCGATGCAAGGGAACCCCATGGCGGTGATGTGGAACCCCGTCTTCGACTGGGACAACGACAGCTGGAGGGACGAAGCCGCCTGCCGCCATACGGATGCCGACCTCTTCTTCCCGGTCGGGACCACGGGGGCCGCGATTGGTCAGATCGAGGCGGCCAAAGAGGTCTGCCGGTCGTGCCCCGTGCAACGGGCCTGCTTGCAGTTCGCCCTCGAAACCAACGAGGAAGCGGGCATCTGGGGTGGACTAGACGAAGACGAGCGCCGCAAGCTCAGAGCGGTCTGGCGGATGGGCCGCCGGACCCCGATGAGATCGGTGAACGCCTGAGGCGGCACAGTTCCTCTGCCGTCGCTGGCACCAGGAGACGTCGGAGCCCAGCCGGCCCGGTGGTGACCCTCTAAGGCGCCACCGGGTCGGCGACCAAACTCGGGGTCAGCCCGGGCGACCCCACGCCACTCTGCCACTCACGTTGTTTCGGACTTCGCCGTTCGACGGGTGCGACCAGGCGGGGGTGATGTCGAAGACCTTGTCGAGGCCCACCGCCTCCAACGCTGCGGCCACGGTGGCCGTCGGGCCGCTCAGCACCAGGTCTCCGCCCCGCTTCTGCAGGCGCTTCAGGGCGTCAACGAGGACGGCGATGCCGCCCGAGTCAATGGACGTCATGCCCTTGAGGTCCAGCACGAGGTCGCGGTTCCCCTGCCCGTCGATCACGTCTATGAGGCGGTGCTTCAGTTGGTGAGCGGTGTTCCAGTCGAGCGCCCCGTGCACGTGGACGATGACCCTGCCGAGGGCGCGACTGAAGACGATCGAGAAGTCGGCACCGTCAAGCGTCATTCGGGCACTCCTCTGGTGGTGGAGACCCTCCCTGACTGCTCAAGGTAGGAGACCGCTCCGCCTCGAGGCGGCGTATCACCCTGACACTACACCGGGAACGCGAAAGCGTCCGCTGATATGCCCCGGCCCGACGATGGCGCCTCAGGTGATGGGCTCCACCGAGTACCCCCCGTCATCCACGATCAGGACGCCTTCGCCCTTGCCCATGGGCTCGATGAGCTCGCCCGCCAGCCCCAGCACCGCCGCTTCGTTGGTGGGGCTGTGGCCGACGACGAGGGCCCGACCGCCGTCGCCGAGCGAGGCGAAGACCCGCTCGAGGGCGGCCCCCAGCGAGCGGGCTTCGTCGTCGACGAAGCCCGCATCCACGTCGCGGAAGGAGGCCAGGTCGCCGCCCGATGCCTCGCCGGCGATGGCCCGCCACCGATCCTCGGCCTCCGAGCGCAGGCCCGCTTCGACGGTGACGCCGCCCGGAACAGCCTGGCCCAGACCGGCCAGCATGCAGGCTATGGCCTGGGTCGCCCGCTGCGCTCCCGTCGACACCGCCACCTGGTAATCGCCACTCAATCCCCGACCGATCTCGAGGGCCGCCTCGACGCCTTCGGGCGTGAGGATGTCCCCGTCGTTGTCGGTGTGCCGCCGCAGCTCGACCGTCTTGGCCATGGCTCAGACTACCGGCGCCTCCTGCCTCTAGAGTTTCCGGTCACACGGCGAACTTCTGAGGGAGGTCGACAATGACCGACAGCCCGAACCAGCAGGTCGGCAGCGAGGGGTACGGGGCCGACCTTCTCGCCCTCCATCTCCTCCGTGCGACCCAGGCGGCCGCGCTGGCCTGCGTCCCGTGGGTGGGCCGCGGCGACAAGGAGGGCGCCGACGACGCCGCCGTCGAGGCCATGCGGGACGCCCTGGGAAGCGTTCCCGGCAAGGGGCGGGTGGTCATCGGCGAGGGCGAGAAGGACGAGGCGCCCATGCTGTACACCGGCGAGGAGGTCGGCGACGGGAACGGGCCCGCATTCGAGCTGGCCATCGACCCCCTGGAGGGCACCGACTACTGCGCCAGCGGCCTCGACGGGGCCCTCTCGGTCCTGGCCGCGGGGCCCCCGGACTCCATTTGGGCCACGTCAGGCTTCTACATGGACAAGCTGATCGTCGGCCCCGGCGCCAAGGGGAAGATCGACATCGACGCATCCGTCGACGACAACCTCGACCGGGTGGCGGAAGCGCTGGGCAAGAAGGTGAGCGACCTCGTGGTCGTAGTGCTGGACAAGCCCCGGCACGAGGACGTGATCGCCCACATCCGCGACAAGGGGGCGGGCGTCCTGGCCGTCCCCGCCGGCGACGTCATGGGCTCGCTCCGGGTGCTGCTGCCCCACGGGGGTGCCGACATGGCCCTCGGTGTGGGCGGCACGCCCGAGGGCGTGATCACCGCCTGCCTCACCCGGCTCCTGGGCGGCACCATGCAGGCCAAGCTCGCCCCTCAGAGCGACGAGGAGCGGGAGACCGTCGAGAAGGACGAGGGCGACCTCGACCGGGTGCTCACCACCGACGACATGATCCGCAGCGGCGATTGCCTCTTCATCGCCACCGGCATCACCGCCAACCAGCTCCTCCCCGCGCCCGTGGAGACGCCCGACGGCTGGCGCACCCACTCGTTCGTCGTCACCCCCGGCCACCCGGGCCTCCTCGTGGAGTCGCTCCCCCGGTGAGCCTTCTAAGCCGCTAGCCCTCCTCGAGCAGCGCCCGGAACCGGTCACGTCGCTCGAGGATCGAGCGACGGCGCGAGGACACCAGAAACTCGGGCGAGCCCAGCTCGAGACCACGATAGTGGCGCGTGCTGAAACCGCCGGCCCGCAGCATGGTGGTCGCCCGTTGCGAGACGCCGCCTTGTTGCAGCCCGAAATGGGCCATGAGGTCCTTCACCAACATCCCGCCGCCCGAGGTTGAGAACAACTCGTTGGCCTTGCCGACGACCCAGCAGACGGCGGCCGCGGCGTTGTCGGCACGTGCCCCACGCCGGAACACAGTTGGGTCGCCCGAGGCCACGATGTTCAGGAACCGCCGGCAAGCCGTGCGGTACTCGGCATCGAGCAGCTCGTCGCAGCACCGGTCGCAGAGGGCCAGGACCGCGCTCACTGGCTCCCGCACGTCATCCGGGATGCCGTCCCAGGAGAACTCCTCATCGGGGAGGGGACGGTCGTGAAGCCGGTCCAGGGCGGCCTCCCCGCCCACGGCGCGGCGAAGCGTGTCCAGCACCTCCCGGTAGTCCGGCTGATCGCCCGGCATCGACCACGGGTCATCGGCATCGAGAACGCCCACCGCTGCCAGCAGCGCCGCCGGACCCTGGAGCCGCGGGGAGCGGATGATGCGCTGGTACTCGGGCTCGAACCGATCGACGGCAGCCAGCGTCTCATCGGTGAGCGCCCGGCGAATACCCCGCTCCGCGTGGCAGAAGCGGATGAAGGCGCGCAGCAGGTGAGGCGCCTTCGACAAGTACGCGACATCGGCCACGATCTTCCGAGGAATCCAGTCGAGAAGGAGGATCTCAACCGCGACCGTGCTCCAACGGCGCGGATCGCCGGGACCGTACCCGGTCGCGAACCACAGGACTTGCTCCAGAAGGTCGATGTGGTCGTGGTCCAGCCCGGCGGCGAAGGGCGAGGCGAGGAACCGGGACGCCAGGGCCGCCTGGGCGTCGTCGTCCCACTCGGCTCGGACGTAGCCCTGGCCACCCTGCGGGAGCAGCCGTGTGACCCACTCGACCAACGGACGGCACGCCGGCCAGGTGTCGGTCTCGAAGCGGGGGACGGTCATGGCGCCGGCGTCGATCGCCTCGGTGATCCGCGCCCGGGCGTCGGCGGGGTCGATGTCGTTCCAAGCGGTGTCGGGGTCATCTCCCGACTTCTCCCGCATGAACTCGATGAGCGCGGCGAGGCTCTCTCGGACGATGAAGGCGTCCTTGACCACCGTGCCGAGGTTGTGATCGATGTAGACGACCACCGCCATCTCCTGCCCAGTGGGGAAGCGGACGCCGATCATCACGTTGTCGCCGTCGCCGAGCACATGGACCATCTCCACAGTCCCGTAGGCCTCTACGTCACCCAAGCGCGCGAGCCAGGTGGGCAGCGGATGGTCTCTGGTCACCAGTTCTCGGCGAATACGGGCGGCCAGCACCTCGTCGGGCGTCATCTCGGCGAATGCCGCAAGAAGGGCGGTCGTCTCCCGTTGTTCGACCTCGAGCAGAGTGCCGATCAGCGTCTCCCGGTCAAGCCGGGGAGGGCCTTCGCCGGGCCGAGCAAACGGGTCATCAGTGCGGGGGTCGACCACCGTCAGCAGGGTGCTGGCCTCGGCGAGGAGTGACAGCGGATGGTTGCCGGCGAGCGCCTGCGCCACGCCGTCCATGAGGTCGGGCTCACGGCCGCCCTCGGCTCGCGGCCCGGCGCGTCTGCCCGCCCGCGGCGGGGTTCCTTTGGGCGTGACCCGCCCACCGTGTCGGTGGCTTCGCCGCTTGCCCACGGCTTGAACTGTAGGTGCCGGGCCGAGCGCGGGCGGGGCGCAGCAGTCAGTGGCGTCCTTCTCCTCCCGCGAAGCGACAGTGGCTACAATTAGCTCGCGCTTGTGGCTACGGAGGTGTGTCGCGATGGAAGTCGGCGTCAGGGAGCTGCGGAACAACCTCAGCCGCTACCTCAACCGGGTGCGCAACGGGGAGGAGGTCGTCGTCACCGACCGAGGGCGCGCCATCGCCCGTGTGTTGCCGGTGGGAACCGAACGCGCTCTCGACCGGCTCATCGCTGAGGGGGTCGTCACCCCTGCGCAGAGGCCGAAGCGGCGCGCCGGCCAGCCGATCAAGTCGAAGGGAGGCGTTTCGGACCTCGTGGCCGACCAACGGCGTTGATCGCGTACTTCGACACGTCGGCGGTTGTTCCGTTGCTGGTCACAGAGGCCGGTTCCGCCCGGGCTGCGGCAGTGTGGGATGGAGCCGCCCGGGTCGTGAGCGCCAGACTCGTCTACCCCGAAGGCAGGGCCGCTCTTGCCCAGGCCCACCGCCTCGGACGGCTGACCGCCCGCCAGCTTCGGGCGGCGGTCGACGAGCTCGACGGAAGATGCGGGGAGCTCGACATCGTCGAGGTCGATGACGACCTTGCTCGGCACGCCGGTCACCTCGCCGAGCTCCATTCCTTGCGGGGCCAGGACGCCGTCCACCTCGCCGCCGTCTTACGGGTCGATGACCCGGATCTTGTGGTTGTCGCCGGGGACGGGACGTTGCTTGCGGCAGCCGCCACGGCCGGGATGACCGTCGCCGCCGTCAGTTGACCCGGACAGCACGCCTCAGCGGAGGCGGGATCAGCCGGTTGGACGTCACCCGCCGGGCCGAGCGGGGGGCGCCGGCGCGGCGCGCAAAGAGGGCCCCGAGGCGAAACCCCGGGGCCCTCTGCTCGCTCAGTGGCTGCTACGGCAGGACGACCTTTCCCACGAAGTCGCCGACGTCGGCACCGTTGGCGACGA
>JBHENM010000284.1:0-1960 GCA_046262035.1 Acidimicrobiales bacterium | reverse complement strand
CCCGACTTTGACACCGTCAGCGCGAAAGCGCAGGTGGGAGGGGGCGCGTCTGTGCTGTTTGTCCCTACATTCCGTTGATTTGCGCCGGTTCGGAGTCAGCCGGCGGGTGTCGGTGCCCAGCTGGCCGGCTCGACGCCGAAGGCGGCGAGGATGCGGTCTTGGAGGGCGCTGTGGCGGGTGTCGCGCTCGATGGTGCGCTCGCCGATAGTGAGGGTGACCCGGCGGATGCGACCGAGCTCCCGCAGCGCCCGGCGGGGGGAGATGACCTGGTCGTCGATGTCGGGGTCGGCCACCCCGGCGGCCCGCAGGTCGGCCTCCATCAGGGCCTCGATGACGGCGGCCAGCACGCAGACGGCGACGTGGGCCCGGACCCGGTCCTCGGTCCAGTGGAACACCGGGCGCAGCTCGATGAGGTCCTTGAGCACCCTGAAGCTGGACTCGACCTCGAGCAGGCGCCGGTAGGCCACGACCACCTCGGCCGCGGTTGCCTGCTCGGGGGTGAGGGAGGTGGTGACCACCCAGCGGCCGGCCAACAGCTTCTCCTCGTAGTCCAGGGCCGCCTCGTCGTAGTGGTAGAGGAAGCGGCCCTCGCCGATCTCGACCTCGAACAGCCGGGCCACGCCCGAGGCGGCCAGGATGCGGGCGGCGGCCGCGGCGATCTTGGCCTTGTCCTTGAGCCGCCCGGCACCTACCCGCAGCTCCAGGGCTCGCAGCTCCGCCGAGGTGCGCTTCACCAGCTCGGCGGTGCGCACGGTGTCCCGCCGCAGGCGCTCGACCGACATGGCCACGATGAAGCGCCGCCCGTCGTGGCTGACCTCACACACCGCCGAGCCCGCCGACGGGCACGGCACCCAGACGGCCTCCGGTGCCGTCGAGGCGCCCAGCACGGCGGCGACATCGGCGTCGCGGTGCAGCCGGGTGGCCAGGATGTGGCCGAAGCCCTTGTCCGACAACGCCTTGACGTTGTCGGCCGAGATCAGGCCGCGGTCGGCCACCATGGTGATGGCCCCGACCCCGAAGCGGGCCTGCAGGTCCTCCAGCACGCCACCGAGGGTGGACACATCCGCGGTGTTGCCGGCGAAGACGTGGTGGGCGATGGGGATGCCGTCGCCGGTGACCAGCAGGCCGATGACCACCTGGGGCCGGTCGCCGCGGTGGTCGCGGGAGTAGCCGAAGGCCCGGGACTCAAAGCGGGCCGAGGACTTGGCCTGCCCCTCGAAATAGGTGGAGGTCAGGTCAGGCAGTAACAGACCAGGCGCAAATCCAGGTTGGTCAGGTCGGTGAGGGCGCGGTAGAGGTGGGTCTCGGTGCCCTCCTTGGCCTCGGCCACCACGTCGAGGGCCCGGTAGTAGTGATGGGCCGAAGGCACCCCGAAGCCGGCGGGCATGACCACGTCGGCCGCCACCCACTCGGGCAGGGCCCGCTTGGAGCGGGGGGCGCACAGCCGGTTGGCCACCATGGCCAAGACGGCGTCGGCGATGGGGGCCTCGTGGCCGCCGGCCATGGCCGCAAAGTGGCGGTCGAGGCCGAGGCGGGCCCAGTAGGTCGCCACCGCGGCCACCGCCCCGGCCGAGCGGGCCTCCTCGACATCGACGCCGGACTCATCACACCAGCTCCGCTCGCTATGGGACGCCAGGGCGGCGACGATGCGGTCGAGTTCCCCGCTGGCCCGCAGCGACGACGCCTCGCCCAGGCGGGCCACGACGTCGTGGCGCACCCGGCCGCCGTCTCGCACCGCCTCCACCAGGCTCAGGTACTCATAGACCCGATTACCCCGACGCACCCGCGTTGTCTTGACGTACACACCAGGGATAGTAACGGCTGTTCGGACTGCTGGCGCGGATGTGTTGCCCCTACACTATTCGAGCCGTCGATGGCCTCGCCGGGACGAAAGCCCAGGTCACAGCGTTCCGGGGCCTGTGGAAGACCCCGAAAACGGCCTCCAAGTGTCAAAGTCGGG
>JBHENM010000283.1:0-8223 GCA_046262035.1 Acidimicrobiales bacterium | reverse complement strand
AGCCTGATCGTCGTGGCCGCTCTGTTCGGCGGCGCCGTCTCCGGGGGAGTGGTGTCCGCCGCTCGTGACGACGGTCCCGCGTCGGTGACGGCCCCGGCCAGCCGCGCCACCGGTGGGGGGAACTCGAACATCGTCGCCGATCCCCAGGACATCCAGGGGATCCTGAGCAAGGTGGAGCCCGGAGTGGTTTCCATCCGCACCCAGGCCGCCCGTGCCGGGCGGTTCTTCCCCCAGAGCGGCGCCGGCACCGGAGTGGTTCTGACGGCCGACGGCGAGATCCTCACCAACGCCCACGTCGTGGCTGGAGCGACGGCCATCGAAGTCCGCCTGGCCGGGGAGGAGCGGTTTCGGGCCGCCGATCTGCTCGGTGCCGACGCCTCCGCCGATCTGGCCCTGCTGAAGATCCGGAACGTGACCGACCTGCCCACGGTGGAGCTGGGGTCGTCCTCTCAGCTGAAGGTCGGGGACGGTGTCATTGCCATCGGAAACGCCCTCGACCTCGACGGCGGCCTCACCGTCACCGAGGGAATCGTCTCGGCCCTCGACCGCTCGATTTCCGATCAGACCGAGACCCTCGACGGCCTGATCCAGACGGATGCGGCTATCAACCCCGGCAACTCGGGCGGGCCTCTGGTCAACGCCGGGGGGCAGGTGGTGGGAATCAACACCGCCGTCGCCGGCGACGCCCAGAACATCGGGTTCGCCATCAGCATCGACCGGGCCAAGCCCGTCATCGAGGACATGCGGTCCGGCGGTGGCGGCAGCTCGCCCGCCTCGTCAACTGCGTTCCTCGGGCTGTCGGGCCAGACTCTGGACCCGGCCGCGGCCGCCCAGCTGGGCACTCCCACCACCAGTGGCGTCTACGTCGTCCAAGTCGAGCCCGGCTCCCCGGCCGAGAGAGCCGGCCTCCGGGTGGGCGACGTCATCCTCTCGGTGGGGGGAACCGAGGTGTCGTCGGCCGAGGACGTGGGTCGGGCCGTCCGGTCCCATTCACCGGGCGACCCCGTGGACGTCAGCTGGGCCCGCGGGGGTCAGCGCTTGAGCGCCCAGGTCACCCTGGGCAGCAGGCCGGCAGGCTGACGCCTGCGATGCTCCCTCAGTCGATCTCGGGCGCCGGCCCCGGGTTCTCGTCGGCGGGCTCTCGCTTCTGGTCGTGACGGATGACCTCGGTCTCCCCGTCCCGCTGAATGATGGTCACGTCGTTGTCGCTGTATATCGAGACGCTGTGGCCGGACTGACCCACGGTCGTGGCCGTCGAGACGTTGGTCACCGATGACCCAGAGGTGGTGGCGCCGCTCGCCGCCGCCTGGGCCCGCTTGGCATCGGCCATGGCCTTGCGGACCTGTTCGCGAACTTGCTCGCGGATCTGCCTTCCGAGGTCCATTTCGCCTCCTACTGGCGATCGTCTGCGCCTTGGCGCCCCGACAGGCTAGCGGTCTGTCCGCCAGCTCCGAGGGCGCTACAGGCGACGACGGCCGCGGGTGTAGTAACCGCCTCCACCGAACAGAAGGAGGAGGATCAGGACGATCAGGATGATGGTGAGCATGGCAACTCTGTCTCCCGCCGAGGTGAGGCCCAAACCTCCCTCCTACCAGCGTCCCGGCCGTTTCTCACCACCGTCGCTCGGGTAGACGCTTCAGGAACCGATCCGATGGAGGTAGCCATGAGCGAGACGCAGAGCCCTGAGCCCCAGGGCACCGTCGCCGAGGGCGAGGAGTGGGTGAAGGGTGAGGGCGGTCCCGCCTTCACGCAGGGAGGGATGGTGCCGGGCGGATCCGAGATGGAGAACTGGAAGAAGGTCGTGACCGACGATTCCAGCCAGGAGCCGCCCATCGAGGAGCAGGCCGACAACCTCCGGGAGCGCCTCGACGAGAAGTAGTTCCTCGCTGCGCCACGCGCAGATCATCTCCAGGAGGGATGGGCGCCGGCCTCGTGCGGCGCCCACCTCGCCGCGTAAAGGCCAGGTTGTCCCCCGGATCAGGCCTCGAGGACGACCGCCAGTCCCTGGCCCACCCCGATGCATATGGCCGCCAGGCCGAACCCGCCCCCTCGCCGCCGCAACTCCCACGCCAGGCTGGCCAGGATCCGTGCCCCAGAACAGCCGATCGGGTGACCGAGGGAGATGGCGCCCCCGTTGGGGTTCACGATCGCCGGGTCCAACTCGGGCCACGCCTCCAGGCAGGCGAGGACCTGGACGGCGAAAGCCTCGTTGACCTCCACCACGGAGAGATCGGCCCACCCGATGCCGGCCCGCTTCAAGGCCTCCTCCGCCGCGGGCACGGGTGCGATCCCGAAGACGGGCGGCTCGACCGCACTAAGGCCGCGCGCCACCATCCGGGCGAGCGGCTGAGCATCCAAGCCCGCCACCGTCGCTTCGTCAGCCAGCAGCAGGGCCGCGGCACCGTCGCTCAGCGGGGAGGAGTTTCCTGCGGTGACAGTCCCGTCGGGGCGGAAGGCCGGCCGTAGCCGGGCCAGGGCCTCGAGCGACGTGTCGGGGCGGATGCTCTCGTCCCGCTCTAGGAGAGCGCGTCCGTCAGGACCGGGGACGGCCACCGCCTCGGGCTGAAAGCGGCCCGACTGCCACGCGGCCTCGGCCCGGCGGTGGCTGGCCAAGGCGAACTCGTCCTGGCTGCGCCGGCCTATCCGATCGCGCTCGGCCAGCACCTCGGCCCCCTCACCCAACGGAATCGTCCACTCGGGCGGCAAGCGCGGGTTCACCAAGCGCCACCCCAAGGTGGTCGAGTGGAGCATGGCGTCGTCGCGTGGGAAGGGCGAGTCGGGCTTGAGCACCACCCAGGGGGCCCGGCTCATGGACTCGACGCCTCCGGCGATGCACACGGCCGAGTCGCCGAGGGCGATGGCGCGACCGGCATGGATCACGGCCTCGAGCCCAGATCCGCACAGGCGGTTGACGGTGACCCCCGGCACCGACGGTGGCATGCCGGCCAGCAGGGCAGCCATGCGGGCGACGTTCCGGTTGTCCTCCCCGGCGCCGTTGGCGTCCCCCAGCACGACGTCGTCGACGGCCGCCGGATCCAGGGACGGGGTGCGATCGAGGAGGCTCCTGACCACTACCGCGGCGAGGTCGTCGGGCCGCACGGAGGCGTAGGCCCCGCCGTACCGGGCGACGGGAGTCCGAACCGCGTCGAGGATGAACACCTCTCCGGGTCCGGCGCCCACTAGGTCGCTCCCCTGGTGGCCTCGAGCCGCCGCAGCACGTCCAACTCCTCGCCCGTGGGCGCGGCTACCTCCCTCAGTTCAGGATGGACGGCGAGATCCCAAGCGGTGGCGGCCCTCGCCTCCTCAGCCGTGCTTCCGGGGTGAAGGTCGGTGAGAGTCAGCTCACAGTTGGAAGGGTCAGGTCGGAGTACCCCGAGATCGGTGATGACGAGGGTCGGCCCGCGACCGCGGAAGCCGTGCCGGGTGCGGTCGGTGGGCCCCGACCCGTGCCCCACCGTCGTCACGAAGTCGAGATGCTCGACGAAGGTTCGGGGATTGTGGCGAACCATCACAATGACCTCCCCGCACGAGGCGGCAATCTCCGGCGCCCCGCCTGCTCCCGGCAGGCGCACGTCCGGCTCGTCGTAGTTCCCGATGACGGTGGTGTTGAGGTTGCCGTACCGGTCGATCTGCGCAGCCGAGAGAAAGCCGACGTCGATGCGCCCGGCCTGGAGCCAGTAGGCGAAGATCTCGGGAACGGATACCACGGCGTCGGCCGTATCGGCCAGGACGCCGTCGCCGATGGACAGCGGCAGGCGGGGGGGCTTCGACCCGATCGTGCCCGACTCGTAAACGAGCACCACGCCGGGCGCATGCGTCAGCCGGGCCAGGTTGGCGGCGGTGCTGGGAAGGCCGATGCCGACGAAGACCGTCGTTCCGTTTCCGAGGGCCCGGGCGGCGGCGACCGTCATCATCTCCTGCGGCGTCCAACCGCCGTCAGCCACCGGCCGCCGCCAGGCTGGACAGGTGCTGGGCGTGGTCATCGGTACCGAGAACGTGCCGGTCGATCCAGCCCCCGAACCGGGCCCGGTCGCGGCTGATGGCGTCCCACGCGGCGTAGAAGGCGTTGTCCCGCGTGCTGTATCCGTGGGCGTAGGAGGGGTGGGCGCCGCCGGGAACCGGGCAGACGGCCTGGAGGGTCCAGGCCGGGAGGACGACGGCGCCGGGCCGGGGATCGAGTTTCCCGACCACCTCTTCCACTGTCGCCACCGCTACCCGAGCGGCCAGGGCAGCTTCCTTCTGGATGCCCAGGATCCCCCAGAGCTGGACGTTCCCCCTCCGGTCGGCCCGCTGAGCGTGGATGACGGTGACGTCAGGGGTGAGGGCGGGGACCGCCGTGAGCCGCTCACCCGTGAACGGGCAGACGACCGAGGCGATGGTGGACGTGCGGGCGGGAAGGTCGGTCCCGGTGTAACCCCTCAGGACGCCGAAGGGCAGCCCTGACGCGCCGGCGACGTAGCGGGCGGCCATGCCCGCATGGCTGTGCTCCTCGATCTCGAGTGGCTGTGGCCACCCCCGCTCCACCGCGTCCCGGAAACGGTGGAGGGATCCCACTCCCGGGTTCCCGCCCCACGAGAAGACCAGCCGCGACGCGCACCCCGCTCCGATGAGCTGGTCGTACACGACGTCCGGCGTCATCCGCACCAGGGTCAGGTCGCGGCGGCCCTGACGGATCAGCTCATGGCCGGCGGCATGGGGGATGAGGTGAGTGAAGCCTTCGAGGGCCACGACGTCGCCGTCGTGGACGAAGGCGGCCAGCACCTCCGCCAGCCCTGCGATGTCGACCAAGCTGCGCGCTCCCGTTCCCCGGTGTGCTGCGCCATGGTCGCGCGCAACTGCAACCGACCGCGCCGTCGACGCCGCCGGTTTTCGCCGCTTCAGCGGGCCGGTACGCGATCCGGCTGAGAACCTGCGGGCGCGGGCATCGAGTCTCGGTGCGCCCGGCGCTCCATGGCCCAGTAGAGGGCGACGTTGAGGGCGATGGTCACGACCACGGTCACCAGGTAGGTCCAGAACCGGCCGTCGCTGCGGAAGTCGTCACGAGCGCGGAGAGCGCCCACTCCCACCAGGACGAGGCCGAGGGTCGCCGCCTGTTGGGTGATCCGGAAGCTGCTCCACCGGTCGTCGAGGAGAAACCACAGCCACGTGACGGCCGGAAAGGCGACGAAAGCGCTGATCGAGCGAGCCGTAGCTGCGTCGACGGGCCACGGCCACGACCTGGCTACGACATCGGGCCAGCCGAACATGAACGCGGCGAAGGCGAGCTGCGCGGCTCCGCCCACCCCGACCGCGATCCGCACCGGCCGGGGGATCCGGACATCGCCGGAGGGCGACGGCGTGCCGGGATCGGTCCGGCGGTTGTTGGCCCACAAGAGGGGCAGGAGCAGAGGCGTCGAGGCGTAGAGGAGCAGCCAGGCCCAGAACGACACGTGGTCGTGGTTGAAGCGCTCCCAGTGGAGAACCGTAGCCACCATCAGAACGCTGCTGAAAACGGTGATGGCGGGAAAACCGACGCCCACCCGGTGCCACTCACGCGAGCGGACGACTCTCGTGAAGAAGTAGGCGCCGGCCAGGTACCCGCCACCCATGATGAGGGCGGACATGCTGAGCGTGATCGTCCAGCCCCACAGCTTCTGGGTCCGGTCGGGGAACAGGTAGAGGATCACGAAGGCGGCCACCAGCACTGGGATGACGGCCGCCGACACGCATTTCGTCGGCGCCAGCAACCGATCGTTCCGATCGGTGGTTTGTCCTTCGCCCATCCCCAGTACCGTCTCGCTCGGGCGCCGTGCGTTACGCAAGCTTACGTCGCCCCGGGAAAAGAGTCGAGGCCCGATCATGGACCACGTGCCGGAAGAATCCATCGAGAACGCCACCGGAGCGACGGACGAGCACAGCCACGAAGGGGTTACGTCGGAAGACCGGACCCTCTACGAACACCTCCGGCAAGTTCACGATCTCGAAGCCGTGGAGGGCTTGAGCGCAGCCACTCTGGAAGGCCTCCACGACCGGCTGCACGGCACGTCGAAGGCGGCCGACGACTAGAAGCGGTCAAAACCCAGGTGAGGAGCACTGGCCGCGGCGGGCACCGGTGACCACGTTGGGCCGGCCGTCGTTGGTCGGCGGCGGCACGTTCCCGGTGCAGCTCAGGTCTCCCCGGATCCGGTTCCCGGCGATCTCGGCCCGCGAGCTCTCGGGGAGAGGTCCCCCTCCGGCGTTGGTTCGGGCGGCAAGACCGCCGGTGGCGTTGTGGCCCACGGCGAAGCCTCCGATGTTGCCCTCCAACAGGAGGTCGCCGGTGATCACGTTGCCCGTGCAGCCCTGTTCGTGATCGCCGACGAGCACGAAGCCGGCGCTGTTCCGGATGGTGACCGTGCCCCGCACCACAACCGAGCAGAGGCCGATGGCCTTGGCGCCGTCGGTGACGATCCCGCCGGCAACGCTCGTCTGGCTCAGGGAGACAGCCGCCCCCGGGTGAACCGTGACGTCTCCGCTGACTATGGCGCGCCGCAGACACCACGATCCCGGCGTCATCACCAGGGGCCCCTGCACCCGACCAGTGAGGTTGTTGGTGCACGTGACTCGCTGGGTCACGGCCTGGCCGTTCGCACTCGCCAGGTGCTCGGCGTCGCCGAGGTAGCGGGCCGTCACCGAGTGGTTCCCCGGCTGGAGGACCGCAGACGCGTACGTGGCCTGGCCGGCGCCATCGAGGGGAACGGTGGCCACGTCGCGGCCATCCACGGAAAACACCACCTGCCCGGTGGGGACGGGGCCATCTCCAGGAGCGCTCGGTCCGACGGTGGCGACGAAGGTCGCGGGGTCACCGAAGTCGGACGGGTTGGGCGACGCGGTCACGGTCGTCGCAGTCGTCCGTGGCCCCCGGCACCCGGGGAACACGAACGAGCCGATACGGGTCCGCCAGCCCAGCTGACTGGTCCGGGCGTAGTACTCATGGGTGTACCAGAACGTGCAGTCATCTACGGGGTCGACGCTCATGTGGCTGTAGTCGCCCCAGCGCCCCGGCTCTGCCGTCTGCGAGCCGCTGCCCTCGACGAGGCTTTGCTCGCTGCGGGTGAGCGCGTCGGGGGGGTCGGACGCCAGCCTGCCCGTGTAGCGCACCGAAGGGAACGTTTGGGCGCTGGCCACCGAGTACCCGACGGCCAGGTTTCCGACCCTGTCCATGGCCACGCTGCCCATCCACCGGTTGTCGCCGTCGGGTGCGTAAGTCCCCTGCTGGGCGACCACGGGCACGGCGGCGCCCAGACCACGGACTTCGTAGAACCGGACACCGGCGTGATCGGCGCCGTTGACGTCGACCGTGTGGTTGAAGACGATCGACTCGTGGGTGCCGAAGTTCCGGTAGGCGGCCCGGAACATCACTGTGTGGGAGAACGAGTGGAGTCGGGCCAGCGTGTTGGGCTGCGGTATGCAGCTCTCCAGATAGCCGCAGACCTGCTGGAACTGAGGGATGGGCAGGGCGACGGGCCCTGTGAGGGTAGAGGCCCCAGGGTTGGCGAAATCCACGTGGAACTTCCACACCTCGAGGCTCGCGGGACCGTCCGCCGGACCCTGTTCGAGCGACACGAAGTAGTTGGGCGAGCCGGGTGGCGGGAGCGTCGACCCGTCCACGTCGCTCGGTAGCAGCGAGAAGAGGTGGGGAGGGATCTCGAACTGCACTTGGGCCGCCGGGAGCCCGGCCAGCATCTTGTCCCGCTCGAAGGCGACCAGTCCCGTACCTGTGGAGTTGGCCAGCGACCCGGTGAACTCGTCGACCGACATGTAGTAGGCGTCGGGCCAGACGGCGAGCTTCGGGTACTCGTTGATCTCGGTGTCGTCGTAGAAGAAGGCGTACCGGTGATAGCTCCCGGTAGGGTCGCCGGTGGCGGAGACGGCGATGCACTGGAAGAAGGGGCCTCGGAAGCCGTTCTCCTCGGCGAACTGGCTGACCGTCCACCGGTCGGCCAGCTGGTCGTACAGGAGGATCGGATCTCCCCGTGTCTGGGTCTCGCACACACCTCCGAACCCGGCCCAGACGTCGCGCAACCTCTTGGGGAACCCCGGCGCCATCACCCCCGTCTTGCTGAACACGCCGATGGAACGATTCACGGCCTGGACGTAGTGATTGGGCCCCGCCTCGCCCGTGGGATCGGGAGGCAGGAAGGGGAATCCGTGCACAGCCTCGTTGTCCTGGTTGCTCACGCCCTCGAAGCTCTGGAGGGGAGG
>JBHENM010000282.1:0-1481 GCA_046262035.1 Acidimicrobiales bacterium | reverse complement strand
GGTGGCCCGTGCGCGCTGCAGCGCGCTGTTGACCGACGCCACGCTGCTCTCGAGCAGCTCGGCCACCTCGGCTGCCTGCCAGCGCAGCACGTCCCGCAGGATCAGCACCGCCCGCTGCCGGGCGGGCAGGTGCTGCAGGGCCGTGACGAACGCCAGCCGGATGCTCTCCCTCGCAACCGCCAGCTCGGCCGGGTCGCCGCCGGTCGGCAGGACGCGGGAGTCGGGCACGGGCGTGACCCACGCGTGCTCGGGGAGCGCCGGGCCGAGCTCCGAGGCGGCCGTCGAGGACGGCCCCAGGTCCATCGGACGGGCACGGCGCCTGCGACCCCGCACCATGTCGAGGCACACATTCGTGGCGATGCGGTAGAGCCAGGAGCGAACGGCCGATCGTCCCGCGAAACCCTCGAGGCCCCGCCACGCCCGCACCATCGTCTCCTGCACGGCGTCGTCGGCCTCGAAGAGGGAGCCGAGCATCCGGTAGCAGTAGCCGGTGAGCTCCCGGCGGTACGGCTCCAGGTCCTCGGCTCGGACCTCGCTGCTGCCGACGGTGTCGGTGTGGAGGGTCACGATCGCAATCCTACCCACGACACTCCTCGACTACGGGCGGGATGGTAGGCGGAGAGGTTCCGCGATGAGGCTAGGAACGCGGGGCGACCAGTGCGGAGATGTCGATGCGCAGGCTGAAGGGCGCAGTCGTGACAAGCTCACCGGCGGTCGTCGGGCTCTCGACGCCACCAGCCGCCTGTCTCCTGCCGCGACCCTGGTGACCACGAGATCGGGCACCCGCACGATCGGCGGATGATCCGCCCGCACCACGACCTCGACGTCGAGAGGGAAGTCCCAACCGGAGGGCAGCTGCTCGTCGAGCTGCCGGGCGAGCCGGTAGGCGTCGTCCTCCGGTAACGCCATCCACTCATCCAGAGTCATCAGCGACCCCGGGTCGTGCAGCGGCATGGCCATGGCACGTCCTCGGCGGTGATCCCCTGCTCCCGACCGAAACTGTCCGCAGTCGATCCTATGGTGCTCTCATGACGACGACAGACGTGACGATCGACTGGACCCGCGAGTGCGTCGAGCAGCTCGACTGGCACTGGCGGGTGCAGCTGCGCCCCCGGCTCGAAGGTCTCACCGACGCCGAGTACCTGTGGGAGCCGGTGCCGGGATGCTGGAGCATCCGGCCCCGGGGCGAGGCGACCTCCGCGATGGCCGCCGGGGCCGGAGACTGGGTAGCCGACTTCGAGCTGCCCGAGCCCGACCCGGCGCCCCTCACGACCATCGCCTGGCGCCTCGGTCACATCGCCATCGGACTGTTCGCGATGCGGGCCAGCGCCCACTTCGGCGGCGGCTCGGTGTCCTACCAGACCACCGACTGGCCTGCCACCGCGGCCGGCGCCCTCGAGCTGCTCGACCGCTCGTACCAGGCCTGGACCTCCGGCGTGCGGGCCCTCGACCACGACGGCCTGGCCCGGGTCGTCGGCCCC
>JBHENM010000281.1:0-1211 GCA_046262035.1 Acidimicrobiales bacterium | reverse complement strand
CGAGGACCTTGGCGGCGACTACTTCGTGCAGCGAGACACGGATCGGACCCGCCAGCGGGCCGTGAGCCAGCTCCAGGCTCTCGGCTATCGGGTCGTACTCGAGCCGGCTGCGTGATCGTCGGGGCTGACGCCCCGAATGGGCGGTGTCGCCTTACACCACCTTCTCGTACAGGGTGATTCTCTTGTCAGGGTGGTCCGGTGAACCGTCCCGGGAACGGGGCGCTATACGGACGGAATCTACACATACCCTTCGATCTCGGCATGAGCGGACACCGAGGGCTGAAGTGAGATACTTCCCGGGTCGGGAGGAGCAGAACTGCCGTTCGGAGCTATCTACGCGGACGACCTGATGCCCCAGAACGCGCGCCCCCTATCCCGCTCGGTCACCGCTCCTCGGCATCGCAACGATGTGCCGTTCGGGGCGTAGGCGCGGTTACGTCCGGCCGGCTCTTCCCCGAGGATCGTGCGGCTGCGGCGCAGACCGGTCCCCGGCGGCCCGGGCCCTGGCGTGGAGAATCACAGCCAAGGTCGGTGCTCCACCTGCGGCGCGCAGCCCCGACTATGCCAGGCGCGCCGACCTCCACGCGGCGGCGAGGTGGCGCTCAACGAGCACCGGGGGAGTCCTTCGTCCCCAGATCGTTCCGGCGCCCGAAGCGGCGGTCGGGAGTACCCCTGCTGGTGAGGGGTGCCTTGCGGTTTCCCCCTCGTCTGTCCCCGTTGGGGTCGAGGTGAGCGAGATCGCCCGGCTTGATCTTGCAGCGTTCGAGGCAGCCCGCCAGATCGTGGCGTCGGATGCGCACAGGAAAGCGGAGAGCGGGGAGCTGGTCGGCGTTGACCATGGCGTAGATGAAGCCGGTCGGCAGCCCCAGATGCCGTGCCGCTGCCTCGGCATCCAGCCATTCCTCCTCGGCCACAGGCCCAGACGATACCGACGCCCGGCGGTGCGGCTGCGCTCATTGGTCGGACGGGTCTGGGATACTCGTTCCATCGGGCGCCGAGGGCCGCCACGGTCACGCCCATGGAGCGCTGGCTAGGGCAAGCCACCCCCTTGCGGCAACGCATCTCCTAGGTCGACATTGTCGGGCGGTAGGGCGAGCTTCGTGGTGCGGGAGCGGCGAGCACGCGACGGGGAGGCCGGTGGCGGCCGCTCCCCATGGGCCCCCCAGGGCCCATCCGAGATGACGCCCGGGTGGCGCTGTGAACCCCCTCTT
>JBHENM010000280.1:0-4447 GCA_046262035.1 Acidimicrobiales bacterium | reverse complement strand
TTCTCTGGGTAGTCAGCGCAGGATTCGTGAGGTCTACCTGCGACGTTGCCTGACGCACACCTGTGCGTGTCGCTCCTTCCGGACACAGCGAGAGCACGCGAACGGATTGCACTCCGTCGGGTCAACCGGCACGGGAAGACTAGGAGCTTTGGCGGGCCGGACGGCAGCCCGTCATGGCCGTTCGCCCCGCGCGAGAAGAAGGCGAGCCCAGGCGAGCAGGTCAGCACGAAAGGAGGCCAGGCTCAGTGCCCCGCCGGTGTGACGGCTCCAGCTGGCGCCCACAGCCACGTCGGGGTCACGGAGCCAGTCGGCGAGTGTTTCGAGGATCTCCGACAGCTCGACCGCCTCGATCTGGTCCAGCCCCACGATGGGCACCCGTTGGTCCCTCATGGTCTCTGCCGGTTCAGCTCGCTCATCAGTTCGCGGTTCGCCTGACGGGCACCCTCAAGGTCCTCGTCCCTGCGGCGCAGGTCGTCGGTGAGGTTGCCAAGCTCCTGCCGGAGGACGGCGATCTCCTCGCGCAGTGACTTCTCGCCGACCAGCACTCCCTGCCCTGCGATCTCGGACGCGACCTCGGCGCCGAGCACCTCGCACATGCGGGCTTCAAGGACGCGGATGCGCTCGCGCAGCCGCTGGTTCTCGGCTCTGGCGTTCTCGCTGTCGGCGCGCAGTGACGCCCCGGTCACCCGAGCGGAGGCGACCAGGCGCCCCGTGAACCGCCCGACTGACTCGGCCGCCTTGAGATCGATCTCGGCCCGAAGCTCGGGGTGGTCGTAGACGAAGCGCCGGGAGACGTGGGCCTGACGAGCGATCTCAGAGACGGCGAACGGTCCACCGGCGATGCCCGCGGCCTCGATGGCGGCTCGCAGTCGGGCCGTCTTCACCTCGGAGTCCACGCGCCTGAGCCGGCGGAGCCGGTCCCCGGCCGGCTCGCTCATTGGAGGTGCCCTGCCTGGGCGGCAATCGTCGGGAACAGCACCGGCGCTGGCTGGGCGACGACCCCTCGGAACTGGACCGGGAAGGTGGTGTCCATGGTCGCCCGCCCCGTCCTGAGCACCGCGATGGCCTCCTCGACGGCGGCTCGGTCGTCGGCGTCAAGGTGGCCGAGAGTCTCATCGCAGGCGTCGACGAGGCGGCGGACGGCGTCGATCTCCTCCTCCGACGGCAGCGCCTCTCGTCGCGCCCAGTCAGCCAGCTGGGGCACGGCGACGGCCAAGCGCTCCCGGGTGGCGAGCAGCTTGGAGAGGTAGGCGCGAAGCTCGGGCAGGTAGGACGGATCGGTCCTGAAATGCGTGCAGCCGAAGCAGCGGTAGCGAAAGTCACAGGCGCCGCCGCGGGCCCGGACGTTGGAGGGCTCCACACAGCTCCCCATCGGAACGGCAACCTGGGAGATCGCGTACAAGCCAAGATCGCTGGCGCTGGTGTCATCGAGCAGGCGCAGCCTGGCTCCCGAGACCGTCACCTGGAGGGGCATGACCCGCTTCACCGCGTTGCGCTTCCGCTCGGCCGAGATGCGGTAGTACCCGCTGGTGGTGTCCAGCTTCTCGTGGCCCATCAGCTCTTTGAGAACCTCGACGGGCGTGCCGGCGTTCACGTGGCGCTGGGCGTAGGTATGTCGCAAGGCTTGGGGGAACAGCCTGGCCCGGTCGAACCGCACGGGCCCGGCGCCGCTGTCTCGGAGCAGGTGCAGGCCACCTTGACCGTCGAGCCAGCCCTCGAACAGCTCCAGCTGGCTCACCCACGCCCGCATCTCGCTCGCCCACCGGCTCGTCGAGACCGGTCGGCGCCCACCCTGGTCACGCTGGATGCCGGGGAAGAGCGCCAGCTCCGCCCTCGGCGTGGTGGGAAAGCGAGCTCGCACCGCGGCTTGTTGGTCTCGGATGAGCTTGGCAGTGTGCTCGTGGATCGGCAGCCGACAGCCGACCGTGTGCACCTTGCGCATGTCGTGGACGAGGACCGGCTTGAGGTCGGTTTCCCCGGTCTGTTCGTTGATGCGCTGGTCGTAAGCGAGGCAGTCGTAGGCGAGGCGGCAGAGCTCACCGGGCCGGCGGCCCACCTCGAGGCCGATCTCGAAACGACGACGGCCGTCCGGGCTGAGCAGGCCGAGGTTGTCGTCGCCGAGGAGCTGGACCAGCACTGCGTCGGGGATGGCGTCGCCGACTTCGTCCTCGGCGTCCCTTCTCGGCGCGGCGGGGACCTCTCGGCGTTCGACACCAACCGAGCGGGACAAGCCGCACAGCGGCCCACCCCGCTGATCGAGCTCCAGGTCGCGACCCTCCCGGAGGAACCGTCGCAGGGCGGAGACGGTCTTGGTGTGCATGTAGGGATGGAGCCGCCCCTGGTTGACCACCACCCGCAGAGCGGCCAGAAACGAGGTGATGTCGTCCTTGCCAAGCGTGGTGGGGTCATCCCCGCCGTCCTCGCGCCGGCTGAGATGGGCCGACCATCGTCCGACCGCGGCCACCACCGACCTGACGCCGGTGTCGGTGCTGGCAAGGGGAAGCCGGGACGCCGCCCACGCCTTTACTGCGTCGCGGAGCCACCGCTGGTGGATGGGGCCCATCGGCAGCTTCGCCGGGTTCCGGGGGGCCGGCCCGCCGACGAAGAAGAGATTGCCGGCAAGTCCCCAGACCCGAAGGTCCCACACGTCCTTGGCGCACTCGAGCTCGGGGGTCTTGGTCGTCAACGCGATGGCATCGACGGTCTGGTCAATGAACTGACGGGACTGTGTGTCCGCGGCTGGCGCCAGGAGCGCCTCGAAGGAGCCGCTTTCCTCTCGGCGGGCCCAACCGATCACCGTCCGCAGCACCGTGGGCCGCAACTTGCGGCCATGGTCGAGGCCAACCTGGATGCCGAAGAGGAGCTCGAGCTGGAAACGCTCTGGGAGCCCGGCAAGGGAGATCCGACTGCCCCGATCTCCCAGCAGAGGGTCCGCGGTCGCGGACCACGTCGAGACCTCCGGCCGCCCGGCGTCGCGCCACCAGTCGTGATGGCCCTGACAGAGGCCCATCCTGAACGCGGCCAGACGTCCACAGGCCGCGGCGACGCACGTCCCCATCGTCGGCCGGGCCTGGGCCGCGGGGAAGTGGTGATCGCCGGCGATGTAGGCCTCGACCGTCTGCTTGCGCCGGCGGCGCGTCGCCTCGCAGTACAGGCAGAGGCCGTTGACCTTGGCCGGGCGCCCATGGCCGGGGGTGCAGCAGATCCTGCACAGCCGCTCGGAACGCCAGCGGTCCCGGGCGAGGGGCTGGGAAAGGAACTCATCGAGGGAGGAGGTCCCTGCCCGCCATCGCAGGAGGCACCCCATGCACAGGCCTTCCCTGCCGGAGACCATGTAGCCGCAGCCAGCGACGGCGCAGCTTCGATAGGAGAAGACCGACTGGGCGGGGTCGACTTTCCAGATCCGGGTGTCGGGGTCCCACCCCAGCCTCATCAGGCGGGGCACGTCGACATGGGAACGAAGTCGCTCAGCCGGGCCAGGAACGGCGGCGGGGAGAGGGCGCGGCGACACGGCGCTGACCACTACCGGCTCCGTTCTCGGTCCGGTCGGGGAAGAGGCGGGAGGTTGTCGATCGCCAGGCGGAGGCGATCGTGGCCCGGACGGGCGTAGACCCCCGTTGACTGGAACCGAGCGTGATGGAGGATCTCCTTGATCACGGCGATATCCACTCCGCTGTCCACCAGGGCCCGGCCGGTCCCGTGCCGGAACATGTGGGGCGTGACGGCGCGGTCGAGCCCGGCCCGCGCCGACAGACCCTGGAGCAGCTGGTGGGCGGTCGCATAGCGCATGGGCGAACCGACGGGGGCATGGAAGAGGTTGACGAAGGCGAAGTCGCACTCGGCCGCCGTCGGCACCGTGGCTCGCTCCAGCAGGTACATCTCGTAGACGGCCACGACCTCGGCCGGGACGGGGACCGAGAACGGTCGGTGCGTCTTGGCCTGCGCCCGGTTGGGGTTGTCCCGGGGGACCACGTGCACGTGGGGGCCGCCGATGCGGCAACCGAGGACCGTGGCGTTCTCCATGAAGTGCACGTCGCAGCGCCGCAGTCCCAGGGCGGCGCCGATGCGGAGCCCGCAGTGCCAGAGCAACACGATCAGGAAGCGGTCCCGCCAGTGCTCGGCGGCCTTGAGCATCCGACCGGCTTCTTCACCGGTGACGGCGTCGGGCGAGTCGTTCCTCTCCCTCGGTAGCTGATGGCGGGGCACGGCCCGGTACTGCAGCCCGCCCCCCTCGGGTTTCAGCTCCTCGGGCAGGAAGCGGGTGTCGCCCACCTCCCAGAGCAAGGGCAGGACCCGGTCGGACACTCGACCGGTGGCCACGGCGAAGCGGTAGAAGGAGCGCACCGCGGTGAGCACGTGGCCGATGCGGTTGTTGGTTCGTCGGCGCCCGTAGCCCCGTCCCCGGCGCTCGATCGGCGTCAACTTCAGGTGGGCGACCAGCAGGTGC